>CAZXMB010000053.1:0-17746 GCA_964641715.1 uncultured Syntrophaceae bacterium
TTACTCCGATGGGATGGGAGGAGAGGGTGGCGAAACAATTTTTAAATAGACGAGGGTCGCACCCCAACCCCCTCCCTCAGGGGGAGCTATCCTGAAAGATTCAACCAGCGGGCTCTTTTTAAGAAAGGCGTGGACGATGTTTCGCTGAACCCCTCTCCCTTTTCCATGGATGATGCGGACCTCTTTAAATCCCTTCTTTTGACATTCTTCGAGGTAATCCTCCAGGAGAGAAGAGATCTCTTTAGGCGAGAAGGTGTGAAGATCGATCCAATCCTCAATCGGGACATGAACGGGCATCATTTTTCCCTCTGCTCCAAACCTGAACCTTTCAATTTATCCCGGACCAACCTGAAAATTCCATGGAACATCGGTCGGGTCAGTTTTCCGGTCAGGGTGTTCTGCTGACTCGGGTGGTATGTGGTAATTAAATTAAGAGTCCGGAGGCCTCTGGGGAACGGTTCAAAACCGTTCCCCAGAGGAGAGATTAAATAAACCTTACCATGGCCAAAGGAAAGAGAAGGAACCTCGTATCCTTTTAATCTCAAAGACTTTAAGGTCTGCACAAAGGCGATCTGCCCCAAAGGGACGATGACCTCGACATTTTTTAAAAGGTCGAGCTCTTTGAGCAAGTAAGGCCTGCAATTTTCAATCTCAACGGGGAGGGGTTTGTTCTCAGGAGGAGCACACCGGATGGTTGCGGTGATATAGCAATCTTTCAGCCTGAGCCCATCCTCTCTCCGGGACGAAGAGGGTTGATTCGCAAAGCCGAACTGGTGAAGGGCCCTGAAAAGCCATTCTCCGCTGCGGTCTCCGGTAAACATTCGGCCTGTTCTATTTCCGCCCTGGGCCGCGGGTGCAAGACCAATAATGAGAACCCGGGCCTTCGGGTCACCGAAGCCGGGAAGGGGTCTGGACCAGTAATCCCAGTCCCTGAACCTTTTGGGTTTATGTTTTGAAAGTTCCCGGAGGTAGATCTTCAATCTCGGGCATTTTCGGCACCGGGTGATCCTCTTCTCCAAGCTCTTGAGTTCCACCCCTGAGGTCATTCCATTCCCTTCGTATCACACTTCAGTCACCTCTTTCAAGAAGAAATGTTTTTTGACAGAGGGGAGATTTCTTGTTAAAAATATTTCATTAACCCTGGGCGTGAAAGCAGGAGGCGGCCTTTGCCAACCTATTCCCATTCTCAACTTTCAACTTATGAGACTTGTCCTCAACAATATAAATTTGCCTATATTGAAAGGATCAAGGTAGAGACGGAGGGGATTGAAGCCTTCATGGGGTCGAGGGTGCACGACGCCCTGGAGAAACTCTACCGGGATCTCAAAGTAACCAAACTCCCTACACTCGAAGAGCTCATCGCCTATTACCACCAGTCCTGGGAGAAGAACTGGAGTGAGACCGTTCAGATCATCCGGAAGGATTATAGCGCCGAGGATTATCGGCGTCTCGGAGAAAGATGCGTTCAGGATTACTACCACCGCTATTATCCATTTGATCAGGGAAAAACATTAGGCCTTGAGGAAAACATCTATTTCCTCCTGGAAGAGGGCTACTGGATCCGGGGGGTGATCGACCGCCTGACCCTCTCGGATCATTCTGTCCTTGAGATACATGATTATAAAACCTCGGGACGTCTTCCCCCGAAGGGGGAGGTGGATTCGGACCGGCAACTGGCCTTCTATCAAATGGGAGTGGAGGGGAGATGGAAGGATATCCGGGAGGTCAAATTAATCTGGCACTATCTTTTCTTTGATGTGGAGATCCAGTCCTCCCGGACTCCGGAAGAGCTCCATCGGCTCCGTCAGGAGACCATGGAGCTCATCAGGAAGATCGAATCGGACAGAGGATTCCTTGCCAAGGAAGGCCCCCTCTGTAACTGGTGTGACTTCCAGGGATATTGTCCCAAGAGGAAACATTTGATCGCAGTGGAGAATTTGTCCCCCAATGAATATCTTCAAGAGAAAGGGGTGAACCTGGTCAACCGGTATGTTGAATTGAAGGAGAAGAAGAGAATCTGGAATGAGGAGATTGACGCTGAATTGACAAGAATAGAAGAGGCACTTTATGCCTATGCCCGGGAGGAGGAGGTTGAGGCGGTCTATGGAAGCGATCATGTTGCCAAGATTAAGATCGAGACAAAAGAAAAATATCCATTAAAAGGAGATCCCAATCGAAAATTATTGGATGAGTTGGTCAAAAAGGCAGGAAAGTGGATGGAGGTTTCCGATTTAAATCCCTGGATGTTGGCAAGAATCCTGGATCGAAAGGGGTGGCCTCCTTCTCTGGTCAACAAGATAAGAGAATTTTGTTCCGTGGAGGAAAACCGTTCGATTGCCCTCTACAAACTGAAAGAAAGGGAATAACTCAAGCAGGTTATTCAGAAGTTAGTATGAACACATTATATCTTTTGTAGGGCAACCCTTTAGGGTTGCTTTAAGCAAGGCTAAAGCCTTGCGCTACACGTAAAACGATTTAATGCGTTTTTATTAGTATGAGTGAAACGGGGTCCTAAGTGGCTAAATAGAGATTTAGGATTTTCCGAGATTCCATAGAGAGTAGAGGTCCAAGAGGAGGATCTTATGGAAATTAAAACTGAGAAGGGCAGGGCGGAAAAGTTTCCCTGCGAGCTTCTTCTTCTTTTCTCTTTTGAATCCCCTGAATCGCTGGGAGGAGTTCTTCGGAATGTGGATCTGGAGTGGAAGGGATTTATCTCCCAGCTAATGAAGAGTGGGGATTTTAAAGGAGAGTTATTTCAATGTCGACTCATTCATACCCAGGGGCTCCTGCCTGCCAGACGGGTACTGCTCACAGGCCTTGGGAAGGAGGAAGAATTCGATCTGGATAAATGGCGTGGGGCTTCCTCAAAGGCCGGACAGTTCATCCGGGATTCCGGCATTAAAAAATTTGCCTTTCCAATCCTGAGGCTCGGGGGTTTCTCAGACGAAACCCTCACCGAATCCTTTGTGACCGGACTGATGCTCGGGACCTATCAGTTTAACGAATTTAAGACCAGGGAAAGGGATAAGATCAGGGAGATAGAAGAAGTGACTCTCGTGGGAGAGACGGACGGAGAGCTTCTGGCCATTCAAAATGGATTGCGGACGGGTCGAATGATTTCTGAAGCGGTCTGCCTGGCAAGGGATCTGGTCAACAGCCCGAGCAATAAGGTCACTCCAACGGTATTGGCTGAAAAGGCAGAGCAGATAGCAATCGACCATGGGATGGAGATCCAAATATTGGAGATGTCGCAGGCAGAGGCTCTGGGCATGGGAGCATTTGTTTCTGTAGCCAGAGGAAGCCAGGAACCCTGTAAATTCATCACCCTCGAATATAACAAGGGGAAAGGATTGGAGACGATCGCCCTGGTCGGGAAGGGGATCACTTTTGACAGTGGTGGAATCTCTCTTAAACCCTCCGAGGCGATGGAGAAGATGAAGGACGATATGTCCGGCGCTGCGGCTGTCTTGGCCATACTGAAAACCGCCTCTGAACTTCAGATCCCTCTCCATCTGGTGGGGATCATTCCGGCGACAGAAAATCTTCCGAGCGGGAAGGCCTATAAACCCGGGGATATTCTAAAAACCCTGTCGGGGCAAACCGTAGAGGTGATCAGTACTGATGCGGAGGGCCGCCTCATCCTTTCCGATGCCCTTACTTACAGCCTTCGTTATCAGCCCAGGGTGATCATCGATCTGGCCACTCTCACCGGAGCGATTGTCATCGCACTGGGAGATCATGTGATCGGCCTTTTCGGAAACGATGAAACTCTTTTGAAGAGGGTTGAAGAGGCTTCGGGCAAAACCGGAGAGAAGGTCTGGAGATTACCCCTCTGGGATGAGTATTTCGACTATCTGAAAAGCGATGTGGCCGATTTCAGGAATGTGGGAACCCGCTCAGCAGGGGCCATCATCGGAGCTATTTTTCTGAGCAAGTTTGTGGGGAAAACCCCATGGGTCCATCTCGATATTGCAGGGCCTGCCTTTGTGGACAAAGAGAAACCCTATATCCCAAAGGGAGGAACAGGTGTTGGGGTAAGGCTATTGATTCAACTGCTGAGGGATTGGAATAGGTGAGGTTCCAATAACTCAACGAATTTTTAGACCTTGCAAATTGGAGATTGGATATTATTTGATAATTGGTACTTGGGTATTGGTGATTGATTAAAGAAAATCGGATATGAAAAAATTTGAGGATCAATATCCCTTTCTTTTGGCTTGCCGGAGGCAGCCCACTCCTTATACACCCATCTGGCTGATGCGGCAGGCAGGCCGTTATATGAAAGAGTATCGGGCGCTCCGAAAGAAGTTCTCCTTTTTGGAGATGTGTAAAAACCCCGAACTGGCTGCTGAAGTCACCCTCCTTCCTATTGAGAAGTTTAAGATGGATGCGGCCATCATCTTCTCCGATATCCTCCTTCCATTGGAGCCGATGGGAGTGGGTCTGGAATTTAAAAAGGGGGAGGGTCCTCTTGTCAGTCCTGTCCGGGAGGTCAAGGAAATAGATCAACTTCGAATCATTGATCCCGAGAGAGACCTTTCTTTCCTGATGAAGGCCATTCGCATGGTCCGAGGGGAATTGGAAGGGAAATTCCCGTTGATCGGTTTTTCAGGGGCCCCCTTCACCCTTGCCAGTTATGTGATTGAGGGGGGTCATTCCCCCAATTATGTTCTTACAAAAAGCCTGATGTATCAAAACCGGCCTGCGTGGACCGCTCTGATGGAGAAGATTTCGGAAGTATTGATCCGTTACCTCAACGCTCAGGTCCGGGCAGGTGTCCAGGCCCTTCAGCTCTTTGACTCCTGGGCGGGATGTCTGAGCCCGAACGATTACCAGGAGTATGTATTCCCTTATTCTAAAAAGGTGATTGACGGTGTGGACAAGACTGTTCCGCTCATTCATTTCAGCACTTCCTCTTCAACCCTGCTGGAAAAGATAAAGAAGGCGGGTGGAGAGGTGATCGGCGTGGATTGGAGGGTGGATCTGGATGAAGCCTGGGCTCGGGTGGGTTATGATGTGGCCATTCAGGGAAATCTTGACCCGGTTCTTCTTCTGGGCCCTATCCGTTTGATTGAAGAGGAGGTCAAAAGGATTCTCAATCAGGCAGGGGGCAGGCCCGGACATATCTTCAACCTTGGGCATGGAATCCTTCCCAATACCCCTGTCGAAAATGTGGTTGCGCTGATCGACAGGGTCCATGAATATAGCTCAAAGATCAGACAGGATTGAGGGTTAGGGTTAAGGCCACGACGCCGATTGGCCACCATGAACGATGGACGAAACAGATAACACACTGTTCATCGTTCATCGTTTAACGTTCATCGTTGCTAAGCAAAAATGATGAAAGCAATTCTCCTATTGGCTTTTGGGGGACCTCGCTCCCTTGATGAAATAGAGCCTTTTTTAACCCGCCTGATGAAGGGGGAAAAACCTTCTCCGGAACAATTGGAAAGGGTGAAGGAACGGTATTGTTTAATCGGGGGCTCTTCGCCCCTTCCGGAAATCACCTTCCGGCAGGCTAAGGCTTTAGAGAAAAGGCTGAATTCGAAAGGGTATTTACTCCAATCTTATGTGGGGATACGTTATGGTAAGCCTTTTATCGAAGAAGCACTGAAAGAGATTCTTCAGAACGGCCACCGGGAAGTTTTTGCCATTCCCATGGCACCTTTCCGTTCCCGACTCAGCACAAACGCCTATGAAGAAGAATTAAACAGGGCAAACCAAATTTTCGGAAACCGATTGAAAATCAATTTTATTGAGGGATGGCATTCTCATCCCCTCTTTTTACGGGCGATTGCAGAGAAGGTTTTAGAAGGATTGAACCATTTTCCTCAGGAAGAGAGAAAAAAGGTTCACCTTATCTTCACGGCCCATAGCCTTCCGGAGTCCGCCGTCAGCAGGGATCCCTATGTGGTGGATATGAAGGAGAGTGTCGAGGGGGTACTGAAAAGGATCACGCCACTTCCCTGGCATATGGCCTTTCAAAGCAAAGGAGGCGGGCGTGAGAGGTGGATCGGTCCGGATATTGAATCGGTGTTGATCGAACTCCAAAAAATTAATGTGAAGAAAGTACTGGTCGCCCCGATTGGATTTGTTTCGGACCATATCGAGATTCTCTATGATGTCGATATCCTCTGTCGGGAAAAGGCTGAATCCATGGGGATCGTATTGGAAAGGACTCCTTCCCTCAATGATTCTGAGCAGTTTATTGAGGCCCTTGCGGCCGTAATGGAAGAACATTTATAAAACCTCTTCCGTCTCCCCTGAGAGACCGTGTTGTAATCACTATTTTGTCACCCTGAACTTGATTCAGGGTCTCGTAACTCCTTGATTCTATTAGATGCCGAAACAAGTTCGGCATGACATTTTTACCGTTTACCCCATTATGACATAATCTCTGATGGGAGAGGGCGGGGGTGAGGGTGAATAAGGATGAGGCGGATCATCATCATTGGGGGTGGTGTTGCCGGCCTGAGCGCCGCTTACAAAGTCAGACGGGCTGCCTCCGAAGGCCATGATGTGGAGTTCGTTCTGATTGAGAAGGACAGGCGCCTGGGCGGGAAGATCCAGACAGAGATCATCCCGGATCCTTCGGAGCGGAGCAGGTTCATTGTGGACGGAGGGCCTGACTGCTTTCTGACTGAAAAACCGGCCTGCCACCGCATCGCCAAGCTTTTGAGGATCTTTGATGAAGAATTACCCACCGATGACTCCAGGAGGCGCACCTTGATCCTGTCCCGTGGCAAACTTCATTCATTGCCGGATGGTGTCATGATGTTCGCACCTACGAAGTTCATCCCCTTCGTGACCACCGGTCTCTTTTCCTGGCCTGGGAAGGTCCGGATGGCGATGGATCTTTTCATTCCGCCGAAGAAGGTGGTGCCCGGCGAACCCAACAATGAAACCCTTGAAAGTTTTGTCGTCCGCCGCATGGGAAGGGAGTGCCTCGATCGACTTGCCGAGCCCCTGGTCGGAGGTGTTCATGCCTCCGATCCGAGACAGATGTCACTGGCGGCAACCTTTCCGAGACTCCTTGAGATGGAACAGAATTATGGATCCCTGACGAAGGCATTCATTGCGGCCCGTCGTAAAGTCGAAGAGATGAGGCGCAAATACCCGACCCAGCCGGGTGAGAAACCCCGCACATTTTTCACCTCCTTTGTGAACGGAATGCAACAGCTTACGGACCGGATGGCCGATGCCGCAGGCCGTGAACATATGCGGACGGGGGTTTCCGTCCGCTCACTTCAAAGGATATCCGGAAATGGATGGCGTGCCTTAACCTCGGATGGCTCAATCATTGATGGAGACGCTGTCATCATGGCAACGGAATCATGGGCGGCCGAGTCGCTCATCCGGCCCCATGAACCTGCCATTGCAGATGCCCTTGCCCGTATACCGTGCTCTTCTTCGGCGACGGTCTCGGTCGCGTTCAGCGAAAACGAAGTGGGTTTCGATCTGAATGCATTCGGGGTCCTCTGCCCCATTGTGGAGGGTCGCGCACTCATGGCGGCAACTTATTCCTCCACCAAATGGCCTGGCCGTGCACCGGCAGGGAGAGCGCTCCTTCGTGGTTTCGTCGGTGGTCCTCACAACCAGGAGATTTTGAAACGTCCGGACGAGGAACTTGTCCAAATAGTGCTTTCGGAGTTCCGAGATATCCTGGGCCTCAACGCTTTTGCCAAACCCCTATTGACTCGCGTTTTCCGGTGGCATTTAGGCATGCCGCAGTACACGCTCGGACACCTTGAACGGGTGAAATTGATCGAGGATCGGAGTGCCGAGATCCCTGGCCTTGCCCTTGCAGGCGGTTGCTATAAAGGGGTAGGGGTTCCCAATTGTATTGAGAGCGGAGAGCAGGCAGTATCGAAGATCCTCGGCGAGTGGGAAATTGCCCTCGCCGAAGATCAGTGCGAGGAGAAACGATATTATTGATCTATCAATCTATTTTTTAATTGGTTTTGATCTTCTCTATGTCCAGATCATCCAGAACCACGATCCCTTTGGCCCTCATCTCATCGATGGCTTTCTGAGAGGTATCCGGAGCGACCCCCCTTGAAAGATTTTTAATCAGGATGACTTTGTAACCCGAGGCTACGGCATCCAGTGCTGTGGCCCTCACGCAATAATCCGTGGCAATGCCATAAACCACCAATTTTTTGACCTTATCCTCCTTAAGAATTTTATCCATCCTGGTCTTTTTTCCACCATCGTCCTGGAAACCGGAGTAACTATCGTATTTAGAGTCCATTCCTTTTTTCACGACAGCCTTAAATAATTTTTTATTCAGGAGGATTTCCGCGCCGGGTGTCTTCTGAACGCAATGGGGAGGCCAGAGGACCTGGTCCTTTCCGTGGAGCTTGATCACATCAAATGCCTTTTTCCCTGGATGCGTGGTGAAGAAGGAGGCGTGATTTTTGGGGTGCCAATCCTGAGTGGCATAGATCGGAAAACCTGCCTCCTTCAGTTTCTTCGTATTCTCTTCCACGGCTTTGATATAAGCCTCATCGGTCCCCTCCACGGCCAGGGATCCATTCTTTAACTTTGTAAAGTCTCCCTGGACATCGACCGCAATCACCCCGATTTTTTCTCCCTCTTTTGCCATTCCCACACCTCCCAGAATGAATGTGAAAGATAATACCATGACCCCTATTTTCACTCCCCAATGCTCCATAAAGCGCCTCCTTTGAAAATGGTTGTTGGTTAAGGGTTACGGTTGCGAAGCCCGTGACATACAATGAACGATGGACAATAAACAATGAACAAAAAATGATATACTGTTCATCGTATCATTTTCATTGTCCTAAAGTGATACGGGCCTCATTAGCGTTTGACGAAACCCTACAATCCGCAATCCGAATTCCGAAATCCGCAATTATTTTTAAGCCATCTCCTTTGTAACTTCCCGGGCCGCTTCGATAATTCTCTCAATGTCCTCATCGGAGTGAGCGGTTGAAAGGCTGCCCCCTCCGTGCATGACGTGGACCCCTCGGGTCAGCATTCTGATCCTGAATTCGACCTCTCTCTTCTCTATATCTGTGAATCGGTGGATGGCATGGGGAGAATTAAGTACCACCCCTCTTTTAAAAGGGAAATGGACCTGGTAAAGAGAGGCAATCCCTGTGACCATAACCTCCAATCCCTCCCTGTCAAAGGTCTCCTGGAGTCCTTTTCTCAATCTTTCACCTTTGGCCTCGAGAGAGGGATAGACCTCTTTAGAATGTTCTTTTAAAAATCGGAGCATGGCAAGTCCTGCGGCCACGGTCAAGGGATGGGCAGAGAAGGTCCCTCCACCGATGAGAATTCTATTCCATTTTTCAGTTTTTATTTCAGGAGAAGTTCGTTCGAGGATCTCCCTTTTCCCCGCCACCAAACCCACAGGCAATCCCCCTCCTGTAATCTTTCCAAGGGTGGCAAGGTCAGGGAGAATATGGAACCTCTCCTGAGCTCCTCCTAAAGCAACCCTGAAACCTGAAATCACTTCGTCAAAGATCAAAAGGGCTCCACATTTCTGGGTCTCAGACCGTAGCATCTTAAGGTATTCAGGGGTTGCAGGCAAAAATCCGCCTTCGCCAATTACCGGCTCAAGGATGATTCCTGCCAGATCCATCCTGTTTTGGTGGATGATTTCCAGCGTTCCGGGGAGGTCATTAAAAGGGATCATCTTTGTATATTTTTGAAGTTCGGGCAATAGACCCAGACTCTCTTCTTTTTCGTAGGGCATCTTGATCCCAGCCGTAAGATCTGAATTTCCCCCATGCCAGCCGCCTGCAATCTTCAGAATGATTCTCTTCCCTGTAAATCCCCTTGCGAGACGAACCGCATACATGGTTGCCTCAGTTCCGGAGCAACAGAACCGGACCATTTCTGCACAGGGGACCAATTCCCGGATCAGTTCCGCCCATTCGATCTGTTTTTCAAATAGGGCCCCCCAGTGGATTCCCTTTTTCAATTGTTCTTCGATGGATTGGGTCACCACCTCGGGCCAATGTCCGAGGATATGAGTATAATTACCCATCCAGAGATCAATGTATTGATTCCCATCCACATCGATGATTTTCGACCCTCTTGCATCTTTTACAATAAAAGGATGGGGCGGAAAGAAGTGGATATTATGGGAAATCCCTCCGGGCATCACCTCTCTCGCTCTCCTGAAGAGTTTTCCGGAAAGGGGAGTCTTTTTCTGATAATCATCAAGGAAATCGGTCACCTTTCAATCCTCCTCACAAGCCTTGGTCTTTCATAGCATATTTTTGATTGGATGAAAATGGGGCAAAGGGAAGATGGCATCCTAAAAAGTCTTTGACAAATGAATTAAAATTTTATAAAAATAGACATCTTTGGAAGAAGGGGGGGATTTGATGCCAGGGAGAGAAAGGGACTTTCTATTTTAAACATTATAAAAATATATTAAAAAAGGAGGTTTGGTTATGAAGAGAAAGGTGTTATTGATTGGGGTTTTGGTTTTTTGTCTGACCGTTTTTTTATCTACCTATCAACCTGAAGTGGCCCACAGCGCGAAAAAGTTTGTGACCATTGCTTCGGGATGGGTCACAGGGGTCTATTTTCCACTGGCAGGGGCCATTTCAAGAATCGTTTATGAAAAGGTTCCGGACCTAAAAGTAACTGTTGAGTCCTCCGGAGCTTCGGTCGCCAATGCAAAATTGATTGCCTCGGGTGATGCGGATCTGGCTATCTTACAGAATGATATTGCCTTTTATGCTTTTAAAGGGGTTAAGCCCATGTTTGATAAGGCCGTATCGAATATTCGCGGAGTCACCTCTCTCTATCCCGAACATTGTCAGATTCAAGCGAGAAAGGCATCCAATATTAAATCGGTGAAAGATCTGAAAGGAAAAAGGGTTGCCGTGGGTCCTTTGGGGAGCGGGACGGAACAGAATGCGATTCAGATCCTGGAGGCCTATGGATTGAAGTTCGGAGATCTGGGCAAGGTGGAGAGATTGACCGCTACAGAGTCATCCGATTTTCTCAAGGACGGACGAATTGATGCGGCATTCTATACCGTAGGCGTGGGTGCCTCTGCGATCGTTGATACAGCCCTGATGATTGAGACGACGATTGTACCAATCGATGGTTCTCAGGCCGATGCACTTCTCAAGAAGTATCCTTTCTTTTCAAAGGATAAGGTGCCTGCAGGGATATATAAAGGGGTGGATAAGGATGTTCCCACCGTAGCCGTCCTGGCCATCCTGGTGGCAAAGGCCGAAATGGAAGAGGATGCTGTTTATAAGATTACCAAGGCGATGTTTGAAAACATCAAAAGCATTGAGACGGCGCATGCCAAAGGGAAAGAAGTAAAGATTGAAAAGGCCCTCATCGGGATGCCGATTCCCATCCACCCGGGAGCTGAGAAGTTTTTCAAAGAGAAAGGGATTAAGAAGTAAATTGATGATGAGAGGAGGTATCCGATGGCAAATCTAAAACTTGGGTGCCTCCTCTTTATGATTTTAATCGTTGCTTTTTTTCTCTATCCTGTTCCTGTGCTTGAATTGAAGACGGAGAAAAACGATCGGATACTTTTTTTAAAAAGGGTTTCTTCGGGAGAGCCATTTATCTTCCAATATGTCCACTCCGTTGAGAAGATCACCGTCCAGGGATTTTTCATTATCACCTCCCGAGGGATGATCCAATTGGTTGAGACTCAATTCCCTTCCTTTGGCCCTGGCCTTCCATTTATGAAGAACGAGGTGATCCTTGAAAAGGATAAGATGAGGGCAACGTCCAAGATTGAAGAGATGGAAAATTTTTCCTTTTTTGTCTCTCCTTTCACCCTTCCCCAACTGACATTTAAAGATGAAAGGTTTGATTTCTCTTCGTTAAAGGAAGGGGAATTGGTGACCCTCAGAGTGAGGCGATATCCCTTAGGAGGTTTTTTACTCAATGAGGTCAAAAGATAACATTACTCCGGATCAGGTTTCGGTTGAAAAATCGAAGGAGATCGCCGAAGGAGCGGATTATGGTGCCCGACGCCTATCCGGCCCCATTTTTTACATCTCAGCGGGCATTGCCTTTGTCATGTCCTGTTTTCAGCTCTATACGGCAATGTTCGGAACACTGACAGCCACTCTTCAGCGGTCTGTCCATTTGTGTTTCGCCATCATGCTCTGTTTCCTCTTTTACCCAATGACCAAGAGGTCAAAAACAAGGACCATTCCCATTTATGATTTGATCTTTGCGGCATTAGGTGGGTGGGCAGCCATCTATATTGCCGTCTTCTATACGGATTTGGTCCAGAGGATTGGAAACCCCACGACCATGGATATGGTGATGGGGGTTTTGACCATTATTTTTATTCTCGAAGCCGCCCGGAGAGCGGTAGGATTTCCACTTCCTCTCATCTCAGCGATATTCATTCTCTATGCCTTCATCGGGCCCTATCTCCCAGATCTCCTGGCTCATCGGGGGTATGGTTTCCGAAGGGTCGTGGATCACCTTTACCTGACCATGGAGGGAATTTTCGGAGTCCCTCTATGGGTCTCTTCCACCTTCGTTTTTGCCTTTGTCCTTTTCGGAGCCGTTATCGAGAAGACAGGGGCGATGGATTATTTCATGAAATTAGCTTTTTCGCTTGTCGGAAACACTCGAGGAGGTCCAGCCAAGGTGGCTGTGGTATCAAGTGCTTTTATGGGGACGATCTCCGGCAGCGGTGTAGCCAATGTGGTGACCACCGGGTCGGTAACAATACCTCTGATGAAACGCCTCGGGTTTAAGCCTGAGATTGCAGGGGCAATCGAAACGGCAGCGAGCGGAAATGGGCAGTTAATGCCCCCTGTAATGGGTGCGGCCGCCTTTATTATGGCGGAGTTTTTGGGAATTCCATATCTTCAAGTTGTGATGGCCGCCGCCCTTCCAGCGGTCATTGACCAACTGGCCCTTCTCGGAGCGGTTCATCTTCTTTCCGTTAAATTTGGTTTAAAAGGGATCCCGAGAAAGGAGCTCCCGAAGTTTTTACCAATCTTCATCCGCGGACTTCATTTCCTGATCCCCATCGGTGTGCTCTTCTACTATTTGATCATCAGGCGGGCCACCCCTCTTACCTCAGCAGCAATGGGAATCGCCACTACGATCATCATCTTTTTCTTGCAGGGCCTGTCGATTAGCTTTGGATGGAGGCGTTCGAATACAGAGAATGCCACAGAGAATGCCAAGGTTAAACAGGGGATTTCGGTTGAGCCATTGGTTTCTTTCTTTATAAAGATGGCCGATGCCATGTATAAAGCGGCAAGAATGATGGCGGGTATTGGTGCGACCTGTGCCTGTGCGGGGATTGTGGTGGGAGTGATTACTCTTACAGGAGCCGGATTGAACATGACCAACATCATCATGGGGCTTTCCGGAGGCAACCTCTATTTCGGACTCCTTCTGACCATGGCTACCTGTCTCATCCTCGGGATGGGGGTTCCCACAACAGCCAATTACGTCATCATGGCCTCGATCATGGCCCCTGCGCTGAAGGAGATGAATCCGGATGTCCCGATCATTGCGATTCACCTCTTTGTCTTCTATTTTGGAATTCTTGCGGATGGGACCCCACCGGTATGCGTGGCGGCCTATGCGGCCGCAGGCATAGCGGGTTCCGATCCTCTGAAGACCGGAGTCAATGCCTTCAAATTGGATATGCGAACATTCCTTTTGCCTTTCATGTTCATCACCGCACCCCAAATGCTCCTCATCAATACCAACTTTATTGAGGCCTCATGGATCTTCATCTCCGCTTCCATCGGTATGTATGCCCTGGCCGCCTCGATGCAGGGATTCCTCTTAACGGATTTGAAATGGTATGAACGTATCGTCCTCTTTGCCTCGGCAGTCGCATTAGTGAAACCGGGATTGATTACAGATCTATTGGGCCTGATCGGGTTTGCAATGATCTACTGGTATCAGAGAAAAGAGGCGAAAGGAGCAATCATTTAATTGCGAAATGAAGAATGCGGATTTGCGGAGTAATAAAACTTTTTATCGTTATTCCAGGGCGATTTCCATCACCCGTTCAATCACCCTCATATAGTCCTTAAATTCAATTCCATCAACCGAATGTTCCTGCCTGCGGGTCATTCCATCGATTGCCGGGCCATGATGGATGAGATAGTCCAAGACCCTTTCTTCCTGCTCCGGAGTAACCTTCTTCAGGATATCCGGTCTTCCCATGGCCAGGGCCACTCCGGCGATCAAGGCGTATCCTCCCCAGTTTGAGATTCCACAGGGGATGAAATGGTCTGTCTTCAGACGGCAGCAGAAGACGGGCTCTCGACCTGTCATGGAATGGTCTCTGAAGACCTCCCAGGGAATCTTTCCGGAGCCAATTTCATTGCCTCGGTCTCCGACGCCAATCGATTCGAAAGACGGATTCCATTTCTTCCCGAATTCAAGAAGAAAATGGGTTTTCGCAGTGAAGCGGGTGATGTCCTCCAGACGGGAGCTGATACACCGGTTTCTCAGAAAAAGGGGGAGGATGGTTTCAAAATCCTTTAGAGGGGGTTTGCCCGGCCGCTCCTGAGCCAAAAAGGATTCAAGCGTATGATTGGGTCCCACCCTTTCAATAAAAATGAGATGGGTAAGATCTCGGCCCAGGGGACCACTCATCAACTCTTGGACGAAACGAACGGAGAGAGGACTTTGCGTCTCTTCGTTGATCGTTCGGCTGGAGTGGTCCAGATCCGAATGCTCAAGAGGAAAGATGATCAGGGGGACATCCTTTTCCGAGAGACGGAGGACCTCCAGCCCCGCTTTCAATGTGGAAAAGGTGAATTCATCCGAGAGGAGGGAGACTTCCATCCCGAGGAGTTTCAGCCCTTCCGCCAGGATGAGGGCACCGGGCGGCCCATCGGTCTCGGTGGCCGGCGGATTTCCTGCTGGGACATAGAACCCCGTGACAATGACCACCTTTCGTCCTCTTTCTGCGAGCGAAAAGACTGCTTCCCTCAAGTCGGAGTATCGGACCATCGGAAGGTTTTCCCAGTGATAGTTTTTGTGACAGAGGAGAGAGGTGGGGAAGTTGATGACCTCCTCCATCAGAAATAGCTTATCACCAGTGGACTCTGGAAGAACCATAAGATTATTAAATCCGAAATCCGAATATCGAAATTCGAAACAAATTCGAATTCTCAAATTCCCAATGACCCAAAATTTTAATTATCTGTTTTGAATTTTGGATTTTGGCCATTTGGATTTGTTTCGTGCTTCGAGTTTCGTGCTTGGGATTTATGATTCTGATCTATACTCACACCCCTTGTGGATCGAGCATTGCTCACAGAGAGGCTTCTTTGCCATGCAGGTTCTCCGGCCATGCCAGATGAGGAGATTGGAGAAGTGAGTCCATTCTTCTTCAGGCACAATCTCCATCAGGTCGAACTCGATCTTAACGGGGTCATCGTTTTCCGTCAATCCGATCCTCCGGCTTACCCGACGGACATGGGTATCCACTGCAATCCCCGGTATTCCGTAAGCATTTCCCAGGATGACATTGGCCGTCTTTCTCCCCACGCCCGGGAGGGTGACCAGCGCCTCAAGGTTTTTGGGGACATCCCCTCCAAATCGGCTTACCAGTTCCTGACAGCATTTTTGAATAGACTTTGCTTTGTTCCTGTAGAATCCTGTTGGCCGGATCTCTTCCTCCAATTCTTTTAAATCAGCCGATGCATAATCCTTAGCGGAACGGTACTTTTTAAAGAGATCTCCTGTCACCTGGTTGACCTTCACATCCGTGCATTGGGCAGAGAGAATGGTCGCGATGAGAAGTTCAAGAGGGGTTGAAAAATTTAGTGCAATCCTGGAATCGGGAATCTCTTTGGACAGGGTTTTGATGATCTCCTTCACTCTTTTTATCCTGGATTGTTTTTTCATCACCCCTCCTCATGGAACGATGGACGATGAACAATGAACGAGGGACTTAAGCTTCGCTATTTTTTCTTCTGATCAGCCACTTTGGCCCAGGAGTCCCGAAGGGGCACGACACGATTCAGCACAAGCCTCTGAGGCGAAGAATCTCTGGAATCCAGGCAGAAGTAACCCTGCCTTTCGAACTGGTACCTGCTTCCCGGAGGCGCGTCTCTCAGGCTTGATTCCACCCGGCAAAAAGAGAGGATTTCCAGCGATTTTGGATTGAGGGATTTCATCCAATCGTCGCCTTCACCCATTGGGTCAGGAACCTGAAAGAGACGATCGTACAGCCGGACCTCAGCGGGAACCGAATGCTCTGCTGAAACCCAGTGGATTACGCCCTCCACCTTACGGCCATCCGGAGGGGGCCCATGAAGCGTTTTCGGATCATAGGTACAATGAAGCTCAATAATTTTTCCGCTCTGAGGGTCTTTCACCATCCCTGCATATTTGATGACGTATGAATACCGGAGACGGACTTCACGTCCGGGACCGAGGCGATTATATTTTTTAGGTGGATCTTCGTGAAAATCATCCTGCTCAATATACAACACCCTGGAAAAAGGCACCCTTCTGGAGCCCATACCGGGATTCTGGGGATGGTTGGGGCATTCCAGTTCTTCCTTCTTTTCTTCGGGATAGTTATCGATGACGAGACGAAGGGGTCGCAATACCCCCATTGAGCGGGGTGCCCGTTGATTCAAATCTTCACGGACACAGTGTTCGAGAAGAGAGAGGTCCACAAGATTCTCCGTCTTGGCCACCCCGATCCTCGAACAGAAATTTCGTATGGCTTCAGACGTATAGCCGCGCCTTCGCATCCCGGCCAGGGTAGGCATCCTGGGGTCATCCCACCCCTCGACCACCCCTTTTCCCACCAATTCGATAAGCCTCCGTTTGCTTAAAACCGTGCAGCTGAGATTGAGCCGGGCAAATTCGATCTGCTGGGGATGGTTCTCGACTTTCAACTCGTCGAGGAACCAATCATAAAGGGGTCGATTGTTTTCGAACTCAAGGGTACAGATCGAATGGGTGATCTTTTCAATAGAGTCTGAAAGACAGTGGGCAAAGTCATACATCGGGTAAAGACACCATTTATTTCCGGTCCGGTAGTGAGGTGCCTTTTTGATCCGGTAGATGATTGGGTCCCGCATGACGATATTGGGAGAGGCCATATCGATTTTGGCACGAAGAACATGACTTCCCTCCTCAAACTCTCCTGCCCGCATCCGTCCGAAAAGATCGAGGTTCTCTTCCACGGATCGATTCCGATAGGGGCTCTCTTTGCCCGGTTCAGTGAGGGTTCCCCGATATTCGCGGATCTCATCCGGGCTCAGGCTACACACATAGGCTTTCCCCTCCTCAATCAACCGGATCGCATACTGATAGAGCCGGTCATAGTAATCCGAGGCAAAATAGAGACGGTTCCCCCAATCAAACCCAAGCCATTTCACATCCTGGATGATGGAATTAACATACTCCTCACTTTCACCACTCGGATCCGTATCATCCATCCTTAAATTACACGTTCCACCGTATTGAGCAGGAATACCGAAATTGAGGCAGATCGACTTGGCGTGGCCGATATGAAGATATCCATTGGGTTCCGGAGGGAATCGGGTAGCCACCCGCCCCTGGAACCGGTTGGTCTTTATATGTTCTTCAATCA
Source organism: uncultured Syntrophaceae bacterium (assembly GCA_964641715.1). Lineage (GTDB taxonomy): Bacteria > Desulfobacterota > BSN033 > BSN033 > UBA1163 > CAZXMB01. The sequence continues at coordinate 17,570 of CAZXMB010000053.1, forward strand.
TTTCCCTGATGAAATCCGTTGGTTCAGGTGGATTCATCTGTGCCATAGTTCGGTCCCTCTTTTTCCTATCTTTATATATCAAACCTTATTCATCTCGCAAGACCTTTCGGGATTCGGTAACATTACCTAGAAAATAAAATGATAAAAATTTATTACCTCGTTAGGGGAGGGGTAACT
>CAZXMB010000054.1:0-17664 GCA_964641715.1 uncultured Syntrophaceae bacterium
CTAATTGAATAAAGTTGAAAATACATTTCCAAATCCCCCCTTTACTAAAGGGGGGCGAGGGGGGATTTATGATTTCCATGGTTCACGGGTGACGAACCTGCCATATAAAATTCATTTTTAACGGATGAAGACTTAATTGGAGGAAACAGAGGCCAACTCTGTTGAATGATTAAAATGCAGCTTCCACCTACTTTCCTTATATAAATAACAGCCTCCACGCTTTGCTACATCGAACGATGTAATCCTTGCAAATGTTTTATGTCATCTTGATCTCAGGGTGTCTTAATGCTATAAAATTTCCATGAAACTGAAAGCAGGGTTTGCAGGAAAGTCTCTCATTAGAGATATACCTTGGGACGGATTCTGATTTCTATGATAGTTTCCCAAGACCTTGATAGGAAAAACGTAAGGTAGAAAAAATAGAGAAAAATGAAAGCAATCACATCTAAAGCCTTACTGGAAGACTTGCGAGACCTGATCGAAACGGCGCGGCAGGATGTGGCGAGACAGGTCAACTCAGCCCTGGTTCTGCTTTACTGGCGGATGGGTAAACGAATCCGGCAAGATATCTTGAAGGAGAAAAGAGCGGAATATGGAGAGCAAATTGTCTCCGCAGTGAGTAGAGAATTGGTTAAAGAATTCGGGACTGGATTCGCGGAGAAAAACCTCCGGCGAATGGTTCAGTTTGCCGAAACGTTTCCCGAAGAGCAAATTGTCGTGACACTGTCACGACAATTGGGATGGAGCCACTTTGTGGCTATTATCCCTCTGGACGATGACCTGAAGCGTGACTTTTATGCTGAAATGTGTCGCATTGAAAGGTGGAGCGTCCGAACTCTGCGACAGAAGATTTCCAGCATGCTCTTTGAGCGCACAGCGCTGTCAAAGAAGCCTGAAAAGCTCATTCGTGAAGAACTTGACACCCTTCGCACTGATGATAAGCTCACACCAGATTTGGTTTTTCGTGATCCATATTTTCTTGACTTTCTCGGTTTGAAGGATCGCTATATTGAAAAGGACATCGAGGATGCGATCATGCGGGAGATGGAGAACTTTATCCTGGAGTTGGGTGTTGGCTTCACCTTTGTTGCAAGGCAGAAGCGTATCCAGGTGGACAACGACGATTATTACCTTGACCTGCTTTTCTATCATCGAGGTCTCCGCCGTTTGGTAGCGATAGACTTGAAGTTGAGGGATTTTCAACCCTCAGACAAGGGTCAGATGGAATTCTATCTGCGATGGTTGGCTAAATATGAACAAAAACCAGAAGAGGAATCACCTCTTGGCCTGATTCTTTGTGCTGGGAAGAAACGAGAAACAATTGAGCTTATGGAGCTTGAAAAAGGAACGATTCGGGTATCTTCTTACTGGACCAAGGTCCTGCCGCGCAAATTGCTGCAGAAAAAACTACATGAGGTGATTCAGCACGCCCGTGAGAAGCTGTCTCAAAAGGAGCCATTGAATGGAAGGAAACTGGTGACAAAATAAGGTATTTGAAGCGGATATAGGGTCTGTTATAAAACGAGAGCTCTTCTTGACTTCTCAAGTGTCTAATGCACAATTTAGTTAAATGAAGCAGGAAGGAGGATCGGCTATGGCCAAGGCAAGAAAATCAAAAGAGATCAGTTTCCCCATGTCCAATAAGGCTGGATTGCTTTCAGAGGTAACTCGATCCATCGCAGGAGAAAGGGTCAATATCACAGCCATATGCGCCTATGCCATGGGGGATACTGCCTATTTTATGCTGACCACTGCCAGCAATGTGAAAGCGAAAAAAGCCCTTGCGCCATTGGGCGTCGCGATTGAAGAAAGGGATGTGGTTGAAGTAGAACTTCTGAACAGACCGGGAGAATTACAGAAGGTTGCCAAGAGGATTGCCGATGCTGGCATTGATATCGAGTATATGTACGCAACGGCTGGAGCGGGCAAATCCACAACTTGTATCTTTAAGACGGCTGATCATCAGAAAACGATTAAGGTAATTAATAAATAGCGATGAGCAATATAGAGTTGACTGGTTATATTCCTGGAGCCATCGGTCGAATTGCTGAACTCCATGGTATGTATTACTACAAACACTGGGGCTTCCATCTGTTCTTTGAATCCAAAGTGGCTATGGAGCTCTCAGAGTTTCTTCGGCGCTTTAATGAGGCGCAAGATGGGTTTTGGATAGCCCGTGTAGAAGAAAAAATTGTGGGCTCCATTGCCATCGATGGGGTCAATCACAATAGCCAAGGCGCCCACCTGAGATGGTTCATTGTCGCGCCGGAGAGCCAGGGGCATGGCACCGGGAAGATGTTGCTTGAAGAGGCCGTCGAATTTTGTCGAAAGAAGAAGTTCGGCCAAATCTATCTCTGGACTTTTGCAGGTCTTGATCCAGCACGCCATCTTTATGAAAAATTTGGGTTTAGGCTTTGTGAACAACACGAAGGCGATCAATGGGGGAGGACCGTTACTGAGCAAAAGTTTGAACTTATCCTCGGATGATTCCACTTAAAGTTGTGATTGGAATAAATTAGAGGTGAACCACTTATCAATATTGTCATTGCGAGGAGTTGCGCTTTGGCGGGATGACGTGCCTGCACGCCGAAGTGGCGTTACGGCACGCAGGCGCGGCAATCTCATGGGATTGCTTCACTTCGTTCGCAATGACACCCTGTGACGGCGATGAAAAAAATCCAAATATTCACTCCCAAAGAAATCCGTAACCTCATTCGAAAAGGGAGGTGGAATCGGCCCACGGCAGGCCTGGCCATGGGGTATGCCCAGGCCAATCTCGTTATCCTTCCGGAGAAATACGCCTTTGACTTCCTTCTCTTTTGTCAGAGAAATCCCAAGCCCTGCCCCTTACTCGAGGTTCTGGAGGCCGGGGAATATCGGACAAAGTTCCTATCTCTGGAGGCCGATATCCGGACCGATATCCCCCTTTATAACATCTACCGGAAAGGTCAATTGAAAGGGACCGTAAAAGAGATCAGAAATATCTGGGAGAATCATTTCGTTACCTTTCTCCTGGGCTGCAGTTTCTCTTTTGAAGAAGCATTGATTCGATCAAAGATCCCGGTACGGCATATTGAAGAGAAGAGGAATGTTCCGATGTATATCTCCAATATCCCCTGTAAGCCCGCGGGTATCTTTCATGGACCCATGGTCGTTACAATGAGACCCATCCCCGCGGATAAAGTGAGCCGGGCAGTCCAGATCACTTCCCGCTATGCCATGGTTCATGGGGCGCCCGTTCATGTCGGTGACCCCTTAATGATTGGAATTAAAGATCTTAGAAAACCGGACTTTGGGGATTCCGTGACGGTAAAAAGGGGAGAGGTCCCTGTCTTCTGGGCCTGCGGGGTGACCCCGCAGGCAGTGGTGATGAGAGCCAGGCCAGATCTCTGTATCACCCATACACCCGGCCATATGTTCATCTCGGATCTGCTCAATGAGGAATTGGCAACCCTGTAAAAAGGGAGGTAAAACATATCTACCTTTTGACAAAGGGGGATGGTGGGGGATTAGATCAGTTTTTCAAAGCACTAAACTGTTACATTTTATTTCTCGAAGGAGATGAAATGGAGAAAAGGGAAATCTATGAGAAGCATCAAAAGTATTTAGTGCCCTGTGTAACGCACTATTATCAGGAGCCTCTTATTTTTGATCGAGGCAAGGGGAAGTATCTCTATGATATCGAAGGGAAAGAGTATCTCGATTTTTTTGGAGGAATTGTCACGATCAGCGTGGGACACTGTGACGAAGAAATCACGGAGAAGGCCTGTGAGCAGATGAAGAAGCTTCAACATACCTCCACGCTCTATCCTACCCTTCCGGCCATTTCGCTTGCGGAGAAACTGGCTCAGATCACTCCGGGTCGGTTACAGAAATCTTTCTTTACCAACAGTGGAACCGAGGCGATTGAGACCGCGGTTCTCCTTGCCCAGCTTTATACGAAGAGCAATGAGGTAATTGCCCTCCGCCATTGCTACAGCGGTTTATCTCTTCTGACGATGGATATCACCGGACATCAGAAATGGCGTCTCGGAGGAAGTCTCATCCCGGGGATCAAACATGCCCATAATGCCTACTGCTTCCGGTGTGCCTTTGGACGGGAATATCCTCAATGTGACCTTGAATGTGCGAGGGATGTAAAAGAGTTGATCGAGACGACCACCTCGGGCCATCCAGCAGCCTTTATCGCCGAGCCCATCCAGGGCGTCGGAGGCTTCATCACTCCGCCGAAGGAGTATTTTAAGGAGGTCGTTTCCATTGTGAAAGGCTTCGGAGGGCTCTTCATCTGCGATGAAGTTCAGACCGGGTGGGGACGGACAGGCGGAAAGATGTTCGGCATCGAGCACTGGGGGGTGGAACCCGATATCATGGTCATGGCAAAAGGGGCGGCCAATGGTTCCCCTGTTGGAATCACCATTGCCACTCCAGAGGTGGCAGATGGTCTGAAAGGCTCTCATCTCTCTACTTTTGGAGGGAATCCTGTTACAGCCACGACCGTCCTTGCCACCATTGAGGCCATTGAGAAGAGAGGGCTCGTCCAGAATGCGGAGAAGATGGGGGAATATTTAAGGGGTCGGCTGGAAGGTTTGAAAGAGAAGTTCAAAATCATCGGCGAGGTCAGGGGAATGGGTTTAATTCAGGGCATTGAAGTGGTCAAGGGGAATAAAGAGCCCGCTTCGGATTTTGTTCTCGAGATCTTTGAAAAGACAAAGGAGGAGGGACTTCTCATCGGAAAAGGTGGTCTCTACGGGAATGTGGTCAGGATCACACCCCCCATGACGATTGAGAAAGGAGAGATTGACCGGGCCGTTCGGATCCTGGAACGGGCTTTCGGAAAGGTCCAGGATTCCTATCCCGTTTGATGATCGGAGTTGATTCTAATAGACTGCCGAATTTCTTTCCCCTGGAGAGTGTTGAAAAGACCCGACCGCAGGGGGAAAGTTGAGAAGAAAGAAAGAGAGGAGGAATAAGAGATGAAAAGATATTTTTGCCTGGCGATGATCTGTTCAACCCTTTTACTTTTGGCCTCAACCTTATATGCTCAACAAAAACCGGTCTACGGGGGTTCGCTTGTCATTGCTCAGGGAGTGGAGCCTCCGGGTTTGGATCCAACCACAGCCACCTCTGCCGCCATCCCGAGGGTGGTCTATGGCAATGTGCTGGAAGGACTGGTCAGGATCGATCGAAATGGTAAGATCATCCCCGCCCTTGCCAGGAGTTATAAAATTTCTAAGGATGGGAGGGAATATACCTTTTCCCTTAAAAAAGGGGTGAAGTTCCATGATGGAAAGGCTTTTAATGCAGAGGATGTCAAATTCACCTTTGATCGATTAATGGATACCCAGAAGACAGGCACCGCACATCCCGAATACTATAAGGATATCGATTCGGTTCAGGTGGTGGATCCTTATACCATTAAAATTAATTTAAAGAACGTGAACTCCATGTTCCTGTTCAATCTGGCCCGACCCGATTCGATCATCGTCAACAAGCAGGTTGTGGATCGATTGAAAACTGCTCCGGTCGGGACGGGTCCATTCAAATTGGTGGAATGGGTTCGGGGCGACCATATCACCTTAGCCAAATTTGAGGAGTACCATCAGAAGGGTATTCCTTACCTGGGAAAAGTGACTTTTAAATTCATCGGAGATCCCAGCGCCCAGATCGCAAGCCTCCGGGCAGGGGATATTGACGTGATCGCTTATGATGTGAGCCCGGAGAATGCGTTGCTCTTAGAGAAGGATCCGAAGTTCAAGGTCCTCAATGGCTACACAACCACCGAAGTCATTCTTTCGACCAACAATTCGAAGAAACCGTTTAACGATGTGCGCGTTCGAAGAGCCATGGCTTTTGCTATTGACCGCAATGCCCTGATCAAAGGAGCCATGTCAGGTTATGGAACACCCATTGGAAGCCATATGGATCCTGGAAATCCATACTACATCGATCTGACCTCGACTTATCCCTACAATCCCGAAAAGGCGAAACAACTGCTTGCAGAGGCGGGTTATCCAAATGGTTTCGATGCGGTCATCAAGTTGCCCGAGCGATTTGCATATGCCAAGAGGACCGGAGAGATCGTTGCGGATATGCTCTCCCAGGTGGGGATCCGGCTGAGGATTGAGCTCACGGAGTGGGGACAGTGGATCGATCGTGTCTTCAAGAATGCCGATTTTGATCTCACGGTCATTGGCCACGCAGAACCTTTTGATATCAACATCTACGCCAATCCGAAGTATTACTTCCGCTATGATAATCCGAAGTTTCAGGAGACCCTGAAGAAGGCGGAGATGGAAGTCAATCCCAAAGTACGGAAAGAACTTTACATGACCCTCCAAAGAATGATTACGGAGGATGCGGTAAACGGGTTCTTATTTGTCTTTCCCAGCCTTCCCACCATGAAGAAAGAGGTCATGAACTGGTGGAAGGATTATCCCATGACCTGTGTCGACGTGACGGAGGTGTGGAAACAGAAATAGACCCGAATCCAAATTTCAAAAACCAAATGCCAAAGGAATTTCAAAGACCAAAATCTAAATTCTTTTTATATTTGAACTTTGATATTTGAAATTCAAGGCTGTTCGCATATTCAGGGGCCAGAGGGGTCCATTTTGAAACCTTGGCCCTTTTCTTTTTTACCTACACAGATTAAAATATGCGGGATGACCCGATTCTTACTCACGAGAATTTTTATCCTCATGGTGACCCTCCTTCTTGTCTCTCTCGTCATCTTTGTTGTGCTCATGGTGATCCCGGGTGACCCGGCCCAGATTATTTTAGGCATTCATACCACTCCGGAGACTCTCCAGCATTTAAGGCATCGGCTCGCATTGGATCAACCGGTCGTGAATCAGTACCTCCACTACATGAGGAGCCTCCTCAGCGGAGATTTGGGACGCTCGATTACCTATGATGTTTCGATCCGCTCACTCATCCTGACCCGGCTCCAGGTCACAGTCCCTTTAGCGATCCTTTCCATGATCTTTGCCATTCTCATCTCCATCCCTGTGGGCATCTACTCCTCCCTTCATCGAAATCGAGCAGGAGACTATGGGATCATGGTCTTCTCCCAGATTGGTTTGGCGGTGCCTGCTTTCTGGGCAGGAATCCTTTTGATCCTTCTCTTTGCGGTCACCCTCCACTGGTTGCCGGCAGGAGGGTTTCAGCCCTGGGGGGCCCATCCCATCGGAGCCTTCCAATCCCTTTTGCTCCCGGCGCTCTCATTAGGGTTTGTGAGGGCCGCCGTTCTGACCCGAATGACCCGCTCTTCCATGCTCGAGGTCCTCGGAGAGGATTACATCCGGACAGCAAGAAGTAAAGGATTATCCAAAGGGAGGATTATCTTCAAGCATGCCTTTCGAAATGCCATCATCCCTGTTGTGACCATCATCGGTCTTCAAGCAGGTGATCTCCTGGCGGGAGCGATCATCATTGAGAATGTCTTCCATCTTCCCGGAATCGGGAGGTTGGTTTTTGAGGCGATCGGTCAGAGAGACCTTCCGGTGATCCAGGGCGTTGTGCTTCTGATCGCCACGGTCATCGTGGTGATCAATTTCATGATTGATCTGGCTTATCGGTATCTCGACCCAAGGATAAGGTTTGAATAGTTCCATTTCCAATTTTCCATTGCCGGTTGCCAATTGAAAAAGGCAAAAAAGTAAAAACGGATGACCCTTCGACACCCCTTTCGCAACATCAACTTTACAATAGGATTCATCATCACCCTGACGATTCTTTTCACCGCCCTTCTCAGCCTTGTTTTTACCCCTTATGATCCTAACCGGATGAACCTCTCCGAGCGATTCCGGTCTCCCGATGAACTCCACTGGCTGGGAACCGATCAGTATGGAAGGGATATCCTCAGCCGGGTGATGAAGGGAGCCATCAATTCCATGATCGTGGGCCTGGTCGCTGTCTCCATTGGCATGGGGTTTGGGATCCTTCTTGGCTCACTGGCTGCTTTTTATAAAAGGTGGGTCGATGAGACCATCATGAGGGTTTCAGATGTCCTCTATGGATTTCCGGCAGTGCTCAGCGCCATTCTCATCACCTCCATCCTGGGTCCCGGCGTGATCAATAGCATGATCGCCATCGGGATTTTCAACATCCCCATCTTTGCGAGATTGACCCGGGCAACCTCTCTCTCCATATGGGAACGGGATTATGTGACCTCAGCCAAAGCCATCGGAAGGGGACATGCAGGGATCGTCTGGAATTATATCCTTCCCAATATCCTTTCCCCTCTGATCGTTCAGGGGACGGTTCAGTTTGCCATTGCGATCCTGGCTGAGGCAGGCCTGAGTTATTTGGGATTGGGAACACAACCTCCTCACGCCAGTTGGGGAAGGATGCTCAATGAGGCTCAGACCTTCATGGGAACTTCCCCTTATCTGGCCATCTTTCCGGGATGTGCCATTGCATTAGCTGTTTTGGGATTTAATCTTTTAGGGGATGGATTGAGAGATATGCTCGATCCGAAGCTGTCAAGAATTCAGAGAGGAATATAAAGAGGATTCAAGGGGCCAAGGGGTCGAGGGGTCAAGTTAAACCCATGTCAATAGATACTTGAACCCATGGACCCTCGAATCCTTGAACCCTATTAAAAATCTCCAAAGGAGAATACCATTGAAACATGATCGTATCATCAAAGAAATTAAGCGAGAAGAATTAATCAGGCTGACACAGGAGCTTATTAGAATTCCAAGCGTGAGACGAGAGGGAAAAGGAGGGGAAGAGAAGGTCGCCCTTTTCATTGCCCATCTTCTTGAAGATTTGGGGCTGGATGTCGTGGTCGAGGAGGTGGAACCAGGTTCTCCCAATGTGATCGCAGTGCTTGCGGGTCAGTCCGGGGGTCCATGCCTGATGTTCGAGTGCCATACGGATGTCGTCACAGAGGGTGATCCTTCGGAATGGAAGTATGATCCCTATGAGGGGAGACTGGTGGGGAATCGAATCTATGGTAGAGGAGCCTGCGATACGAAGGGAAATTTAGCGGCGGCGGTGAAGGCCGTGGAAACGATCTGTCGATCGGGTGTCCCTTTCAGAGGTAAGATTCTTCTGGGCATTCTGGTCGATGAGGAAGGGCTGATGAGCGGGGTGAAGCATTTTATCCGCCATGGATGGGCAAACGCTGTGAATGCGGCGATCATCTGTGAACCTGTGGATAATCATCTCTGTATCACACAGAAGGGGGCGCTTCGGGCTGAGCTGATCGCCACCGGCAAGATGAGTCATGGCGCCATGCCTCTCGCAGGTCTTAACCCCATTCCTCCGATGGTCTCGATTCTTGAGAAGATGAGACAACTGGAGGAGGAGGAGATCGAAAGGCTGGGTAAGGATGCCCTTTTGGGATACCCGAGTATCACCCCCACCGTGCTTCAGGCTCCCATAAAAGGGGAACCCCAGCTCAATGTCCTTCCCTATCAGTGCAGGGCATTATTGGATATCCGGACCATCCCGGGCCAATCCCATGAAGCCTTGAAGAAGCAGTTGGAGGATATTGTGAAAGAGGGGGAGAGGTCAATTAGCGAGAGCCTCCGGTCTGGTTCTTTAAGAGAGATCAGGGAAGGACTTGAGAAAGGGCTTTCAAAAGGGATTTCTTTTCAGGCTCAACTCAATATATTTGAAGACCGTCCCTGGACAAAGACCTCTCGGGAGGAGCCAATTGTTCAAGCTATTTCAAGGTCCTATCGCTCTGTCACCGGTCAGGAGCCGGTTTATGACGGTGTGCCAGGCGCAACGGATGGGACTTTTCTCACAGCATGGGCGGGAATCCCGATCGTCACCCTGGGTGCGGGGAAGCGAATGATTCCCCATCAGAAGGATGAGTGGGTCTCCGTGGAGGATCTCTACCTCACAGCCGAGATCTATGCGGCCAGCGCCCTTGAATTCTTAAAAGTTTCAGATTGAGTTCTACAAGAATGCCCTGTCCTATTTGTTTGGGGTGATTTGGTCAAAACCGGGTCGAATGAAAGACCTTGCTTTGGGGAATGCCTTCTCCACTCCCTGCCTTAAACCGTCGAGAAAGGCAATGATATCGATCACAGTAGTTATAAATTCCTGAGATGAATCTCTTCTCCGCTGCCAATTTCTTAAGCCGATCTCGATTCACAATCTTTTCTCCCCAACCGTTTCCTCAGACCAGTGTTTTTCCATTTAAAGTTCGTTAGCATTGTCAACCATGTAGGTCTAACATTGCGAACACTTCATCGTTGAGAATTTGACTGAAAAATTCAGTCAAAAGCTTTGGAGTTCCTGACTACATAATTCAGTCAACTACTGCTAACAACTTTGGGAACCGATGAATCAATTACCCCATGACCTAATAACTTCTTGGAGCTTTAATCTGTTCGCTTCGCTCTATGCCCTTGCCACTTTGCTTCAAGGCAGGGCCAACTTTTTTATGGGTTCCCCTTTTTCAATTAATCCACAATCTGAAAAAATAATAAGTTTAATCCCCTGTCTCTTTTTGTGGCCCGACCCCCCTCTCTTCTTCCATCGCCTCTTCCGCCATCGCGTCAACGTCCTCACCCATATCCTCGCCCAATTCTTTTCCCATCTTCTTCATCCATCTCGCCATGCTCTTGGGGTCCTTCTCATCGATGTCGCCCCATTTGGATGGGTCGGCCAGGTTTTCGATTCTGCTCTCCTCTGAACGAATCACCCTCACCCTCGAAAGAAGGCGCGACATCTTTTTGCTTTTGCATCGTTTACATTGAGGGACAAAGAACTCATCGGCCTTGATCAGAAGAAATTCGGAGACCTTCCCGCAATCTTCGCATCGGTATTCATAGATTGGCATATCTCTCCCTCCTATCTGTCCCTGACCTCCTCCAATGGCGATTGTGTCGCAATCACTATTTTGTCACCCTGAACTTGATTCAGGGTCTCGTCACTCCTTGATTCTATTAGATACCGAAATAAGTTCTGCATGACATTTTTATCGTTTCCCCATTATGATACAGTTCATAGCGGGGGGGGAGGTTAAGGTTTTTTTTCTAACGAAATAATAGAAATATAAGAGATTGATGAGGCCTGTCAGAACTAAACAAAGAAACATGATCCGGTAGTTGGTCCACTGAAGGATCATTCCCATGATCACCGCACCCATGCTCGCCCCGAAATCGGAGAAGGCCAGGTAAGTCCCCATGGCCGGTCCTCTCGAAGAACCTGCAAGGTCAATGGCATAGGCGACTAAGGTAGGATAGAAGAAGGCATTGCCTATTCCCCAGATCACCGCAACGAGAATAAACATGGGCAGGGTGGTGGAGAAGGTGAGTATCGCCATGGCAATGATGTGGGCTACGATACAGGGCAAGATCACTTTTTCTCTTGAATACAGGTCGAGTATCCTCCCGCCCAGACTCCGGCTTACGATGAGGGTGATGGCCAAAGCACCAAAGAAGAGACCGGGATTGGAGACCCCGTGGTTCAATGCATAGAGGGGGAAAAAGGTGGTAATGGCCCCCCAGGTGGCACTCCCCAGAAAAGCCATGAAGGAAGGGCGAAGGGCCTTGCGGCTGAAAAAGGATCGGTCTTGAACGGGGTGAGGGTCCATGGACAGATGCTGGAATTTTCCCAGCCTGATCGAGACCCACAGGGAACAGATGGATAGACCTGTGCAGACCCAAAAGAGGAGGGTGAAGTTGGGACGAGCAATCAGATACATTCCTAAGCTTGGGGCTAAGGCAAAGGCGATGTTGATGGCTAAATAGAAATAGCTCAGGCTTTGTCCCCGGTGGGCTTCAGGACTGATTCGGGTGATCAGTGTGAAGACGGAGGTTGCAAAGAGTGCCCACCCTATTCCCTGAAGGACCCTCACGATCAAGAAAGGCCAGAAGGGTTTTGCAATGAGATAGGCCATTGAGGAGAGAGTAAATATCAGCGACCCAATGACCATAAACCTGGTTTCGGAAGTTTTTAAAAGGGCCTTTCCGATGAGGGGTCTCAGGAGGAGAGAGGAGACGCTGAAGGCCCCGATCAGGATGCCGATCTCTCCCTCCCTCGCCTCCAATCCTGAAAGGTAGATCGGCAGGGTGGGAAGGAGGATGAAGAAGGCAAAGGAAAGAGTGAATTGGGCAATGAAACTGAGAATGAAATTTCGGGTTAATATCTTATGGATCGTCATCTCGCCTTTATCTTATTCCATCGGAAGTCCTCTGTAAAGAGTCTGAAAATTCAATTGACACATCGAGGCAAGGACATTAAACTTCTGATTTATTCTGACTAAAAAGGAGGTTTGGATCAATGTCCTATACAACCCTTATTTTCGACATCAAGGAACATGTGGCTCACATCACCCTCAACCGGCCGGAGGCGCTCAATGCGATCAACCTGGAGTGGTCGAGAGATCTGATGCATGCCATCCTCCAGTGCGATGAGGATCCCGCAGTCAGGTCGGTCGTGATCAGCGGAGCAGGAAATCATTTCTGTGCCGGTGGCGACCTGAAATCCTTCACCTCGCAGGGCCAGGACCTGCCTTTACACATCAAGGAGGTGACCACCTATCTCCATGCTGCCATCTCCCGTATGACACGCATGGATGCACCGGTGATTGCAGCGGTCAATGGCTATGCCGTAGGGGCTGGAATGAGCCTTGCCCTTGCCTGCGATTTTGTTCTGGCGGCCCGTTCCGCCCGTTTCAGCGTGGCCTATACGCGCGTGGGGCTCACGCCCGATGGAAGCATGTCTTATTTCCTGCCCCGCACCGTTGGTCTCAAGAGAGCCCTTGAGCTGACTTTGACCAACCGGATGCTCACCGCCGAGGAGGCGTTTGAATTGGGAATCGTCACCCGCGTCTTCCCGGCTGAGGAATTACTCGCCCAGGCAAACCAGTTGGCCAGCCAGCTTGCCTCAGGTCCTTCGAAATCGTTCGGAGCGGCAAAACGGCTGATGCAGACGGGATGGAACCAAACCCTGGAAACCCAGATGGAGGAGGAAAGCCAGACGATTGCCGATATCACCCGGACCGCAGATACTCGGGAAGGCATTCGCGCCTTCGTCGAAAAGAGGAGTCCTAAGTATAAAGGAGAATAACCCAAGGGGAAAGCACCAAATTCCAAATTTCAATAACCAAATAAACTCCAATTACCAATGTTCAAAATTATAAACGAAATTGTTTTAGTGAAGCTCCCCGCCCACAGGGCGGGGCTTCCCGGAAAGGAAATCTCATTTATATTGTGCCCCTTGACCCCGCCTACAAGGCGGGGCTTGCGGGGCACTTGCCGGTCATGTGAGATTGGGATTTTGGAGCTTATTTGGGATTTGGTGCTTAGAAATTGGGATTTCACCGAGGCGCTCTTGACCTTCTACAGGGTATCATTTATAAAGTGTCCATTTCTCATGGAGAGGTTGATTGATGCAGCGTGAAGTGATCAAAGCGAATATTGTTGTCTTCATCGCCAGCTTCTGTACCCTTGTGATCGAACTCGTGGCAGGAAGGATCATGGCTCCTTATGTGGGGGTCTCTCTCTACACCTGGACGAGCATTATCGGTGTGGTCCTTGCCGGTATCAGCATCGGAGCCTATCTGGGTGGATTGATCGCAGACCGTTCCCCCCATTCAACCACACTCGGCTGGCTCCTCTTTTTCTCTGGTCTGGGAGCCCTCTGCATCTCTCCCCTGACCAATCTCATCGGAGGGGCTGAATTTCAGACCAGCTTGATGGTCCGTATCCTGCTGATCACGGCGCTCATCTTCTTCGTCCCTTCCTGTCTCCTGGGAATGATCTCACCCGTGGTGGTCAAACTGACCCTGAACAATCTGGAAAAGACAGGCAATGTGGTTGGAAAGATTTACGCCTTCTCCACCCTCGGTTCCATTCTCGGGACCTTTGCCACCGGTTTTTTTCTCATCTCCTGGATGGGGACAAGAAATATTCTGATCGCCATGGGCATTATTCTCATCCTCTCCGGCCTGATCTTCGGAGGTTTCATCGGAGGGAGGAGGTCCCTGACCCTTTTCCTTCTCATCCTCTTTCTTCTCTTTCTCGTTCTGCCCCTGGTGGGGTTTTATGTGTATGCTGGCCTTCGGCCTGGGGAAATCCCCTTTGTCACCTCCCCCGTACACTCTTTGAAATCCGTATACGGATACGCCTTTGAGCCACCCCTGGATGACGATACCTATTTCTTTAAGGAGAGCGATTACTACACCATCAAATTGAAGAGGGCCGTCCGGGGAGACAGCGGAAATCGCCTGGAATCCATGATCCTCGACCACCTGGTCCACTCCTATACCGACTTAAAAGAACCCCTCTACCTCGAGTACGAATACATCCGGATTTATGAGGAATTTGTGAGATGGCATGCGAAGAAGAGGGAATCCTTTAAGGCCCTCTTTCTCGGAGGTGGAGGATATACCTTTCCCCGGTTTATCGAAGTGAAATATCCCAGGGCGGAGATTCAGGTGGTGGAGATCGATCCGGAGATTACCCGGGTGGTCCAACAGTATCTTGGAATTTCAGAGCGGTCGAGGATTCGTTCCTTCAACGAGGATGGACGCTGGTTTGTAATGAACTGCAAGGAGAAGGGAAGTTTCGATTTTATTTTTGGAGATGCCTTCAACGACCTCTCCATTCCCTATCACCTGACCACCAGGGAATTTGCGACCCAGTTGAAGGCCCTTCTCAAGCCGGACGGAATGCTTCTGGCGAATGTGATCGATAGCTTTAAGAAGGGGGTCTTCATGCCCTCCTATATTCGTACTCTTGAGGAGGTTTTTGGAAAAGGGAATGTTCACCTCGTCACCCTCAGTTCGGACTATGATCACATCGGGATCAGCACCTCGGTGGTTGTGGCCAGTCCCCAGCCGTTCAATAAAGACAATTTCAATCAGTTCATTCAGAGAGAAAAGGGAAAAGAGGTCACCGCTCATGTCATGCCTCCGGAACGATTGCAGAAGTACCTGAAGGAGCGCTCCTGGGTCCTCCTTACTGATGACTATGTCCCTGTGGATAACCTGATCGCCCCCATCTTTGAAGAGCGCTTCGGTTATCATCAATAGAGAGGAAATCTTTCATCCAAGAGTGAGAAGGATTTTTTGACCGCTCTCAACATTTACTGTTGATAATAGATTTGATTTACCATTGCCTGACCGTCCTACGAACAGGTTAAATCTGGAATGAAGTTTTTTAAAATCCATCGAATCCTTCCAAAGGGGGGTCTTCAATCTATGTCAACTGAAAAGAACTTACATCGAGAAAAACTCTCCGGGGTCTTTGCCCCCATCACCACCCCTTTTAGTGAAGAGGGCCGTCTCCTGCTGGATGAGTTGGCTTCCAACATTCAAAAACTGAACGGGAGCAGGCTTCGAGGTTATTTGGTCCTTGGGACGAATGGCGAGTTCAAAAGCCTCTCAGAGACAGAGCAAAGGAAAGTTTTAGAAACGGTGATCAGAGCATCATCAAAAGATAAGGTGATTATGGCAGGAACAGGTCGGGAATCAACGAATGAATCGATCATTGCATCCAGAGAAGCCGCCTCCATGGGAGCCCATTTTGTGAGCTTGATTGCTCCTTCCTTTTTTATTAAGAAGATGACCGATCAAGTCCTGTTACACCACTTTCGATTGATTTCTGATTCATCTCCTGTTCCCGTGCTCCTGTATAACAATCCAGAGGTGGCTGTCCTGACCTTCAGCACGGGTTTGGTTGGTGAGATTTCAAAGCATCCGAACATCGTTGGAATGAAAGATAGCTCAAAGGGGAATTTCGCCTCCTATCTGTTGGTTGCCGGCCCTGATTTTAACCTGCTGGCGGGATCGGCCAATTTCTTCTTTGAGGCCTTGGTCATGGGCGGCGTAGGAGGAGTCCTCTCCATTGCCAATTTTGCGCCGGAAGCCTGCTGCAGTCTGTATGATCTCTGGAGAAAAGGAAAGTTAGAAGAGGCGAGAGCGGAACAGTACAAACTGATGGCATTGAATCAAAAGGTTTCCGGAAGATTTGGTGTCGCAGGCGTTAAGGCCGCCATGGACCTCTTTGGATTCTATGGTGGTCCACCGAGAGCTCCACTGCTACCATTAACCCCGGACGAAAAAAGAAAGATAGCCGATGATTTAATCGCCACTGGTTTCCTCAAAAAATGATATCGAGATTCCCAGCTTCATCATCCATTGAAAAGGAGAAGAGAATGGCAAAGAGAAAAACCTAACGGGTCCAATTCTAAGGGAGGGATGATGTGCTGGGCTGGATTCGCCACGAAACAGGGGTTTTTACCTGCTGGTATTAGACGCCTACGGATCGTGAATACAATACCTTAAAGTGAATCATCGATGGGCCACCCGAAGAGACTCCGGAATTATCCTGGGTTTGACAAGCCCCTGATTCTCGGATAATATTTCTGAAACTCAGAAGGATGATCCAATGGATGACAAAAAGGATTTTATGATGGTGACGGTTTCCGGACCGGACCGACCGGGGATCACGTCAGCCTTCAGCAGGATTTTGGTAGAAAATCATGTGGAGATTGTGGATATTGAGCAGGCCTCCCTTCAGGATTTCCTTGGCCTCTCTTTCCTTCTCGATATGAGCGGAGCAAAACAGTCAAAGGACAGTGTCCTCAAAGATCTTCTCTTCGAGGCCAGCCAACTCCAGCTCAACCTCAATTTCCGGCTCTATTCGGAGAAAGAGGTGAAGGCACGGAATAGTAGAAACCTCTTCGTCCTCACTTACTTTGGAGATACCCGAGCCCTGGCGGAGATTTCAAACATCCTGGCCGAGGAGAATGCCAATATCGAGATGATCACCAACCTCACTCAGCATTGTGCCAGCTGTGTGGAACTGACCATCGATGTGAACGGTGTAAAGGACATCGGTCAGTTGAAGGCAAGGGTTCTTGCCAAAAGCCACGAACTCAATATCGATCTTGCCCTTCAGAAGATGGAGGCCTATCGCAAGAACAAGCGTATGATCTTTTTCGATATGGACAGCACCTTAATTGATATGGAGATCATTGACGAGATGGCCGAGCGTGCAGGGGTTTTAAAGGAGGTGTCAAGAATTACGGAGAAGGTCCGCCGGGGCGATCTCGATTTTGAAGAGGCGCTGATTCAGCGGGTGGCCCTTCTCAAAGGATTGAAGGTTAAGCAGCTGGAGGAGATTCGAACTGGAATGAGACTCTCGGAAGGGGCAGAGGAATTAGTGGACACCCTCAAACGGTTGGGTTATAAATTGGGTCTGGTGAGCGGTGGATTCCATTATTTTGCCGATTTTCTGAAAGAGAAATTGGGATTGAACTTTGCTTATGCGAATCATCTGGAGATCAGGAATGCTAAACTGACAGGAAAGGTCCTGGGAGAGATTGTGGATAATACCTATAAGGCCAGGATTGTCAATATGGTCGCAAGCCGTGAAGGGGTGCTCTTAGATCAAACCGTTGCCATTGGCGATGGAGCCAATGATGTGTTGATGCTTGGTCAGGCTGGCCTCGGGATTGCGTATAATGCGAAAGGAAGGCTGGATCGTGTGGCCAATATGAGCCTGGGAAATGCCCGCCTGAAGAGCATCCTTTACATCCTGGGCATCTCAGAGGAGGAAGTGGGATCCTTGGAGTCCATGTGACCGGCAAGTGCCCCGCAAGCCCCGCCTTGTAGGCGGGGTCAAGGGGCACAATATAAATGAGATTTCCTTTCCGGGAAGCCCCGCCCTGTGGGCGGGGAGCTTCACTCTT
>CAZXMB010000055.1:0-17557 GCA_964641715.1 uncultured Syntrophaceae bacterium
TTTTATGATAGGATGGATTGAGAAAAATGGCCGAATTTCATTCACTCATTGTTACGGGAAAGTCGGCTGAATGCCCCGCCTTGTAGGCGGGGATGGCGGTAACGGGCTCCAGAATTGGAGCCAAAGCCGACAATATTAATGAAACTACCTTAACCCGAAAGCCCCGCCCTGTGGGCGGGGAGCTTTACTCAAGGCTTGAGCGTTGAGTGGGTTATTGACACAAAGGGGGTATGAGCGGTGTCTCATCCAAGAATACTGGTCATTGATGACGAGATGATCGTCTGTGAAAGTTGCCAGAGGATACTCGAAGAAGAAGGCTATGAGGTAGAGACTGCACTCGGAGGGAAGGAAGCC
The DNA here is from genome assembly GCA_964641715.1 of uncultured Syntrophaceae bacterium. Lineage (GTDB taxonomy): Bacteria > Desulfobacterota > BSN033 > BSN033 > UBA1163 > CAZXMB01. Next base: position 355 of record CAZXMB010000055.1, read on the forward strand.
TTTGAAAAGATGAGAGGAGATCCCTTTGACATCGTGATCACCGACCTTAAGATGCCGGGGATTGATGGTATGGAGGTCTTAAAGACCTTTCGTAAAGAGTATCCAAATACCGTGGTCATCATGATCACTGGATTTTCAACGGTGGAGACTGCGGTGGAGGCGATGAAATTGGGGGCCTTTGACTATATCCCCAAACCTTTTACTCCCGATGAAGTCTCTATCGTTGTGAAGAAGGCCATTGAACAGAAGAGCCTTCTTTTAGAGAATATCTATCTCCGTAAGGAGCTTCAGGAGAAATATGGATTTGAAAATATTGTGGGGAAAAGCAAGAAGATGCAGGAGATCTACCGGATCATTGCAAAGGTTGCTCCCACGGACAGCACGGTCCTGATCTATGGACAGAGTGGAACAGGGAAGGAGCTGATCGCCCGGGCGATTCATTTCAACAGCCCGAGGAAGGAGAAGCAATTCGTGCCCGTAGACTGTGCAGTGCTTTCGGAGAACCTCCTGGAGAGCGAACTGTTCGGCCATATCAAAGGATCCTTTACGGGTGCCATCACCACAAAACCGGGTCTTTTTGAGGTGGCCGACGGAGGAACGGTTTTCCTCGACGAGATAGGAAACATCAGCTTAGCCATTCAGGCTAAGCTCCTGAGGGTGCTGCAGGAGAGGGAGTTTACCCCTGTAGGGGGAACAAAAGCCAAAAAGGTGGACATCCGGCTGATTGCGGCCACCAATAAGGATCTCGAAAAGATGATCAAGGAAGGGACATTCCGGGAAGATCTCTATTATCGGCTTAATATTGTTCCCCTCTTTCTCCCTCCGCTGAAAGAACGGACAGAGGACATCCCTCTTCTTGCCATTCACTTTCTCAAGAAATATTCTGAGGAGATGGGAAAAGCGATCAAAGGATTTAGCCCGGAGGCAATGGAAAGGTTGATGAAATATCAATGGCCGGGTAATGTCAGGGAGTTGGAGAATGTCATTGAGCGGACCGTCGTGATGATGGATGAGGAGATGGTCCGGATGGACCATCTCATTCTGCCCGGCCAACAGGAGGGGGGAAGGCCAAATGAGCCTGTTCCTGAAACCAGTGAGGAGCTGAAAGAAGTCAAAAAAAAACTCCGGGAGAAAGCGGTCGAAGAGGTGGAGAGGGCTTTTGTCTTAAATGCCCTGGAGCGGAATCAATGGAATGTAACTAGGGCCGCAGAAGAAGTCGGAATGCAACGGCCAAATTTTCAGGCCCTGATGAAAAAATATAATCTCCGGGTAAGAGAAGAAGGTTAGAAGTTAAGAGTTTTGAATGATGAGTTATGAATTTTTTAATTACGATTAATTACGGACACGTGACACGGGCAAGGATCACGTCAAAAAGGGGTCTTCTTGTCAGAATTTTTTAAATGGCTCATCGTGGGTTGGTCAATTGTAGTGGTTGGCATTGCCACCCTCGGATTCATTTTAATAACAAAATACGGAGAGATAAAAAAGATTGAGACAGATGATGTAAGCCTCTGTTTTATCATAGCATTTTTCTGCTGGATTATCCCTATCATTGCCTTCTCCATTTTAGCCAGAACACTCGGTTTTTAAGCTATTCAATTTGTATAATTCTTTTATTTTATAGAAAAATCAATTAATTCTTATAATTAGTGAATTTTTACTCAAACTTAACAGAAAATTGTATATATTTTTAATACAATACGCTGATTTTAGTAATTTTCGTTTTATAAAAAAAATAATCAATTCAATTAGTTAAATAGAAATTAAATTTAAGTATATTTTGGCACATGAAATGCAGAGTTAACGTTAAAACAGTATTAAACATTACTTGCAGGGTGGGGGCCAAGTTTAATGCAAGATAATTTGAGTCAGTCTTCTTTCTTTAATTCCAAGGGGGGCTTTATCATGAAGAGGGTAAAAAGAGGAAAAGGGTTTCGGCTCGTCCTTCTGGGCATCTTTCCCCTTCTTATTTCCTTCTGTTTGTGGACGGGAGAGGTTTGGGCCGACAACTCTCTCTGTTTCGGATGCCATCAGGAAGAATCACTAAAAAAGCAAGATGCCCGGGGAAAAGGTATTTCTCTTTTTGTGTCCGAAGCAGAATTTACAAAGTCAGCCCATGGAAAATTGTCCTGTTCGGATTGCCATACCCATATCAGGGACGATAGACATTCAGAAGGTGGAAAGCCGGTAGATAAAAGCGTCAATTGTGCTCTCTGTCATAAGGAAGCAGAGAAGGAGTATCTGCAGGGACTCCATTCCAAAATGATCATGAAAGGAATGGAGAGGGCGGCTTATTGTTTTGAGTGTCACGGAAAGCATAATATCTTCCCGAGTAAGAATCCCAGATCCAAGACCCATGTTTCCAACATCGAAAAAACTTGCAATCGCTGTCATTCGGATATCGAATTTGTCAAACATCATGCATTGGGTGCGGCCATCCCCGGAGAGGAGTTTAGAAAAAGTGTGCATGGGAAGTCAGGGGAAGTGACCTGTATCAACTGCCATGGGAGCCATAACCTGAGGTCCCTGATCGACCCTAAATCGTCGATCTTCCGGTCCAATATTCCCCAGACCTGTGGTTCATGCCATTCGGATATCACCAAACAATTTGTTGAAAGTGTCCACGGGGTGATGGCAGGAAGAGGGAGGAGTGATGCCCCCACCTGCACAACCTGTCACGGGATCCATGGGATCAAGGCAAAGGTAGACCCCGAATCTCCTGTCAATGAGCGAAGGATTGCAATGACCACCTGCCCCCAATGCCACGCCGCAGAGCGGATCTCAAAGGAATATAGGCTCACCACTACACCGGTGAAATCGTATTACGATAGCTTCCACGGCCTTTCATACCTGGGAGGGGATACCTTTTCGGCCAACTGTGCAAGCTGTCACGGAGTTCACGATATCCGGCCCTCCTCAGACCCCAATTCCCTGATCCACAAAGACAACTTACAAAAAACCTGCGGAAACTGTCATCCCGGGGCTTCAGAGAACTTCGCCAAAGGGAAGATGCATGCCGTTGCCTCGATTAAAGGAGAAGAATTCGGGGAAAAGGTCGTCGGATGGGTCAGGGTCATCTATATCATCTTAATTGTCAGTGTGATCGGAGGGATGGTTTTTTTCAACTTCATGGATTGGCTTCGGAAGACAATCGAACGAAAGCCTTAATGAACAAGGAGTGAGAAGAGATGGTAAAGAAATATCTCAGAATGACGCTCAATGAGAGGTTTCAACACCTCAACCTCTTCATCAATTTTACGATCCTGGTCATCACGGGTTTTGCCTTAAAATATCCGGAGGCTTTTTGGGTCTCTCCCATTAAAGACGTCCCCATGGGTATGACCTTCAGAGGCTTTCTCCATCGGCTTTGCGGAGTGGCCGTCGTCACTCTCGGAGGATATCATCTCCTCTACCTTGCCTTCGCAGAGAGGGGGAGGGGGATCGTGAGAGACATGATCCCGAAGTGGAAGGATGCGAAAGACTTATGGGAGACATTAAAAAATAATCTCTTCATCAACCGGCCGGCCAAAGAGATCAGAATGGGTCGTTTCAATTTCAGGGAGAAGTTCGAATACTTGGGCCTGATCTGGGGAACGATTGTGATGACGGTGACGGGTTTTATCCTCTGGTTTAAAACAGAATGGTTGATCTATTTTCCGATGTGGGCCTATGATGTGGCCAGGGCAGTACATTTTTATGAGGCCATTCTGGCAACCCTTACCATCATCGTCTGGCATTTTTACTCTGTTCTCCTTAATCCCGATGTCTACCCGATGAACTGGGCGTGGATCACAGGAGAGATGACCGAACACGAGATGAAAGAGGAGCATGGTCTTGAGCTCGAGAAGACCAAGGCGGAGACAAAGGGGCGGCTGGTAGAGTTTGGTGAGGCGGCAGCGGCCGGGGGCGGAAAGGTTTACCCCATCCCTCTGGAAGGACAGGGGAAATCTCCCAAGTCCGTCCGGCGCCTCTACAGCCTCATTCAGAATTTAAACGAGTCCATTAAAAACTGGAAGGGCTTATAAGAAAGGAGGTCGATGGCCATGTCAGGCAAGGATATCCGGGAACGATACGGACCCTATCCGAAGAGGAAAGCGAAGAGCCGCCTCCCACTGAAAGAGGGACGGTTTCTAAAAAGAAGCTATGAGTGGTTGAAATGGAAGATCATTGATCTGAAGGGAATTTCATTCCATCTGCCCTGTTTGGAGCATTAATTTAAACTGTCATTCTGAACCTGTTTCAGAATCTATAAAGATGAGACCCTGACACGGGATGATGAACGGATGGAAATCAACGAGGTCAGGGTAACATTTATAGTTTGGGTTGTTTAATAAAATTTTTTAGCCCTATATATCCTCTTACTCCCACCATCCAAACCCCACCCAATAAGGAGAGGATATATAGGGCTTTTTTATTTTAATTGTGGAGAAGGGGAGAACGTGTTAATATTGAGGTCTCCTGAACAAATTTCCAATCGGAGCGGTCCTTTTGAGAAATCGAAAAAAGATTATCTTCCTGATTTTTCTTTTCCTTTCCTTCTTTCTTCACGGGACTTTTTTAAAAGAATCCTCGGCGATGACAACGGAGGAAGAGAAGAAGTTAGGGAAAAAGATCCTTCTCGAAATGGAGAGGGAGGTCGATTGGGTAAGGGACCTCACCCTTCAGAATTACATTCATCAATTGGGGCATTCCCTGGTGACCCATGTGGGGCCCACTCCCTTCGAATTTAAATTCTATCTCATCAATTCTCCCGAGCCAAACGCCTATGCCATTCCAGGGGGGCATATCTTTATCACCACAGCTCTGCTTGTCCTGGCAGACAGTGAACAGGAGGTTGCTGGTGTCCTCAGCCACGAGATCTCTCATGTGATGGCAAGACATGTAGCCCAGATGATTGAAAGATCGAAAAAAATCAACATTGCGAGCATGGCGGCCATCATTGCAGGGGTTCTCTTAGGGGGCGGGGGAAAAACCTCCGAGGCAGTGGCGGCAACCGCAATGGCCACCGCGGAGGCCCTTGTCCTTAAATACACCCGAGAGATGGAGGTAGAAGCCGATCAAAACAGTCTTCAGTATATGATCAGGGCGGGTTATGACCCTGAGGGGCTGATCACCTTTATGAATAAGGTCTATAAAATGGGCCTGACTTCATCTCCCAAAATACCCCTCTACCTTTCAACTCACCCCGCCATCGAAGATCGGGTCTCGCTGATGGGGAATCTTCTTCAGAACGTGTCAAGGCCAGCAGGGCCTTTCAGGAGCATTGGAGGTTACGAGAAGATTCAGGCCAGGGCTTTTGTGGAGGAGAGGGAGCCTCATGTGGCTGTGAACCATTTCCAGTCGTTAGCCGATGCGAATCCCAAGAACGTCAATGCCTATGACGGGTTGGGGCTGGCCTACCAGAAAATGGGGAGATTGGATAAATCGATAGAGGCTTTTCAAACCGGATTGTCCCTGTCTCCCAAAGACCCTGACCTTTTAAGGGATCTCGGGATCGTTTATTTTCTTTCGGGAAAATTGGATCAGGCCATTTTGCACCTTGAGGCGGTTCGCTCCATTTCCCAGACCACGGGAGATCAAAAGGAGGATCCCCTGGGCCTTTATTACCTGGCAAGGGGGTACCAGGAGAGAGGCGAATTTACCCGTGCCCTGCCTCTTTTCCAGAGGATTCAGAAGGAAAATCCTGATTTCATTGAGGTCCACCACAGCCTTGGATCGGTTTATGGAAGATTGGAGCAGAAAGGGCTCTCCCATTTCTATTTCGGGAAGTATTTTAAACTGAGAGGGGACGGGAAGAATGCCCTATTACATTTCAGGACCGCTTTGGAGTGGCTGGAAAGGGGGAGTCCTGAGAGAGAAGAGGTCCAAAGGGAGATCAAGGAGCTCACCGGGAAATAAACAAAAGAAAATTTTATTTGTAGGGCAAGCCTTTAGGCTTGCATAATAAATGGATATTAAGAGACCCATTCGTTACAAAAAACGAACGAGACTTAAAGATTTTAATTATAAAGGTTGTTATCGTTACTTTATTACTTTATGCACTTTTGATAAAAAAATAATTTTTATTGATGAGACATTAGTGGGCTGGCTTATTGATGTGCTAAAAGATAAGTCAACATCTTTCGGATTTAGAATTTGGGCTTATTGCTTTATGCCTGACCATCTGCATCTTTTAATCGAGGGTAAAAGCGATGATTCTGACCTGAAGCAATTCGTTTCATCCTATAAGCAATATACAGCATTTCATTATAAAAAGAGGTACAAGAGAGAATTATGGCAGATTAATTTTTATGATCATATTTTGAGGAAGGGTGAAGATACAATAAATGTTGCCAATTATATTTTTAATAATCCGGTTCGAAAAGGGTTGAACGATGAGTACAGAGATTATAAATTTCTCGGATCTTTTGAATTTGACGTGATGCAAACCTAAAGGTTTGCCCTACATATTTGGCTAAGTAGAAATTACATAAAAATTCTGTAGGGCAAGGGGTTAGGGTCATGCATAAAGAGAGGAGAGGATGAAATCCGTTGAGGCTTATTGTCAGAAGGCGTTGGAGGTTGGGGTCGATGGAGCGAAGGTGATCGATCCCCGTTTGGTGGTCACGGCCGATTGGGTGAGAATGAAGTGCCAATTCGGGTGCCCCGGTTTCGGGATGACGCTCTGTTGTCCCCCTTTCTCTCCCGCTCCGGAGGTCACCCGAAAGGTGCTTGATTCCTATCAAAAGGCCATCCTGCTTCATCAGCAGATCCGGAATCCCGAAAAGAGAAGGGAGAGGACAAAAGATTTTAATGCGGTGCTCGTTCATCTCGAAATTGAAATTTTTCTCGATGGTCATCACAAGGCCTGGAGCATGGGATCGGGCCCCTGCCGTCTCTGCAGGGAATGTGATACCCAAAGTTCCTGCAAACATGGATATGAGGCAAGACCTTCGATGGAGGCCTGCGGGATCGATGTCTTTACCACGGCAAGGCAGAATGGATTTCCCATTGAGGTGGTACGAAGTCGGGAGGAGGTACAGAATATCTATGGATTGGTTCTGGTGGAATGAGAGATGAAGGAAAAGAAGAGAAAAAGAGAAGAAGAGATTGTCAGGCTGAATCAGGAACTTTCCATTCTCAATGCGATCAGCCAGAGCATCAATGAATCCATCGACCTCGATGAGATTCTGAACAGGAGTCTGGATAAGATCGTGGAGATGACCGATGTCCGTTCCGCAGGCATCTACCTTTTAGATGAGGTGAGCCAGGAGTTGGTCTATGTAGCCCATCGCGGTTTTTCAAAGGATTTTTCGAAAGGGATGAAACGGTGGAAGCTGGGGGAGGGAGCCACTGGGAAAGCGGCTCTTACTGGTGAGACCGTTTTTATTGAGGATTATCCCAACTACCCGGAGGCCATTCCCCTGGCGATTGAAGAGGGGTTGAAATCCCTTGCTGTCATTTCTCTCAAAACGGGAAATAAAGTCTATGGGACCTTAAACATTGCCCGGAAGGATTTATATCAATTTACACCCTTTACGAAAAACCTCCTCAACTCCATCGGGCAGATCATCAGCAGTGCAATGGAGAGGGCCTCTCTCTACACGGAGAACGTGAAACGTCTGGAGGAACAGAAAACCCTCTATTCGATCAGCCAAGAGATCGCCTCCAAACTCGAGTTGAAGGTCATTTTAAAGAAGATCATTGATGGTGTGGTTGACCTGTTGGATGTGGAGTCTGGATCAGTGGCCCTCTGGGACAATCGGAAACAGAGTTATTCCAATGTCATCGTTCACGGGCTTCCGGAGGATTTAATCGGCAGGAAGATTTCGATTCCCCTGGAAGGGATTGCGGGAGAAATCATCACCAAGAAGTCTCCTGTTCTATGGAAAGATTATGAGCATCATCCTCACCGGTTGAAAGAACTTGACTCCTACCATTTTAAGGAAGTGTTGGGCGTTCCTCTCGTGGTTCGAGAGATGGTCATTGGCACCATGATGGTTGGCACCTCCGATCCTGAGAGACATTTTCGGCAGGAGGAGATCAACCTTCTCTTCAATTTTGCCCAGCAGGCTGCCATTGCCATCGGAAATGCCCAGCTCTATGAGGATTCCCTGGCAAAGATCCGGCAATTAACAACCCTCTACGAGATCGGAAAATCCCTTTCCTCCACACTGGACCTCGATGAATTACTTAAAAAAGCCATGAGCCTCCTGAGAGAGCAGTGGGGTTATGCCCTGTGCGGTATCTTATTCTTGGACAGGGAAAAGAACGAGCTTTATATCAGGCAGGTGATGGGCGGGGATCTGGAAGAGGTTAAACAGAAGCGTTTTAAAGTCGGAGTGGATGGCCTTGTGGGGTGGGTGGCCCGGACAGGTGAACCCCTCTATGTATCTGATGTATCCAAAGACCCCAGATATATTCCGGGGCTGTCCGAGGTGAAATCCGAAGCGGTTTTTCCGCTCAAGGTCAGGGATCGGGTCATTGGAGTTCTTGACGTTGAGAGCCCGGAGATAAGGGGTTTTAATGAAGAGGACCTCAAGGTCCTTTCCTCCTTTGCCAGCCAAGTAAGTGCCTTTATCGAGAATGCTGAGCTCTTCTTCGATTTGAAAAGCACGCTTAAGGAATTGAGGCAGGCTCAGGATCAGATGATTCAGGCAGAAAAGTTGAGGGCCATGGGAGAGATGGCAAGCGGAGTGGCCCATGATTTCAATAATGTCCTGGCCGTCATCCTCGGAAACATCCAGCTCCTCCTCCATCAATTCGAACACCTCGGCCCGGATGAGATCCGGGAGCGCCTGAAGGTGATCGAGAAGGCCTCGAAGGATGGAGCGGAGACGGTCCGCCGGATTCAGGAATTTACAGGGGTAAAGAAGGACAAAGAGTTTGTTTCTCTCCACCTCAATGAGATCGTTGAGGGAGTGGCGGTGATCACAGAACCTCGATGGAAGGACCAGGCACAGAAGAAAGGGATTCAGATTGAACTGGTTAAGGAGTTGGGAGAGATCTCGACCATCCTGGGCAATCCGTCAGAGCTCAGGGAGGTATTGACCAATATGATCTTCAATGCAGTCGATGCCATGCCTCGGGGAGGTAAAATCACCATCTCGACCCGACCCCAATCAGACGACTGGGTGGAGTTGAGGGTTTCGGATACAGGGACGGGAATGACCGAAGAGGTGAAAAAAAGGATTTTCGATCCCTTCTTTACGACCAAGGGGGTAACCAGTTCCGGTCTGGGGATGAGCGTTTCATACGGGATTATCAAACGCCATGGAGGAGAAGTTTTAGTAGAGAGTGAACCCGGAAAGGGGACAACCTTCATCATCCACCTTCCCAAAGGTTATGGGGGAGAGGTTACGGAGCTTGAGAAGCAGGTCCTGAAATCCGGAGACAAGAAACGCTCGGCACGAATTCTGGTGATTGATGATGAGGATCCTGTGCGGGATATCCTTTCCAGGATGCTGAGAGCTAAGGGTCATGAGGTGGCAGTGGCATCGGATGGGGAGGAGGGGATCGAACAGTTTAAAAAGGAGGAGTTTGATCTTGTCTTTACCGACCTCGGGATGCCAGGGATTTCGGGATGGGAAGTGGGAAAAACCCTGAAACAATTAAATCCGAAAATTCCTGTTGCCATGATCACCGGATGGGGAATGGAGCTCAACCGGGAAAAGATGAGAGAGAACGGGATCGATCTCATCGTCTCCAAACCCTTCAACTTCGATCAGGTCATTCAACTGGTCTCCGAGGCCATGGAGTTGAGAGAGAGGATGTAAGATCATAATAACCAAATCCCAAGCACCAATAACCAAATAAATTCCCCTGCCTGCGGCAGGCAGGGGAATTACCAAAATTCAAAAGTTTGGTGATTGGAATTTAAGGCGAACCATACAGGGACATCGATCGATCCTTTAGAATTAGCCGAAAAGATTGAGAGGGTAATCAGCTCCGGAGAGAAAAGAAAGTACTATCGATTCCGTCCCGCTCCTTTTTACGGAGGGATTGCAACTGCAGATTGTGTGGGATGCTGTTTAAGATGTCTCTTCTGCTGGTCCTGGCACATCATCACTCAGACAGAGAGGGTCGGAAGATTTTACTCACCCGAAGAAGTAGCCAAGAGGCTCGTCTTTATTGCCCGAAAAAAGGGATTTCGTCAGGTCCGAATCAGCGGCAATGAGCCCACGCTTCACCGCTCCCATCTATTAAAGATCCTTCAGATCATTCCCAAAGAGTTCCAATTTATTCTCGAGACAAATGGGATCTTAATCGGCCATGACCCCACCTATGCGAGAGATCTTGCCCGGTTTTCAAATCTCTATGCCCGGGTCAGTTTGAAGGGAGCCTGTCCGGAAGATTTCACCCGGCTGACAGGAGCAGGGTCTGAGGGTTTCTATTTACAGTTGAAGGCATTGGAGAATCTTATCGAAATGGGGATAGATTGTTTTCCTGCAGTGATGACCACATTCTCCTCCCAAGGGGAGATTCAGAGGTTAAGGGAAAGATTGAAAGAGATACGGCCGGATTTCTATGATTTTGAAGAGGAAGAATTGATCCCCTATCCCTTTGTGGAAGAAAACCTTAAAAGGGCAGGAATTCCCATTCCAAAAGAGTCAATGGCCAATGACCAATGATCAATTATCAATGGTCATTGCTCAATGGCCATTGAAAATTGGCCATTGATTTTTTATTTACCACCATCTCCATAAGGCAATCACAAAGGTGATGAGAAAGACAAAGATCAGGTTCATATAGGCCATGAAGTAGAAGACCCTCTCATGAGGAGATCTTCGAGCCTCTGCTCCTGCCGTTATGTACCGGCCAATGAGGGGCATCTCCAATATCTTATCTTCGCCATGGGGTGCGGTTTTCAGCATCTCCGTCAGATCGCGGCCCGCAGGATGCTTTTTCATGTGGCTTCCATCTTTCCAGATTTTACTTTGGCTCACGTCATAAATATTGCCCTGATAGGCGAAATAGGCTGGCCTTCCTTCCTTTCCATCAAAATGGGAAAGTTCTATGGGGGTCAGTTTATCCTTATTTCGGGCCAGGGGAGTTCCTTTCTTCCCCCTGAGTTTAGGCCCGATGATAAAAGTGACGATGATTGCCGTGGTGACCATAATGGCAAATAGAATTATTTTGATGCTCAGCAGGATACCGAACCTGCTGTTATAGAAGGCTGACCAGGTCGGTATCCGGGAGATGGTCAGGAGAATCCCTGTGATGGAGAGGATGATGATTCCGAGCCATCCCAAGATCAACTCCCCTTTAGGGAGCCCTTTCGCCGCATAGGCAGGTTTTAAGAGGATGTGGACATATAAAATCGTTCCAAACCAGGCAATGGCGGTGAGGAGATGGAGGTAACCGATGAACAGGCGGACGACTTTTTGAAAAGGTTTCAGGGGGCGGTAAAGGCCTTTCATTTTAAGATCATCCCTGAAGTCCTCTCCAGCCCCGGTCAATCTCCCTCCGGTAGAGTCCACATGACAGCGAAGACAGTCGTCCCCTGTCTGCTCCGCATATTCCGGAGTGGCATGGGAGAGCGAGGGGAATGTGGCCAGTAGTAAAAAAATCAAGATGAAAATGTATTTAGGGTTGTTTGATTTCAAATTCATCTTCTATTTACCATTGGAAGGCTGAAGCCCTGTTCTTCATAGTTAGACTCGGGGATGATTCAATCTCCGAAGCATGTTCCCAGTGAGCGGGCAGCCTTCACCAGCGGATGATTGAGAGGGACTGTTTTTATCCCTTTAGCGACTTCTTTCAAAGAGACGGTTACGATATGACCGGCCTTCACCCCTACCATATAACCAAACTGTTTCCCCTCGATCATATCCACCGCTCTGGCGCCTAACCCTGTGGCTAATATTCGGTCAAATGGAGTGGGTGGCCCTCCTCTCAAAAGGTGCCCCATTACGACCGTTCGGGTTTCGAGACCCGTGATCTTCTCAATCTGTTCCCCAAGCACAAAACCAATTCCCCCGAGGCGGATGGGATCGGAACTCTCCTTGACGATCCTCTGGATGACGACATCACCCCCTCTGGGCTTCGCTCCTTCAGCCACAATCACGATGCTAAACCTTTTCCCTTTTTTATTTCTCTCTCTCACTTTTTCAGCGACGATATGGATATCATAAGGAACTTCAGGGATCAGGATGATATCTCCACCTCCTGCGACCCCGGAATAGAGTGAAACCCATCCTGCCCTGTGCCCCATGACTTCGACAATCATCACGCGATGGTGAGACTGGGCAGTGGTGTGAATCCTATCAATACCCTCTGTAGCGATTGCAACAGCAGAATCAAAGCCGAAGGTGACATCTGTTCCTCTCAAATCATTATCGATCGTCTTCGGGATACCGATCACAGGAACCCCATCTTTAAAGAGCCGATAGGCGATACCCAGTGTTCCATCTCCACCGATACAGACCAGGGAGGCAATATCAAGATTTTTTAAATTATTAATGGCTATTTTTGAGAGGTTCTTAAATTCTAATCGATTGCCCTTCCTGACTCCATAATGGTAAGGGTTTGCCGTTTTTGAGGTTCCCAGAATTGTTCCGCCCAATGTCAGTATCCCCGAGACGTCATCATAACGAAGGGTTCTCCAGAGATTATTGATCAGACCATGATAGCCATCTTCTATTCCGATTACTTCCATATCCTTTTCTTGGATGGCCTTTTTGGCCACTGCCCGGATCACCGCATTGATTCCGGGGCAATCTCCTCCACCCGTAAGGATTGCAATTCTTTTTTTCCTTTTCATAAACCACCCATTTTTTGAGAGCAATTATTTTTTCAGTTGCCTGGGGTAGTGAGTCAATATTTCAGGAAGTTCCGGAGAGACGACCACCGTATCCTCAACCCGCACACCCCAGGAACCAGTATACAACCCGCAATTTCCCACTGCAAGGACGACATTGGTTTCGAGCGGTGGGGGTTCCTTTTCCCCATGAAAAAAGTAAATTCCAGGCCAAAGGTTCCTTCACGTATCCCAAAGTGCTCAAAATGATGGGCGATGGAGTGGATCATCCCCGCCATTCGCCCTTCGACCCGCTCAGGACGAACGGCTAATTAATTGATTTTTAAAATGCCGCTGTCCGTTCATGGCGAGCCCTTCCTTCGACTTCGCTCAGGACGTTCGAAAAAAAACCGTTCATCCTGAGGTTCTCGAAGGATGAACAGTTCACTCAGGACAGGGTTCTCGAAGCATGAACGGCCTTATGACACAGTCTCCCTGAGGAAGAGGAGTTTTAGGGTGGGGGAGATTATTTCACTACTTTTTATGTTTTTCACGCATTTCGGCTGCCTTCTCTTTGATCTCGGTCAGATCCCTCTGCATCTCGCTCCAGCCATACCAGAGGGCATAATCCGGATTGGCATGAAATGTTCCCTGAAACGTCCTCATCCTGTGCTCAAGGAACATCACGAAGAGCTTTTGCTCGATGACCGTAGGAGCATCATGGAAGGTCAGAAGATCGGGGAATGGATAAGCATAGTTTTTCGGTTTTGGAAGGATTCCCTCCTTATAAAGACCGGACACTATCTGAATGGCTTCAGCCATCAAGTGGTCCGCCTCTTTAATCATCTGATCACCTTTTGTAAGTTCGGCTTTTGCAAAATTGATGGAGTGGCATTTATTGCAGGTCTTGATCATCTTATCTCGCTCTTTTTGCCAGGCCTCCTGGGTAAGTCTTGCCACATCCGCAGCCTTCACTACATCCAGCCTTCCGGTCGGTTTTCCATCAGGGTCAAGGACACCGAGCCCCTGAAGGATGGTTGCCCGGTCAGATGTCCACTGCTTATCCTCCGGCATGGGCAATCGCACCGCAAGAAATCCCCAGGCAGCTCGCACTTCATGATTCCCTCCCTGCATGTGACAGGTCTGGCAGGTTGGGGCAGAGGCACTCTGGGGAAGGGTTTTATTCTGCTTAAGCAGATATCTCACCCCATGTTTCGAGCCGGAATACATCTCCCACTGGGGGTGATCAAAACCCATGTGGCAGGTCTGGCAGGCCTGAGGTTGTTTTGCCTCCTGGACGGAAAAGGTGTGTCGTGTATGGCAGGCATCGCAGGAGGCCATTCCAAACCCCGGCCCGGCCTTTTTTAATTCTTTTATCTCCGCTTCGGACTTAAGGCCGATCTTGTGGCATCCTCCGCAGCCTTTCATCCCTTCCATCAGAGACATGGGTTGCCAGTGAGCGGTCGGCATCGCCTTCATCGCAGCCCAGGCAAAGGCGTGTTTTCCGCTTTTGAATTGTTTTACTCTTGCCTCATGGCACGTAGCACAGGTATCCGGGGTTGGGATTTTGGCTTTTGTTACATCCTGGGTTGATTTGTGTTGATCCCCGTGGCATTCCGAACAGGTGATTTTGTTCTTATTGTGTTTGCTCAGAAGCCAGTCATTCACGATCCCTGGAGTCACCTTCCTGTGGCACTCCACACAGACCTGGCCTAAAGCCGCAGAGGCAAAGATGGAGTTAAATATAAGAACCAGAATTATTTGTAACGTCGTTCTTCTCATATGCACCTCCTGAATCTAAATTCCAACAGCCAAGCACCAAATAAATCAAAATTACCAATCACCAAATCTCAAGCTCCAAATAAATTCCAATAACCAATAATTCAAAGAGCAGGCTTAAGTTTCGGTTATTAGAAATTGGAGCTTATTTGATGATTAGTGCCTGGATTTTGGTTATTGTAATTTTATTATCTCACACCCTTCTTCTGGTTTCGATATATTCTTTCAACGCTACCGCATTATTCAATTTCTCTTCTTTTGAACCGTAGAGCAGGGTAACAGTCCCTTGCTCAGTCTTCTCGATAATCAAATCGACCAATTCTTTTTTTGGGTCCAATTCTTTAAAATATCTATTTTTGAATTCGGTCCACTTTTTCGGATCATGAACATACCATTTTCTCAGCTCATGGCTTGGAGCGATCTCCTTAAGCCACAAAACAACCTTTGCCTTTTCTTTGCTCAAACCCCTGGGCCATAATCGATCGACTAAAATTCTAAAACCATCTTCAGAAGCCGGTAAGTCGTAGACTCTTTTAATTTTAATCAAAACTGCTTCTCCTCTTCATTCATTTTTTCAATTTCTTCAGTTCTCTCAGTTTTCTGGCTTCCTATTTAATTTTCCGTTTCATAATGACCCTCCTGACAGTAAATTATTATGATATGAAATATGCGCACGATTATTCCACTCTTCCAGTATTCCGTTATTTCAATGTCAGCTTTTCTTTAATGCAATGCTGAGGACATCGATAATATAGATCACAACTCCCGCAAAGAACCCGATCCCTGCGAAAAAGACTCCCATCAACCAGGGCCTCATAAAGGTCTGGACCGTGAGGAAATCAATTCCCAATCCCCGTTGCATATAGGACTGGATTACCCCGGCGGTTCCAAAGGCTAAGCCTATGGCCACCATCCCGATGGTGGTCATCCAGAAGACCCAGAATCCCCTCTTTTGATTGAATTGTTCCTGACCTTTCAACTTGGGTAATGCATAATAAATCGCTGTGATGATGAGCATGGCATAGGCACCGAAGAATGCCATATGGCCATGAGAGGCGGTGACCTGAGTTCCATGGGTCCAGCGATTTACGACCGGAAGGGTGTGGATCATTCCCCACACCCCTGCACCGATGAAATGGAAAATGGCACAGCCCACTGCCCAGTAGAGAGCCAATCGGTTGGTTATTTCAATCTTCCGGTGTCTCACATGATTGAGCGTATCAAAGACCATGAACAGGATCGGAAGGGGTTCGAGGGCGCTGAAGATCCCACCCCACCAGAGCCAGTAATTTGGAGTTCCGATCCAGTAGTAATGATGACCCGTTCCGATGATGCCGGTGATGAGAACCAATGCGACTTCCACATAGAGCCACTTCTCAATGACCTGGCGATCCACGCCGGTGAGCTTAAGCAAGATAAAGGCCATCAGGGAAGCGGCAATCAATTCCCAGGCCCCTTCCACCCATAAATGGATCACCCACCACCAGTAATAGTAATCAAGGGTGAGGTTTTTAAAGAAGGGGATTCCGAAGAGCCACATGATTGCCAGCATCACGATGCCTCCCAAAAGCATGCCCTGTATCGCTGTCCACTTCCTTGTCCGGATCATTGTAAAGAAAACATTAAAAATGAAGATCAGGGCAACCAGTACAATGGCCCACTTCAGCTCCACCGGAAGCTCAAGGAGAGGCCTTCCAGCGGTCCAACCTAAAAGAAATCCGATGACTCCCACCAGACCCCCAAGGAGGAGTAAATAGAATTGAAGATTGGCCAGTTTCTTGCTGAAGAGCTCTGTCCCGGATTCCTCCGGAATGATATAGTACGTTCCCCCCATAAATCCGAAGATCATCCAGACGACAAGAAGGTTAGTATGAATGGCCCGGGCCGTATTAAATGGGAGAAATCCGATCAGAGGATCAGGCCAGATATATTTGGAAATGAGAAGGAGACCAACAAGCACCTGGAGACCAAAAAAGATTGCTGAGATGACGAAGTATTTTATTGCCACTTTTTGCGATTCATAAGTCATTTTTTTCTCCTTTTTTCCACATTTATTTGAGTCCTGTTAAGAAGCTGACCAGGGCCTGGATTTCATCCTCTGATAGCTGGGGATAGGCAGGCATTTGAGTCCCCGTGTTATGTGATTTGGGTTCCTTAATCTGCGTGACAAGCCATTGAGATTCGCGCCGGGTCCCTACTTTGGACAGGTCTGGTCCGATGACTCCACCCTGTCCTCCGATTTGGTGGCAGAGGTCACAACGATTCCGGTTGTAAACATTTTTACCTTTTAAGAGCAGGGCGGTCTCTTCTAATGGGACTCCTGTTGCTTTGGCTGTGGGAATGGGTTTGGGAGGCCACTGGTTGGTGTCGATGGCATCGACCCATTTGAAATAGGCAATGAGTTTTTTGATCTCATCATCAGATAGGTTTTGGCCGGGCATCTTCCTTCTTTTGGGATCAGGACTTTCCGGGTTTTTTAAGAATGCCTTCAACCAGGTCTCTCCTCGCGTGGAATAGACCTTTGTCACATCCGGAGAATAATAACCACCGATACCCAGGATGGTATGGCAATCATTGCAATTATGCTTATGCCAGACCCTTTTCCCCAGGACGACTTCATCTGTCAGTTTATCGGTGTTGGTCCGCTTGGGAATGGTGGTGTGTGTTTCAATGGTAAGCCAGATGAATACTGCTGTACAGATCACC
>CAZXMB010000056.1:0-17548 GCA_964641715.1 uncultured Syntrophaceae bacterium
TGAAGTTTAATAACCGGAGTGGAATGAGCCATTTCCAGGCAGAAAGGACGTCTATCGATATCTCTTGGATTTAAATTCATCTTCATTATCATGGGAACGGTGTTCTTCTTTAAGGAAAAGACTTTGGCAGTCATTGAGACATCATTGAGGCGTTGAAAGAGACCTCAATTTCTCTTGAGTCTAAGAGGAGAATGGCTTATATTGGGCGATAGGGACAGGAGAAGAAGTTTACCGCTATGGAATTTCATATCTCAAGAAAGGCACGAGATCTCTACAGGTTTGATGAATCCCTGTTTACCCTCAGTGGAAACGTGATCTTCCCGAACATCCGGGCCGCAAGATTATTTGCCCTGAAGATGAATGAAAAAAGGGACCTCTTCAGCTTCCCTGAACAGGCGGTTCAAACAGGACAGATCCATGCGATGGGGCTGATTGATGAGATCCTCCATTACATCATCGTTCTTTACAGGGGAGAGAAGAATCCCAAAGCAATGGAAGAGGCTCTTGAGCGGCTCTATCGAAAATTTGGAAAAATGAAAGTGGATGAGTCCCTGCGAAAATTTTCGGAAGAATTTCCAACAATAGCTGTCTATCAGGGGGAAATCGAATTAGAAACTTATCTCCAAGGGGATACAGCAGGAGTGCCAAATCGTCAGATCCTATTGGAAGAGATGCTGATGCTCTGGCTGGCCAACAGGAATCCTGCCTTCTCCTCTTTTGGTGAACTTTTTGATCACTCCGCTCTCGAAGATGAGACCCTCTATGGGCAGATCATTGAAGGGCTTCATGCCTTCTTCCTGACCCAGCCTTTTTTCGGCCCGGATGGTCAGAACCTGATAGAGATGCTTCGAAGCCCTGCCGTCGCTTTCCCCCACTCCCTCTCAGGACAATTGGAATACATCAGGCAGAGATGGGGGGGCTTGCTGGGAAAATACCTTTCCCTTCTTCTTAGCGGTCTTGATCTCCTGAAGGAGGAAGAGATTGCCGGGATGCGAAGGAAGTCATTCTGGACCCGTGCTCCTGCGGAGGTCTACGAATTTTCTACTCTGGAGGGAGAGCCGGAACGCTTTAGCCCTGACCGGGAATGGATGCCAAGGCTGGTCTTGCTGGCTAAAAATGTTTATGTCTGGCTCCATCAGCTTTCCCGTAAATATCAGCGTTCCATCTACCGGCTCGATCAAATCCCTGATGAAGAACTGGAACGCCTGGCCCGGTGGGGTTTTACTGGTTTGTGGCTCATTGGCCTGTGGGAACGGAGCTTGGCCTCAAAAAGGATCAAGGAGCATTTAGACAATTCCGATGCAGTTGCATCAGCCTACTCCCTTTTCGACTATCAGATTGCAGGTGATCTGGGGGGTGAGGAGGCCTTTCAGAACCTGAAAGAGCGAGCCCGAAGGCAGGGGATTTGCCTGGCAAGCGATATGGTTCCCAACCACATGGGAATTGACTCCAGATGGGTCATTGAACATCCGGATTGGTTTATCTCCCTGGAGGAGAGTCCCTTCCCTTCCTATCGTTTCAGCGGACCGGACCTCTCCTGGCACGGGGAGGTGGGGATCTATCTCGAAGATCACTATTTCGATCAGAGCGATGCAGCCGTCGTTTTCAAAAGGGTGGATCGGAGAACGGGAGATGAGAGATACCTCTATCACGGAAACGATGGGACGCGAATGCCCTGGAATGATACGGCCCAGCTCAATTTTTTAAAAGAAGAAGTTCGTGAGGCGGTCATCCAGACCATTCTTCATGTGGCCAGAAAATTTCCTGTGATCCGTTTCGATGCCGCCATGACACTGACCAGGAGACATTATCAGCGCCTCTGGTTTCCGGAACCTGGGACAGGCGGGGCCATTCCCACGCGAGCAGAATATGGGATGACCAGGGAGGAGTTTTATCACCGGATGCCTGAAGAATTCTGGCGCCAGGTGGTGGACCGTGTGGCCCGGGAAGCACCGGATACGTTACTTCTGGCCGAGGCCTTCTGGCTGCTTGAAGGATATTTTGTCCGGACCCTCGGGATGCACCGTGTTTACAACAGCGCCTTTATGAATATGTTGAAGGATGAAGAAAATGCCAAGTACCGTTCGGTGATGAAAAATACGCTGGAATTCAACCCGGAAGTCCTCAAACGGTTCGTCAATTTTATGAGCAATCCCGATGAAGAGACAACCATGGCTCAATTTGGAAAGGAAGATAAATATTTCGGCATCTGCACGATGATGGTCACCCTGCCAGGCCTTCCGATGTTCGCCCATGGTCAGATCGAAGGGTTTGGGGAAAAATACGGGATGGAGTACCGGTATGCCAAATGGAACGAACAGCCGGATCAGTATTTGATCCAGCGGCACGAACGGGAGATCTTTCCGCTCCTAAAGCGGCGCCATCTCTTTGCCGACGTGAAGGATTTCCTGCTTTATGACTTTTTCACTCCGGAGGGCTATGTGAATGAAAACGTATTCGCCTACTCCAACCGCATGGGTGAGGAGAGGGCACTCATCCTCTATCATAATAAATATGAGACTGCCTTCGGATGGGTTCGAACCTCAGTGGCCTATTCTATTGAGGAGGAGGGCCGGAAATTGATCCAGAGGCAATTAGGGGAGGGGCTTGGGTTGCACAATGATCCGGATACCTTCTCCCTCTTTCGAGACCATGTGAGCGGTCTAGAATATATTCGAAATAACAGGGAGCTCTGTGAAAAAGGGCTGTATGTGGAACTGGGTGCCTATAAGTATCATGTCTTCATCGATTTTAGAGAATTTCGGGATAATCAATGGAATCATTATGCCCAGATAGAAAAGGCATTGAACGGCCGTGGAGTCCCCAGTATTGCAGAAGCATTTAAGGAAATGCTTCTGCAACCTCTTCAGGCGGCTTTTAAGGAACTGGTAAACGCGGATATATTTCGTCGTCTGATGGAGGCACGCATCACCCAGCTTCAGAGCCAGCTCGACCAGGTCCTGATAGAAGAGATAGAAAAAAAAGCAATCTGCCTCCTCAGAGAAGTGAAACAGTTCAGTGGGGGGAGAGGAGATGAGGAAACGGTTGCCCGAGAAATAAGGCGAAAACTGGAAGCCATTCTCTATCTCCCTATGATCACCAGCCGCTATCCACGACTCCAACCAGAAGGAGTCAAAGCAGCCGCAGAATACCTGCACAAAAAACTGACTGATTCAAAAGAGACTTGGGCTACGCTGTTCAGTTGGCTACTCGTCCATTCCCTGGGTAAGGTGGCCAATCCAATGGACTCTAGCGATCAGAGCCGGGCTTGGATCGATGAATGGGATTTAGGAAAAACCATTTGGGCCGCGCTAAGGGATTGGGGGCTTGATGAAGCCTCTGCACGGAATTCATTGACGCTCATCAAATGGCTTACAGGCCATCAAAGATGGTTTGAGGAGAAGACTGCCTATCAGGTTTTGGAGAAACTATTTAAGGACAATGAATCTCAACAATTCTTAGGCGTGAACCGATATGATGATATCTGGTGGTTTAACAAAGAGGCATTTGAAGAGATACTCTGGTGGTTGATGTTGATCTCAGCCGTTGAAATTGGCTCCGACCCTCTCCGTCCTGTCAATGCCGTGGTAAAAGAATTGGAAGAATGCTACTCCACCATTCAAACATGGCAAAAAGCCGAAGAGCAATCCGGATACCAGGTCGAAAAATTACTGGAAGTCATAAAGAAGTGATAGTTTCATCTTTCCTCCTATTTTTAAATGGGGAAAATAGATTTTTTTGCTTGCGCTAACTACCAGATCATAGGCTAAAGAAGAAGGGGTAGATGGGTGGTACTCCTGAGAGGGAGAAAGGAGTGAACCCATGGAGGAAGTAGGGGGAGTAAAGAAGAAGAGTAAGAGGAAAGAAAGTCGGTATGCCTACTTGATTGGGTTTATCGATGACTATTCACGATACGTGGTGGGGTTGGAGCTATATCGGAGCCAGACAGCGGACCAGGTTTTAGAGGTCTATTGTCGGCCTGTGGTTAATGCATACTGCTTTAACCCGGACGTCACCCATTCAAGCCTTTCCTTATTCATGGTCCCTCGCTTTCTGCCCCTATCTTCCTCGGAAGCCTCGTTTTTCCGCGGCCTCTTTTACCAGTAAATTTTTCCCCATGAAATCTGTCCGGTTAAGCATGGAAGCTGCTCTCCGGCCTTCCCATTGTGTGGACATCTCTACAAAGGCAATACCCCTCGGTTGGCCAGTTTGCCTGTCCTTGACAATATTGACAGACATAACACTTCCAGCCTTAGAGAAAAGGGTTCTGAGTTCGGCCTCGGTGGTCTGGGGGGGAAGGTTAGCCACGTATATTTTCTTATTTACTTTAATCTTCCTATTCATTTTCCTCCCCGTCTTAATGATATCTCTATTTTTTGAAGCACTCCAGGCACAATAGTCTTTTGCCATCTGGTGGGGGAACCTGAACGACTACTTCCTTCCCACAGCCGGCGCATACAATTTTATAGGATTTAAGGTGGTATGAACGCCTGGGTTTTGGACCACGGGTCCTCCCATGGCTTCTCCTTTGTATCATCTTAACCTCTTTCCAGTGGCCGATTCAGGAATTGGGAAACAACTGGATCAATAACGGCTTCTGCCACCGTAACCCGATCGTCCTCGATGACCACCTTGCCCACCGGATCTTCCCCGATCGGTGCGAGGACGTGCCTCATTCACATTCATCTGTTGTCCAAGGAGGTCTTTCCCATTCAGGTTCTCGATCGCCGCTTGGGCCTCAGCCCGGTCGGGCATTTCGACAAAACCAAAACCTCGAGGTTGGCCACTATACTTATCTTTTACGATCCTTGCCAAACTTACCTGTCCGAAGGCCTCAAAGGCCTGTCGAAGATTTTCTTCTGATACATTAAACGATAGATTTCCAACATAAATATTCATGGTCGTTCTCCTTTTCAGTTTTCGATGAGACTCCTTAGTTTATCGGTCCGGCCGGAATGTTTCAACTTCCTTAAGGCCTTATCCTCAATCTGCCGAATCCTTTCCCGGGTAAGATCAAAATCCTGCCCAACCTCTTCAAGGGTATAGTCCTGCTTCTCCCCGATCCCGAACCGCATCCTCAGGATCTTCTCCTCCCTTTGGTTCAGTGTCGAGAGGACCCTTTGAATCTGCCTTGTCATATCCGAACTGATCACTACATCCTGAGGAGAAATTGCCTCTTTGTCCTCAATAAGATCCTCTAAACAGCTATCACCCTCTTCACCGATAGGAGTTTCGAGCGAGATGGTCTTTTTAGTGATCTTCAAAATCATCTGTACTTTTTCCAGAGACACCCCCATTTTCTCGGCGATTTCGTCCAGAGTGGGTTCTCTCCCATTCTCCCGAACGAGGGCTTGAGAGGCCCGATTCAGCTTGTTGATCATCTCGATTATGTGGACAGGGAGGCGAATGGTTCGAACTTGCTCTGCAATGGCTCGCGTCATGGCCTGCCGAACCCACCATGTCGCATATGTACCGAATTTATAGCCCCGCTGGTATTCGAACTTGTCCACTGCCTTCATTAACCCGATATTCCCCTCCTGGATTAAATCCATAAACTGAAGTCCTCGATTCAAGTATCTTCTGGCAATGGAGATGACCAACCTCAGGTTGGCCTTCACCAATTTACTCTTCGCTTCTTTGGTCTTGGCTTCCCCTTTCTCAATCGCCTTCACTGCCTCTTTAATCTGATCCGAAGAAAAGCCACACTCCACCTCCATTCTACCCACCTTCCTTTTGACATTCCGTGCGATCCTGTCCATCTCCTCTAAATCCTTTAACCGAAGGCCCACTTTAACAGGGGATAGAGAACTTTTTTTAATTGCTTTTTTTCTCATTACCCTCAAAGAATTTCTGGCTTCCTGGACTGAGACCCCTAAATCCTCCTCATGTTTTTCCACCTCCCTTATAGCCTTCTCCATCCTAATGCCCCACTGTTTCAACTTCTGAACGATTCTGTTGATCTGTTTATCACTCAAGTTGATCCGTTTAAAGGCATCAAATATCTTGGTTTGTTTTTTCAAAATCTTTTCATGAATACTCTTTTTTGGAACTTCTTTATTCCTGAGCTTCAACTCTCCCCGGAGAATTCGAATGCGCTCTTCTCCCCTCTGGATCTTATCGATTAAGCTGAGAACTCTCTTCTTCTGGATCTCCTCCTTCTCAACATCGGCCTCTTCATCGTCGATCTCATTGGTTACCTCTCTGATCTCTACCATTCCAGCGCGGAGAGCGACTCCGAGGTTAATGACCTCGCTGACAGCAATGGGACAATTAAGCACCACGCTCAACACATCCCGTTGCCCATTTTCGATCTTCTTAGCAATCTCCACTTCCCCTTCCCGGGTCAGTAAGGGAAATGATCGCATCTCCTTCAAGTAGATAAGAACGGGGTCCTTTGCCTTTCCAAACGTCCCCAGTTCGTGTTCAACAACTCTCTCCTCTTCCCTTGCCTGAACATTCCCATCCTCCACTTTCAATCTTGGGAACTCGCTGACCACATCGAGGTCCAACTCATCGGACAGGGTCAAAGCATCTTCGTCCCGCTCTTGGCGGGACTCAGATCTGTAGGATCTTTTTGGAACCCGTTCTTTCAAACTTCTTTCCTTGTCTCTATTTCTTCGATTTCTTCCCACTTAAGTTTTTTCCATGAAACCCGTCAGGAACTCCATATTATTCAGGTAATACCCCGAGGGGGGAACATCCCTATCTGTGACGGGCAGGGGATAGCATACCTATCCACGTCCAAGGAGGGTATAACTCAAAGCATTCAACAACGGTTCGACTGAGCTCCCCGAAGATCTAAAAAAACCGGCCCCTCAGCTTCTTAAATGACCACCCTTACATTGGTGGCTTGAGGACCTTTAGGGCCCTGAGAGATTTCGAATTCAACCTCATCACCCTCTCTCAGGGCAAATCCTTCACCCTGAATAGCAGTTCGATGAACGAATACATCCTTACCGTCTTTCACTTCGATAAACCCAAAGCCCTTTTGCTCGCTGAACCACTTGACTCGACCCTTCGCCATTACAACCTCCCTTGAAAATCTTATTGTAAGTTGTCATACCCTTTCGAGTCTTACAAATGCGTAAAATCCCTTTGTGGTTAATCTGTCAGTTCCTACAAACCTCCCCACAATTGACTTTATTACGGGAAAGTCGGCTGGATGCCCCGCCTTGTAGGCGGGGATGGCGGTAACGGGCTCCAGAATTGGAGCCAAAGCCGACAATATTAATGAAACTACCTTAACCCGAAAGCCCCGCCCTGTGGGCGGGGAGCTTTACTATGCCCCTTTGACCTTCAAAAAGGCAGAAATCTTTGGAGCCGTCTATGGTATTTTGTTCTCGTCATTAAGATGCGGTTCATCGTTTTTAAACGGGCTACCATCTTTTAAAGACTGAAAAGGAAGATGGGCTTTATCTGAAGAGAAGACGGTATTCCCTTTTAAGACTTTATCATCGGGTCGAATCTTCTGGGAATTCCACTTTTCATTGTTATCAGCCCAATCAAGAGATGTATCGATGTATTTCACTGTGCTTTTACCAGCAATATTAAGTAACAGGAAAAGCAGGCTCCGCCTGAGGTTGACAGGAGAAACCCTTAAAAGAAATGGAACATGCCGAACGATCGAAGAGAAAGAATAAAACTCGCTTTGGACATGATGGTGTCCCTCGGCAAGCTCCTGGGGAGTCATGTTTTGGGGTTGAAATACGACGGTATGGTGGTCGTAATGGCTCCAATCGTAAGATATGATTCGCCCCTGATCTCTGAAACGCTTGTATATTCGTGTCCCAGGATAGGGCGTCAGAACATGTAAAGCCATCGTGGGAAGTTTGGTCCTCGCTAAAAATTCCAGGGTATCATCAAAAATGGCTTTTGTATCCGTATCAAATCCCAAAATAATGGAGGGGTGAAACGCGATACCATTGTCCTGGACAATCTTAATCGCCTCCTCAGTTTCTTCTATGGATTTAAGCGTTTTTTTCATTCCCATCAGGCTTGAAGGCGATACAGACTCAAGCCCAAAGAATAAGGCTGCACAGCCCGAGAGGCGACATAATTTCAGCATCTCTTTGTCTTTCGCCAAGGAGATGGAACTTTGTCCTACCCATCCGATGCCCAGGGGTATCAAAGCTTCAAATAATTCTTTGGAATATTTCGGGTGTCCGGTGACGTTATCGTCTAAGATCAAAAACGTCTTTGAGCCGGATTGTTTGATATCCTCAACAACCATTGAAACCGGTCTATGCCTAATTTCCCTGCCGTAGAAATCTGTCACTGAACAAAATTCACACGCGTACGGACACCCTCTGGTCGTCAATAGCCCTACGCAGTTGAATAGCGCCTTATCAATATGAAAATCTCGTCTTGGGAATGGATACCTTGAAAGATCAGGGACTGGTACACGATAGAATCTCTGGAGGTTTCCCTTTCTAAAATCGTTGATGACATCTGCCCAACAGCCTTCTGCCTCTCCAATGACAACTGCATCGGCGTGCTGGATGGCTTCTTGTGGCAGGATAGTAGGATGAATCCCACCGAGAACGACTTTGGAACCTCTTCGTCTAAACATATCGGATAATTGATAGCTTCTATTTGCTGTCGCAGTCATGCAAGAAATCCCAACCAGGTCGAAATGCAAAGAAAAATCTATCTCTCTGATTTCTTCATCTACAACGGTAATGTCAACATCATTTGGCGTCAGTGAGGCCAGAATATGTAGACCTAGTTGAGGTATCTTAAGAGCTTTTGGTACCTTTACCAATTTACCAAACTTACGGGAAGGTGAAACCAATAAGAGTTTCATCACTACGCCCTCGTTTCTTACAAAAATATTTAGAGGGTGGCATCCCATCTAATGCAATATCGGGGGTTACCTCCCCCTGGGAGGAGTTTGAATATCCTTATTGATGCAGAGAGTAAGGTGGATGCTTTAGATACTGGGATAACCTACCCAAAGAGATTCTTCAGAATATGACTCGGGTTATCCCTTCTTTTGCAAGAATGCTGTGAGTAAGTCTATCGGGAGAGGGAGGATCATCGTTGAGTTTTTCTCGGCCGAAATCTTCGTTATGGTCTGAAGGAACCGTAGATGCATGGCTGCAGGATAGACACTGATAATATTTGCTGCTTCAGCCAGCTTCTCTGCTGCCTGGGCCTCTCCCTCAGCATGGATGACCTTGGCCCGCCTCTCCCTCTCTGCCTCAGCCTGACGGGCAATGGCCCGCTGCATCTCGGTAGGAAGATCCACCTGTTTTGTCTCCACCAGGGAAACCTTGATTCCCCAAGGCTCCGCATGTTTGTCCAAGATGTCTTGGAGTTCGAGATTAATCTTGTCTCTTTCTGATAAGAGTTCGTCCAATTGGGATTGACCTATGACGCTCCTCAATGTTGTCTGGGCTAATTGGGAAGTGGCGTAAAGGTAATTTTCAACTTCGACCACAGCCTTGTTAGGATCTAAGACGCGAAAGTAGACGACCGCATTGACCTTGATGGAGACGTTGTCACGGGTAACCACATCCTGAGGTGGAATCTCCAGCGCCACAGTCCTCAGGCTGATCCGGAGCAACTTGTCCACACCTGGAATGATGAAGATAAGTCCTGGCCCCTTGGCTCCGATCAGTCTCCCCAAGCGGAAGATAACGCCTCGCTCATATTCCCGCAGGATTTTGATGGCAGCGGCAGCAACGATAATGAGAAAGAGGATCAAAAATAAGATTGCTGCTGGCGAGATCCCAGCCATAAGGTTGTTTCCTTTCCAAATCTTTTATCAGTATCAGGATTCATCTTAAAGCGTTTGCTCAAGAGGATCTAACTGTATTCCTTACCCTTTCACTTAGTCCTCGATTCTTTGTGGGGCCAAAACGGGCATTTGCCTGCTCCCCGTACTTCTTCCATGTCCACTAAGCCTCCCAATTCTTTTCGGCAGTTCAAAGTGTCTGTGACAACCATGTATGGGCAGTTACTTTCACAGAGGATTCTTGGGGGAGAGAATTTGAAAAGATCATGAGTCCATTCAACTCTTTCTAAATTGTTCGCCTTTCTATTCAAAACCTTCATGCCTCTTTCACCTCGTCCGTCAAATCTGTTCGTAAACCTTTTTCCAGAGCACTATACAGATTTCATTCCTTCCCACTTTACAGTGGCCCGGCGAACGATTACCTCCCGTCCCTAATCGACACCGCCCTCAACTTTGATTCTCTTCAGAACAATATGCCCTCTACTTCATTCTTTCGAAATGCAATTACCATTTTAACTTTTCCCTCCAACTGATTTGCTCGGTTACCCCATACCCCCTTGGCTTCTCACTATAAACCAAATAGAATGGTCTTGCCACCCCAAACCGCCTGTCTACTACGGGTAGATCGGTAACAGTTTGAAACAAAAGGATTTCTATTCCCCGATGTAATGGGTGAAATAATACCCTTCTGCTTAGCCCCTTGGATTAGTATCAGGGACTATTCAACCTTTTCAGACAAAGTCAAAGTCTCTCGCTTAAGAGGAGAGGGGACGTAGACCAGGTTGACTTCTATCTTTCTAAGGGATTTTTCCTTAATAGCGTTCATTGGGATCGTGACGTCCAAAGAACCTTCGGTAATGCCTTCAGGCTGAAGAGCCTTCCAAAATGGCGAAACCTTCACAATTTTCTCTTCAGATTTATAAGGGATTGGCTTCCCAGCTTCATCCAAGTATTCGAGGGTGACCGCCTGGATGTCCAGGATTTCTTTCGATTTGTTGGTGATCTTGATGTTACCCTTGAGGCTTGGCGTCTCAACGATCTCTTTGGAAGCTATGTTTACGGTCGTGACAACCTTAAGTTCGTTAAGCTCCACAAGAAAAGCCGGCCCCTTAACCTCAGCCTTCGGTGGGACCAAATTCTTAATGATTTGCTCTTGTGTGGGAGCCTCCACCTTCTTCTCTTCCTGAGTGCAACCCAAAAATCCAATGGCCAGACTTAATAATATAAATATGAAGATCTTTATGAAATGCATACGATGTCCCCTTTCTTGGTTAGTGGTTAGTAGAAATATCAGACCCTTTGAACCCGTACCTCCTTTCCTTTTTTTGCCAGCTTTTGGTATACCCTGGTAAGAGGGCCTTCGAGACTTTATAAAAAACCCGCAAAGAAGCTGGTTAGAGTTCTCTGCGGGTTTCTCTTGCGTCCAAAAAGGACTCTTTGCAACTAGATTTAGTCTTCTTATATACTATTCTCTGCTAAAAAGCAAGAAAAATCGTCATCTTGAGGAAGAACTCGCAAGGGTGGCAATGATGAATTGTGAATTCTAAACCGCGGATTTCTTGCCACTATACGTACCTTCCAGAAAGGCACGATTTGATATTAAAACCTTAAGTGAGGCGAGGATCCTATCCAGTTTGTCTGTTGATAATAAAGGAACATAGCTTTGCCCATCTTATTACCAGAAACTCAACTGTTTTCTTTCGTTCCTAATCCTTTCCCCCTCCCGGATCTTGTAATCGAGGCAAAGGATAAGGTCTTAACAAACCTTCTTTCCGTTTCCGTTCTGAAATGGGGTTTTGTAGCTTCCAAAATCTTTCTAAGCTGTTTCCAAGTCAAAATCCACGGTGGTTTCTCAGTATCAATGATTAACACAAAATAAAATTCCTTGACCCCATCGGGGTGGTTAAGATAGTGGTATGCGGCCAGGTTGCGCTAACTACCAGATCATGGGCTAAAGAAGAAGGGACTTGCTTCTACGTTTGAAGTTCCACTACCGCACATAGGGTCAAGGACCACATCTCCAGATTGAATCCTTAAGATATTCAATATTCCTTTGATAAGCTGTGGGTGAAATTTGCCTCTATATGGAAAAAGCCCATGTGTAGCATAACCAATCGAGAAACTACCCTCTTTGAAATATGATTTAGTTGTTTCTGATCTTCCTTCCCAGATAACTGAGCTGTTGCTCGAACAAATGATATAATGGTGTGTAGGAATTTTATTAACGCTTTTAAAGAATGCTCCACGTTGAACAATTTCATCCTTCGTTAGAAATTGATGTTCATAGAAAGCAAATTCCAATTCAAAGACCTCAGAAGTATTGGGTAATAATTCA
The DNA here is from genome assembly GCA_964641715.1 of uncultured Syntrophaceae bacterium. GTDB lineage: Bacteria > Desulfobacterota > BSN033 > BSN033 > UBA1163 > CAZXMB01. The sequence goes on from CAZXMB010000056.1 coordinate 12,072, forward strand.
TAATCTTTTGGTAATAAAAATGAGCTTATTTTAGGTAAATCTGTTATTGAAATAGTTCCCAAAATTGGTTTCCCTTTCCTATTCAAGCCTACCATTTTGCCTCCATTTTTATTTAAAAAGCAGTCTATATTAATCTTAATCAAAAATCAAACATTGTATTTTCCGAGGTATAATTATTAACATTTGCTTTTAGGTTATTATTAGTAAAGACCGGCCCAGGTCAAGGTCCAGTCTCCGAATCGTTCGTTGACACGGTCCATGGCTTTTAGCAAATCCTCTTTCTTATCCCCCCTCTCAAAGAGGTCTCTTTGACACCACTCCTTTTTTAATGAGGAAACCGTTACCCCCAGGAGTCGTATGGGTTTGGGATGGGAAAGGGACTCGAAGAGTTCAAGGCTGTGGCGAAATATCTCATTCCCGCTGTTCACCCCATGGGCAAGGGTCTTCTGTTTTGAGAAGGTAAAGAAATCTGAGTACCGGACGGTGATCGCAATCCTCTTTCCGTAAAACCCCTCCTTTCTCATCCTTCTCGATACTCTCTCCGAAAGTTGTAAAAGGACCTTTTTGATCATACCGGGATCAGAGGTGTCTTCTTCGAGGGTGACGCTATGGCCGATGGATTTCGCATCCTCCTCTTGATCAAAAGGGATGACCGGGCTTTCCTCCGATCCAAGACCCATTTCTTTGAGCCTTTCTCCGATCACTCCAAACCTTTTGGTTAAAGTCCAGACAGGGACCTTTCCCAGCTGGCCACAGGTAAAGATACCCATCGAATTTAAGGCTTCTTCGAGCTTGGGCCCGATTCCATTGAGCTTCCCCACAGGAAGGTCCCTGAGGATCTCCTCCACCTCCTCTTTTCGGATCACCACCAGGCCATCGGGTTTTTTCAGCCGGCTTCCCAATTTGGCAAGCAATTTATTCGGGGCAATCCCTATCGAACAGGTCAACCGCTCTTCTTTTCGGATTCTCTCTTTGATCAATTTGGCAATGTGAAAAGGGGATTTGAAGAGGAGCAAAGAATCGGAGATATCGAGAAAGGCTTCATCAATCGATGCCACCTCCACCAGGGGAGTGTAATCTTTAAGAATAGAAAAGATTCGGGCCGCAGTCTCCGTATATTTGGAATGGTCCCCCTCTACGAGAATCAACCGAGGACATCTCCTTTTCGCCTCCGCCACGGACATCCCTGCGTGAATCCCGTAAGGTCTTGCCTCATAGGTGGCTGAGGTCACCACGCTCCGGGAAAGAGATCCACAAACCGCTGCAGGTTTTCCCCGCAAGGCAGGATCATCCCTCTGCTCCACTGAGATAAAAAAGGCATCCATGTCAATGTGAAGAATAACTCTTTGGTCCATATTCATTATTCAGTAGTCATTTGGTCATTCTGTTTTTAAATCCGAAGGAATATATCTTTTGATCCGAAATCCCCAATCCGCAATGGAAATCAGATTTTCCTGAAAATCCCCACAACTTTCCCGATGATCGTGACCTTCTTCTCACCCTTTTTAACCACAATGGGTTCCATATTCGGGTTAGCCGGCTCCAAACGGATCAGATCACTTTTCATAAAAATCCTCTTGATCGTTGCCTCATCCTCAAGGAGGGCCACCACGATCTCTCCATTTTCCGCATTCGATTGGGGTCTGACCAGGGCGAAATCCCCATCCTGAATATGAGTATCGATCATACTGTCTCCCTGAACCCTGAGGAGGAAAACATCCTCTGATGAGACAAGACTCCGGTCGAGGTTGATATACCCCTCAACATTTTCAACGGCAAGGACAGGCTCCCCTGCCCTGACCCTTCCAATAATCGGAATGGGGAGAACTTCGCTCAAATGAGCTCGATGAAAATTCAGGATCTCAATTGCCCTCGAACCGTAAGGAGTTTTGCGGATATATCCCTTTCTTTGGAGGATATTTAGTTTTTTTTGAGAGCTCCTCGGGCTTTTTAGTCCAAAATGAGAGGATATCTCTCGAATTGTTGGGGGAAACCCTTTTTTAATAAAAAAATCCCTTAAAAAATCAAATAGTTCCTTCTGTTTTTCCGTCAATTCATTTTTCATTTCCTAATTCCCATTTCTTATTTTGGTATACATATGTATACCTTTTATAACATAAAAAAAGAGATGTCAAGAAAAATATTTTATAAAATCTCCCCTCACCCCTCTTTGCCAAAGAGGGGTAAAGAGGAGGAAGTACCTGAAGCGGAATAAGGATTCCTTGGTATTACTTGAACCAGATTCTTCTATTTAACAGCAACTTGTTCGACTGGAATCTGAACATGACCCCGATTGCCCACCTGAAGGTTCAATGGTACAGCAGGAAGCTTTTTTCCTGCCGAGTTTTGAATTGATCACCGCAGCCGCACACCCCACCCCGGGCTGAACAGTTAAAGCTTCGACCGGACAATTCCTGGAACAGGCCCCGCACTCCATGCAGGCGTCCCGGTTGATAATCTCGGCTGTCCCATTGGTTAAACTCAACACAGCATGGGGACAGACAATCAAACACATTCCGCAACCCACGCATTTTTTCTGATCGAGTCTTAAAGTCACCACATCTTTCAGATAGATTAGCTGATTCATGATTCGAACTCCTTATCCTATGAATTGGAATTGGGATCCGAGCCAGAGAATGAAGCCAATGCTTCCGGAACCGATTTGAAGCGGTAAGGCCCATCGCATCTCTTTTTTCACCCCCGAGAGAGAGGTATAGGTTGAGGCCCCTGTAAAATTCATCGCAAGAAATGCTGAAAGCGCTGGTATGAGTAAGAGCCAGGCCACCATTTCGGACCAGCCTGCCTGTGGAGTCAAACCATTGAAGCGGATAACCACTACCAGTATCCAGGCAACTATTCCAAGGCTAAAACCCTTGATGGAAAATGCCCTTCCGGGTAACCAGGGCAGCAGCAGAGGGGTCAAGACAGCACCTGCCACGATGGCCAGGAGAATAGTGAAAACTGAAAAAAGGCCATGAGTTAAGGCATTCGGCCAGCCCTCTCCCGATCTTCCGAGTAAAGAGAGGATGAAGAGAACGGATAGGATCATCAGTCCCCCTTTCATGGCACTCACCAGCTCAACTGGGATGAGAACGATTCGTTCCCATAGGGTAAAGGTCTTCAGTCTCATCTCCGGAGTCGCCTTCAAGTTGGCATTGAGGAAAGCAGGCAGGTCTTTGGCCCGAATCGGTCCGTAGATGACCTTGAACCCGGATAATTTCTTCGCCTCATGGGCAGCCACTCCCGGACCGGCCAGTTGAGGGAGGATCAATTCCCGGTGCGAGACAACCCTGGCAAGACCGCTTGACTCAATACGGCTTACCAGTTCTGCCGTTCCAAAAGTCCCCTTTCCCGCGGAACACCAGACGTTGATCCCCTTTGTATCGAGGACAAGAATCCATAGATTCCTCTTAGGCAATGTACTGCGAAGTTCGTCAAAACTCATCTTGTAATTGGCGGTCACCAGGACAGAAGACCTCTCGTCGGGTGTCCCCAAGGCATAAAGACCGGGTTCGACGGTGTAATGCATCCGTCCGATTCCCCAGCGGGCCTTAAAGGTCCCCCAATGATCCTTTCCGCAGAGGGAGGAGGACACTTGAGGGATCATCCCCGCAGGGGTTGGGAACTTCCCAATGACAAAAGGTTGTTCAAAACGAGAGAGACTCGACCGAGTCTCCTCCCCTTTGATTCAACAGGGAGCGGGCTTAGAACTATCGGTTTGTTCCACAGTTTGGCAACTGTTCACTTCATCCATGAGCACATCCTCCTTCATTTTGAGGTTACCTCTTTCATCACCGGGCCCAGAAAATCCTTCACCCGCTCAGCAAGATCATTCGTCTTGATCAGGTAGAAACAGCAGACCTTTCCTTCCTTTTCCCAGCTCATGATGGCCAATTTATCACCGGGCCGGATTTTGGCTTTATCCCTCAACTCTTTTGGAAGGACCATCTGCCCTCTTTCATCAACGCTGATGATCGATTCGACTTTGCAGCACCCCGTGTCTTTGTCCGGGAGTGAGCAAAAAGGAACTTTCATTTTCTTTGACATGGCTCCTCCGTTGAAGGTATTCTGATAATATTAATAATTCAGATATTTCTGATTATGCTGATAATAACCTATTTCGGGGGAATTTGTCAAGCCCTGATGAAGAGGGGTTTAAAAAACTTCGTGTAATTCAGATACCTCATGTCTCCAGAAGAATGAGGTCTGGATCTTCGAGGCGGGCAATGACCGTGTTGAGAAACCTTGCCGCCTCCCCGCCATCAACGACCCGGTGGTCAAATGAGAGCGCCAAGGGAAGAATCTTCCGGAGGACCACCTTCCCCTCCCTGGCTACGGGCATCTCCCTGATCTTTCCGATACCCAGGATCGCCACCTCCGGGTGGTTAATAATCGGGGTACCGTAAATTCCACCCAATGCCCCGTAGTTGGTAAGGGTAAAGGTCCCGCCTTTCAAATCCGCAAGATCGATGGTCCTGTTTCTTGCCTTCTCCGCCAGCTGGGTGAGCTCCTGCCCTATCTGGAGGATCGATTTATCCCTGGCATTTTTAACGACCGGAACCATTAACCCTTCCGGTGTATCGGTGGCAAAGCCAATGTTGAAATACTTCTTCAGAATGATCTCCTCGTTCTCATCATCCAGGGTTGCATTCAGATAAGGGTGTTCGATCAAACCGGCAATAACGGCTTTTACGATAAAGGGGAGGATGGTTAACTTAACCCCTTTCTTCTCTGCCGCTTTCTTCTCTTTCTCTCTAATCTTCCATAACTCTGTGACATCCGCCTCATCGATCGTGGTCACATGAGGTGCGGTATATTTCGATTTGACCATGGCCTTGGCAATGGCTCGCCGGACACCCCTCAGGGGAATGCGATCCACATACCCGTAGAGGTCATACTTCTTGACCTTTGTGATCTTCCTTTCGGGCTCAGGAGGCTTCTCCTTGGCCTCGGCAAATTGCCGCACATCTTTCTCCAGAACCCTTCCCTCAGGTCCACTCCTTTTCACCTTATTGATATCCACACCGAGCTCTTTTGCAAGAGCCCTTACCGCCGGCGTTGCCAGGGCATGTTCACTGACCAGTACGGGTTTAGCCGGTTCAGCCTTCGGTTCGGCTCGGGGGATCTCTTCAGGGGCTTCCTCGAGTTCACCCACCACGCCCACTGATTTAGGCCTTGGAGGCGGAGGGATCAGTGCCTCACCCTTTTCACCGAAGATCACAATGACCTGACCGACTTTGACAATCTCCTTCTCTTTAGCCAGTATCTTTAAGACCACCCCGGTCCTTGGAGAAGGGATCTCCGCAAGGGCCTTATCGGTTTCCACTTCAACAAGGGGTTGACCTTCTTTAATCTCATCTCCTTCTTTGACCAGCCAACGGACGATTTCCCCCTCGGTTAAACCTTCTCCAATATCAGGAAATTTGAATTCGAATGGCATAAAGTTCTCCCCATGAGTAATATCAAATGTGAAGCTC
>CAZXMB010000057.1:0-17313 GCA_964641715.1 uncultured Syntrophaceae bacterium
ATCCAAATAATCACCAATGACCAAATTCCAATGATCAAACTGTATTTAATGCAAACACTGAGTTTTAGTTTTAGTTATTGGATATTGGAATTTATTTGGTGATTGGTGCTTGGTGTTTGGTTATTCATTGAATCGGGAGGAATGATGGAAATCTATGTTCTGGTCAAACAGGTTCCTGATCCGGAAGCGATCGTGAAGGTCAAATCGGATACGGAGCTGGAAATCGAAAACAAATATTTCACCAACTTCTTTGACGAGATCGCCATCGAGGCAGGTCTGAAGTTGAAAGAGAAGTGGGGGGGCAAGGTCACCGTGCTCACTGTAGATAACCGGAGAGTGGATGCCCTGAGGAGGGGGATCTCGATGGGAGCCGATGAGGCTCTTCAAATCACGGATCCTGCCATGGAGGGTTCGGATCAGTTTGCCGTAGCTCGAATCCTTGCGGCCTATCTCAAAGGCAAACCTTTTGACCTCATCCTAACGGGAAGACAGGCCATGGATGATGATGCAGGTATAGTGGGCATCGCCATTGCCGAGTGTTTGGAAATTCCTCATGTCAATTCTATCATTGGCCTTGAAATGGACGCCTCCAAAAAAGAAGCGAAGGTGATCCGGGAAGTAGAGAACGGAAGGGAAATCCTCTCCTGCTCCCTCCCTGCCCTCTTCACCTGCCAGAAGGGTCTGAACACTCCCCGGATCCCTCTGGTCATGAACGTGATGAAGGCCATGAAGGCTCAGATCAAGAAGGTGGACCTCACCTCCTTAGGATTGAAGCCGTCGGAGGCGGGCACTGCGCCGGCTCAAGTAAAGGTTCAGAAATATCTTTCCCCTCCGAAAAGGCCTACTGTGAAGATGGTTAAGGAGGACTTTCCGGATAATGTTAAAACACTGGTCAAATTGCTCAGGGAGGAAGCCAAAGCCATTTGAATGCGGGGTGGAAAATAAGTGTTTCAATCCCGAAATCCTCAATCCGAATTTCGAAATTAACGGAGTATATCATGCCAAACGAGATCTGGGTTTTAGCTGAACATCAGGATGGAAAGGTGAGGAAGATCACCTTTGAACTCCTTTCAGCCGGAATTGAATTTTCAAAAAGGACAGGCAGGGAGGTGGCAGCCCTTTTACTGGGAACCGGACTGCAGGAAGCCGTAAAAAATCTTACTCCATTTGCGGATAAAATTTACACGCTGGAAGACCCTGCTCTTATCCCCTATACCTCTGATGCCTATCTGAGGAGCATTGCTCCTCTGGTAAGGGAACATCAACCCTCGATCCTTTTGGGAGGGGCGACCTCTACAGGAAAGGACTTCTTCCCGAGACTGGCGATGCACCTGCAGACAGGCTATGTCCCCGATTGTACGGGTTTAAGCATTGGAGAAAATACCAAACTCACAGCCATTCGTCCTCTCTTTGGCGGGAAGGTCTTTGCGGAGATGGTCTTTTCTGAAACCAGGCCTCAGATGGCTACGGTTAGAAACAATACTTTCCTTGTGAACGAAAATCCTGATCGGTCAGCAAAGCTAATTTCCATCTCACCCAACTTAGATCCCCTGTCATTCAAGAAGAGAGTGATCGGATTGGAGAAAGCGGCTGGAACAAAGCTGGATATTGCGGAGGCAGATATTGTTGTGGCGGCAGGAAGAGGGATCAAGGCCCCTGAAAATTTTAGGACCATCGAAGAACTGGCAGAGGTGCTCAATGCCTCCGTAGGGACAACGCGCGCTGTCGTAGACGAAGGATGGAGGGATCTCAAAGACCAGATCGGGAAGAGTGGAAAGAATATCTCGGCCAAGCTCTATATGGCCTTTGGTATCTCCGGTGCCATCCATCATGTCCTGGGCATCGGGACATGCAAAACGGTCGTTGCGGTGGATAACGACCCCAATGCCCTCATCTTCAATTATGCGGATTACGGAATCGTTGGCGATCTCTTTCAGATCGTACCGGCGTTGACAGAAGAATTGAAAAAAGTATTAGCTATGGATAGCTAATACCATGAATTGCATCCTTCCCCCTCCCTCCCCCCTTCGAGGGGGAGGGAGGGGGTAAGAGGATCGGTGAATCTATAATGGATAAAGTCGATGTGATCATCGTTGGCGGAGGACTGGCAGGACTCTCCTGCGCCTATGAACTGGCCGATTCGGGAATGACCGTCCTTGTCCTGGAACGGGGTGATTTTTCAGGAGGTAAGAACGTGACCGGGGGAAGGCTCTATCTCCGTCCCATCCTCCCTTATCTCCCCGGCCTCTGGAAAGAGGCGCCCTTTGAAAGGCATGTGGTCAAAGAGATCTTCACAGCCATGGGGGAGACCAACTCCGCCACTTTTGAACTTTATAGCGACCGTTTCAACCAGGAGCCCTTTCCCAGTTACACCGTCCTCAGGGCGAAATTCGACCGCTGGTTTTCTGATCTCGTTTCAGAAAGAGGTGTCTTCGTCATCCCCCAGAAGAAAGTGGATGACCTCCTTCAGGAGAATGGAAAAGTGGTCGGGGTAAAAACGGGGGATGAAGAGATTGGCGCGGATTGTGTGGTGGCTGCCGATGGCATCCTTTCCTTTCTGACTGAAAAGGCAGGCCTCCGGAAACCATTCCAGCCTCAACATCTTGCTCTGGGACTTAAGGAAGTGATTCGGCTTGATTCAAAGACGATCGAAGACCGGTTCGGGTTGGGTGAGGGAGAAGGAGCGGCCCAACTCTTTGTCGGCACCCTTACCCAGGGGATAATGGGAGGGGGTTTCCTCTATACCAACCGGGATAGCCTCTCACTGGGTTTAGTCATCGGAATCCACTCCCTCAACCTTAAGGAACCCCGAAAGGAGGTCTATAAACTCCTTGACGAATTTAAGGAAAGGCCGGAGATCAAAAACCTGATCAAGACAGGTGAGACCATAGAATATTCAGCCCATCTGATCACAGAAGGTGGAATTCACTCGATGCCCGGTGTTTACACCCATGGGATGCTGGTGGTGGGTGATGCCGCCGGCCTCGGCCTCAATATGCTTGTCACGGTTCGGGGGATGGAGTACGCCATGGTCTCGGGAGTCTTGGCCGGCCGGACTATTAAAAGGGCAAAGGAAAGGAATGATTTCTCTGCCCCCTCTCTGGCCGAATATGAAAAGCTTTTAAACGATAGTTTTATCCTCAGGGAGTTGAGGGCATTTAAAAATGTGCCGACCGTTCTCCAAAATCAAAGGCTTTTTTCAAAATACCCCCGGGTGATCTGTGATATTTTCGAAAAGGTGATGTGGGTGGACGAACATCCAAAGGAAGGGATCTATAAAACAAAAATGGGGGGATTGAAGAAACATTTATTTAATCCCGAAACCCTGAAAGACTGGTGGCAGTTCAGGAAAATTTAACCCATATTTTCCCTCGGTCATTCCTGCCCCGTATCCGGTACGGGATAAACTCCAGCAGGAATCGAGGATGGCTTTTACTGGATTCCCGTTTCCACGGGAATGACAGGATCGATTGAGGTGTGTTGATGAAGATCACTGAAAAGTTAGCTTTGGATGCCTTTAAAAACGATCGGGAAACTCATATCCAGTTGGATCAAAATATCTGTCACACCTGCAAGGAACGCTTCTGCATCTATTCCTGCCCGGCCAACCTTTACTCCCTCAATGAAAAAGGTGAGATGGTGGTGGAATTTGCCGGCTGCCTCGAGTGCGGTACCTGCATGATCGCCTGCATCTATGGCTCTGTCAGATGGAGATATCCTCATGGCGGCTTTGGTGTGCAATACCGGTGTGGATAATGAAGCCATACTTTTGAACAAAAGGGTCGCTCTGATACAATATCGACCCTTGTCAACGATCCGCTCCCATCCGCAAAGAAATCTAGGGTTCCATTTTAAAAAGTCTTGACTGGTTAAATAAATATGACTATAATAGTCTCAAAAATAAAGGGGGAGTCATCCATGGAAACAGCCGCTGTTTCAAAGTTAAAGGCACATTTGAGTGATTATTTAAATCGGGTTAAGGCTGGCGTCGAGGTGCTCATCACCGATCGTGGAAAACCCGTTGCCCGAATAGTCCCCATATCCCGTGTCAAAGCCTCAAGAGAAGTGTTCACCGGAATGGAAAAACAGGGTTTAATCAAACTCGGTTCGGGAAAGCTTCCAAAGGGGTTTTGGGCGATGATACGTCCAGAGGATCGGAAAGGGCTTGTCCTCAAAGCCCTGCTCGAAGAAAGGGCTGAATCGAGATGAAATTTTGGGACTCTTCAGCAATCGTACCTTTGTGCGTAAAAGAAAAAGAATCTGAAGCTGTGAATCGTTTAATTAAAGATGATGAGGATGTGGTGGTTTGGTGGGCGACGCGGGTGGAATGTCTTTCAGCATTGTCCAGACGGCGAAGAGAGCGAGTATTGAGTATGGATGCGGAACTTAGAGCAAAAGCTGTTCTGGAGGCACTTTCGACGGAATGGTCAGAGGTCCAACCCAGTGAACCCGTTCGACAGCGGGCAGAAAGAATTTTGCTCATTCATCCTATAAGAACGGCAGATGCATTTCAACTGGCAGCGGCCTTGATCTGGGCGCAGGAGAATCCTCAGAGGCTTGAAATGGTCTGCCTGGATCAAAACCTTCGAGAAGCGGCTCATAAAGAAGGATTTACAGTCCTACCCTAAGCAATCGTCTGAAAAAAACCGGATAAAGGAGATTGGTTTTACTGCCCCCGAAACCTTAAGGATCTAACCGCAGACAGAAGGAGGGAAGGATGGATTTCGGTTTGACCACCAGACAAAGATTGATGCGAGAAGCGGTCCGTGAATTTATGAAAGGGGAATGTGACCCGGCGGTCACACTTGAGCTGGCCAAAAAGAAGCAGTTTCCCTGGGAGATTTATAGAAAAGCGGGGAAGAACGGTTTTCTCGCATCCTACTACCCCAAGGAGTTAGGCGGGCAGGGGATACCCCTCCTTGACTACTGCATGATCATGGAAGAGATGATCCGTTATGATAACCGGATCGGGATGGCTTTAAGCCTCGGGTCCATCCCTGCTAAGGCCCTGCTCCGGTTTGGTAACAATGAGCAGAAGAAGAAGTATCTTCCCAGATTGACCAGAGGGGAGGCTGTGGCTTCCATTGCAGTGACAGAACCAAACCACGGTAGTGACATTCGCTTTCTCGACACCCGTGCTGTTAGAAAAGGGGATGAATATATCCTCAACGGAGGAAAGATCTTCATCACCAATGCAGATATTGCTGATTTTTACACGGTCTTCGCTCAGACCGATCCCGATGCGGGGCCCTATCGCGGGATCAGCGGATTCATTGTGGAGAGAGGTACCGAGGGCATCACGGCCATCGATATCGGAGACAAGATTGGTTTAAAGACCACTTCCTCATGCACCATAGAATTTAAAGAAGTGAAGGTCTCCAAAGAAAATTTGCTGGGTAAGGAAAATCACGGATTCACCTATATCATGGGAGCTTTAAATGAAGGGAGGGCAGAGATTGCCAACGAGGCCATTAGCCTTGCCAGAGGAGCTTTCGATCGCGCCCTCTATCATGCCAAGAACCGGGAGCAATTTGGTCAAAAAATAGGGAAGTTTCAGAACATCTCTCATCTTATTGTCGAGATGTCGGAGGAGATTGAATCCAATGCATTACTGGCCTATAAAGCGGTCTGGTTGATCGATCAGGGAAAGATGGACCTTTCCACGACCCTTCAGGCAAAAGTGAAATGTCCTCTGACCGCAATTGATGTCTGTTTGAAGGCCATGCAGATTCTTGCTGGATATGGTCTCTTTGACGAACAATTTCTTCCCGGTTATCTCGGGGATGCCCTGGCCACCTGGCTCCTTGAAGGGACGGGCCAAGTTCAGAGAAATACGGTGGCCGGCCAGATCCTGGGGAAATTGTAATTCATAAGCCCGCATCTTATAATCAAGCCATCAAGGGGGAACCGTTATGGATTTCGAATTAACCAACCGCCAGAAACAGATCCGGATGGCGGCCCGGGAGTTTGCCGAAGGGGAGCTGATGCCCATTGGCAAGGAGTGTGAAGAAAAGGGTGATTTCCCCCGGGAGATCATCAAGAAGGCGGCTCAGTTAGGTTTCATCGGTGTCTTTATTAAAAAAGAGTACGGTGGTCTCGGTTTAGGATCTCTGGAACATGCCATCATCCTCGAAGAGTTCTGGAGGGCAGACCCCGGATTGGGTCAGGTGATGGGCCAAACCGTATTTGGCACAGACCTCCTGCTTCTCTTTGGCAGGGAGGAACAGAAAAAAAAGTACCTTCCCCCCATCGTCAGAGGGGAGTGGGTCACCGGATTTGCCATTACAGAACCTGAGGCTGGGAGTGATACCGCTTCTGCGACAACGAGAGCAGAAAGGATTGGGGATGAATATGTGGTTAACGGCAATAAGGTGATGATCAGCAATGGAACAGAGGCCCGTTTCCTCCTGGTCTATTGTCTTACCCGTCCGGAAGAGCCTTCCAAAACAAAACGCCACAGCATCCTCCTGGTCGAGACGAATCGGCCGGGGTATAAGGCAGACAGGATCCATGGAAAGATGGGGCTTCGTGCAGCGGATACCGCCAATATCTATTTCAATAATGTGAGGGTCCCCGGGGAAAATTTGGTAGGGGTTGAAGGAAACGGATTCCTCCAGTTAATGAAGTTTCTTGACCACTCCCGGGTCATTATCGGAGCTCATGCCGTCGGACTCTCACAGGGCGCATTCGAACAGGCCATCCAATATGCCAAAAAGAGGAAACAGTTTGGAAGAACGATCGCCTCTTTCCAGGAAACTCAATTCAAAATAGCTGAGATGGCAACGCTCATCGAAACGGCCCGTAGCCTCACCTACAAGGCCTGCTGGTATATTGATCAGGGACACCCGGATACTCAGCTTTCAGCCATGGCCAAATGGTGGGCCTCGAGGGTGGCGGTGAGAGTGGCGGATGAAGCCCTCCAGTTACACGGGGGGTATGGTTATCTTGATGATTATCCCGTTGAACGTTACTACCGGGCAGCAAAATTGCTTGAAATTTACGAAGGGACGAAAGAGATTCAGAAGCTCACCATTGGCCGCCGGATCCTCGGCCAGACCTGAGGAAGGGTTCAGATGGAGATCAAAAGAGTGGGCGTCGTGGGAATGGGAACGATGGGAAGCCAGATCGGGATGGTCTGTGCCCGAGGTGGATACCCGACCATGATGGTCGATGTTTCTGATCACCAGATCGAAGAAGGCTTGAACCGTATCCATCTTTTTTTAGACGGTCAGGTGAAAAAAGGAAAGATGGATCTGGAAGAAAAGCAGAGGATTCTTTTCCTCATCAGGACCGGCACAGAATTGGAAGGAACCTTTTCTGATGTCGATTTGGTGATCGAAGCCGTCTTTGAGGAGATCGATATAAAAAAAGAAGTATTTAAAAAACTGGATACCCTCTGTCCTTCTCAAACTATCTTGGCCAGCAACACCTCCACCCTGAGTATTACCGAATTGGGAGCCTCTACGAAAAGACCGGGGAAATGCATAGGAACTCACTTCCTCATTCCGGCGGCACTGACCCCGCTGGTGGAGGTGGTGAGGGGTTTGGAGACCTCTGAAGATACCCACCAGGCCACCATTCACTTCCTCACCCGATGCCATAAGGAGACAGTGACCGTGGCGGATTCTCCGGGTTTTGTGATCAATCGTCTCTACCTTCCCATGGTCAATGAGGCCTTCTTTGCCCTTGAAAACTCCCTGGCAAGTCCGGAGGAGATTGACCGATGCTGTGTGAAGGGTCTGGGTTTCCCTCTGGGGCTTCTTGCCGCAGCGGATGCCTTCGGCCTTGATATCCTCCTCGCCTGTATGAGAACGTTTCAAAGGGAATTGGGCGAAAAGTTTCGGCCTGCCCCTCTTCTGGTCAAGATGGTTAGTGCCGGCCGCCTGGGTCGAAAGAGCGGGAGAGGGGTTTATGACTACCGTAAAAAAGAAGAATGAGAAACAGGATGAACCAAAATATCGGTGTCTATATCTGTCATTGCGGGACCAATATCGCAGCGACAGTGGATTGCGAAGAACTGGTTCGTTTCTCAAAAACCCTCCCCCGGGTAAAGATTGTCCGGGATTACCGTTATCTCTGCTCTGACCCAGGACAGGATCTGATCAAAAAGGATATCCGTGAGCTTTCCCTGGAGCGGGTGGTAATAGCGGCCTGCTCCCCCCGGATGCATGAGAGCACCTTCCGGAATCTCCTCTCCTCAGGAGGGCTCAACCCCTATTTTCTCCATATCGCCAATATCCGTGAACAATGCTCCTGGGTTCATAAGGAGAGAGAAAATGCGACGGAGAAAGCCAAACACCTGCTCAGGGCGGCCGTGGCAAGGGTTTTGCGTCAGGAGGCCCTCTCGGCGAAAAAGGTTGGAATCAAACCCTCTGTATTGGTGGTGGGAGCCGGGATTGCAGGAATTCAGGCTGCCCTGACCATTTCGAGCGAGGGAATACACGCCATCCTCGTCGAGAGATCCCCTTTCATCGGAGGCCATATGGCCCAATTGGACAAGACCTTCCCTACCCTTGACTGTGCCTCCTGCATCTTTACCCCCAGAACCGTGGAAGTGTCTCAGAATAAGAATATCGAGCTTCATATCTGTTCAGAGATCGTTGAAGTCAAAGGATATATCGGAAACTTCACCGTCACCCTCCGAAAAAGGCCGACCTATGTGGACACTGCCCGATGTACGGGTTGCGGGGACTGCGTGGAGGCATGCGTATTAAAAAAAGGAGTCCCTTCCGAATTTGAGGAAGGGATTGCAAAACGGAAGGCCATCTACATTGCCTTTCCGCAAGCGGTTCCGCTGAAGGCAGTTGTGGATCCCGGAACCTGCCTTCTCTTGAGGAAAGGAAAGTGTGCCAAGGCCTGTGCGGAAGCCTGCAAGGCAGGGGCCATTGACTTTGAACAAAAGGAGCAACTCATCGAGAAGGAAGTGGGTTCCATCATCCTGGCTACCGGGTATGACCTCTTCAACCCTTGCCTCCTCCCCCAATACGGATACGGGGTCTATGAAAATGTCCTCACCAATCTTCAATTTGAAAGGCTTGAAAGTCCTTCCGGACCGACCCGGGGAGAGATACAATTAATGGATGGAACCCTTCCCAAAGGAATTGCCTTTCTTCACTGTATCGGCAGTCGCGATGAAAATGCAAATCCCTACTGCTCAAGGGTCTGCTGTATGGTATCAATGAAGCAGGCCCATCTGGCAAAGGAAAAGACCGGGGCTGAGATTTACGAATTCTACATCGATATCAATGCATTTGGAAAAGGATATCAGGAATTCTACAAGAGGGTCCGTGAAGAAGGAATCTTCTTTATCAGGGGAAAGGGCTCCGAGATCTTCAAACGGGAAGGTCGCCTGGTCGTTGCGGCTGAAGATACGTTACTGGGAACCCCGGTGGAGATTTCGGTGGACATGGTGGTCCTTGGAACAGGATTAACCGCCCGCCACGATGCAGGAAAAATCGCCCAGGTATTTGGAATCAACCAGAGCCCGGATGGGTTCTTTATGGAGGCACACCCGAAGTTGAGGCCTGTGGCCACTCCGGTGGATGGAATCTTTCTTGCAGGATGCTGCCAGGGGCCAAAGGATATTCCGGATACAGTGGCCCAGGCCTCTGCGGCTGCAGCCGAAGCGATCTCTCTGGCCACACGGGGGGAGATCGAGGTCGAACCCATCACCTCATGGATCGACCCCGAACTCTGTGCAGGGTGCAAATTATGTATCGAGATCTGCCCCTGCTCTGCCATCGATTTTCTCGAGGGAAAGGGAATCTCTTCTGTCAATGAAGGGCTTTGCAAAGGTTGCGGAGCCTGCAGTGCAATCTGCCCCAATAAGGCAGCCAGACAGAATCATTTCAAACATAACCAGGTATTGGCGGAAGTGGACGGGCTGGTTACCTAATTTCGGATTGAGGATTGCGGAATTCGGATTGTCCTTTGCAAAATGGGATAAGGTCTTGGGGTTAGGGCTACGACGCCCGTTTGGTATGTAGTCAAGGGGTTACGTCTTAAAATTCTTAGCCATCTACAACTTTACCTTTTGACGAAACGGGCATCTTAACCTTTACCTTTTGACCCCTGACATTTATTTTTCAGGCAATAAACCCTATCTATGAAGATCGACCCGAAAACGTTTGTCCATGACTTTAAGCTCAATATCTGTATCCAGTGCGGAACCTGCACCGGTGGCTGTCCGGTCAGGTTTCGATCCCCGCTCAATATGAGGAGGCTGGTCAGAGAGGCCTATTTAAGATACGAGCCCTCCTTATTTAAAAGACCGGAATGGTGGGCGTGCACCACCTGCGCCACCTGCAGCCTTCGCTGCCCGGCCGGGGTGAAAAATGTCGAACTGATCATGGGGATACGAAACTTCCTTGCCAATCAGGGGGAGGTCCCTTCCACCATCCGGGATGCCCTTGAGAATACCCTCCTCCATGGAAATCCGTGGGGAAGGTTCAGGGATCGGAGGGCCGACTGGATAAAAGATCTCGGAGTGAAGACCTTTGGTGAAGAAACTTCTGAGACACTCTTTTTTGTGGGCTGCGCCCCTTCTTATGACCCGAGGGCTCAGAGTATTTCTTCTGCTCTCGTCAGGATCTTTCAGAAAACAGGACTCGATTTCGCAATCTTAGGAAAGAAGGAAACCTGCTGCGGGAACGAGATTCGAAGGATGGGGGAGCAGGCCCTCTTTAAAAAGCTGGTGAAGGATAATACCGCCCTTTTTAAAAAGTCAGGGGCAAAGAGGATCATCACCATCTCTCCCCATTGTTTCAATGCCTTTAAGAATGAATATCCGGAATTAAGTATTCCGGTCCAGCATTATACCCAGGTATTGGCTGATCTCATCGAGGCGGGCAGGCTGAACCTTTCAAAGGGGCTGGGGATATCCGCCACCTTTCATGACCCCTGTTTTCTTGGAAAGCAGAATAAGGTCTTTGATGAGCCAAGAAAGATTCTTGCCTCTATCCCCGGATGTGACTATATTGAAATGGAGCGGTCCAGGGAGAGAAGCCTCTGCTGTGAGGGAGGAGGGGGGAGGATGTGGACGGAAGGCTCTACCGAAGGACCCCGAAACGGAGAGATCCGGGTGAAAGAAGCTATCGGATTAGGGGCAAAAGTGATTGCGACAGCCTGTCCTTTCTGCCTCATAACCCTCGAGGATGCCGTAAAAATTTCGAGCCTAACAGACCAGATTGTGGTAAAAGATATTTCGGAATTGGTAGTGGAAGCAATGTAGATAAAGCTTAAATTCGAAGCACGAAATCCGAAATTCGAAACAATCACGAATGTTCAAAATATAAATGACCAAAACACGGAGTAATAGTTTTGAGTTTAGGAAATTTGAATTTTAGATTTGTTTCGAGTTTCGAAATTCGAATTTCGAATTTTTCAATGACCCAACGATGGTTTCAGGCTAACTAAAATAACGGATCGAGGACAGAGGAGGCGCTAAATGAACATCGCTGTCTGTGTCAAACGAATTCCGAAGACAGCCGAGGCGGATATCATCATTGAAAAAGAGGGTAACGATATTAAGAAGGACCACCTGGTTTTTGCCCTCAACGACTGGGATGGTTATGCCGTGAGAGAGGCTGTCCTGTTAAAAGAAAAATATGGCGGAGAGGTTACTGTCCTCACCGTTGGGCCTGAGGAATCGAGGGAGGTGTTGACAAGATGCCTGGCAATGGGTGCGGACCGGGCATTGAGAATAGAGGAACCTTCTCCCAGCGATGGACATCTCATTGCAGAAATTCTCTCCCGGGCACTCAAAGACCGATCCTTCGATCTCATTTTGAGCGGTGTTCAGGCAGAAGATGACGGACGGGGACAGGTCGGAGTGGCTTTGGCTCAACTTTTAGACCTTCCCCATGCCTCCATTGTCAACCATATTGAGATCACCGATGGAAAGGCAAAGGTAAAAAGGGAGTTGGAAGGAGGTATGGAAGAACTCTTAGAGGTGAACCTCCCTGCCCTCCTCACCATTCAGACCGGCATCAACGAACCGAAGTATGTCTCTCTTGCCGCTATCCTTGAAGCAGAGGATAAGGAGACCAGAGAGGTCGCTCTGGAGCAGATCGGATTTACCTCAAAAGACCCCCTCCGGACAACCATTGATCAGGTCTCCTTTCCGCCGACCGGTAAGATGGCAGAGATATTAAAAGGCACTCCTGAAGAGGTAGCGACACAACTGAGTGAAATTTTAAAAAAGAAAAAAGGATGACGAATAAGGAATGGTGGAACATTGGAATACTGAGTTGATGAGAGTAGTGGTTTAATGCAAGGACCCAATCTTAGCTCTGGTTTTTAACCCATTATTCCATCATTCCAATATTCCATAATTCCTGTTTGGTATGGAGGAAAAGAATGAGCGAGATTTTTATATTGGTTGAACACCGGCAGGGAAAGATCCGTGACATCACCTATGAGATGTTCGGGCTCGGAGAGATTTTAGCCGATCAGGAGGGAACCTCTTTTACGGCAGTCCTTTTAGGTCATGACATGAAAAGCTTTGCCGAAGACCTGTCCATGAGGACATCAAAGGTTTTAGTGGTCGAGGATGAGAATCTGAAGAATTTTAACTCCATCCCTTATCAAAAGGTCCTCTCCTCCCTCCTCTCCAAATATCAACCTCTTCTTTTCCTGATGGGGCATACGGCTGTTGGGATGGATCTTGCGCCAAGCCTCTCTGTGGAGATGGATTTCCCGTTAGCCACTGATTGCATCGGCCTCTCGTTTGAAGATGGCCAATTAAAAGCCATTCGCTCGATTTACGGGGGAAAGGTCAATGCCGCTGTCTCTCTGAGGAAATCCAAAGGGTACCTGGCAACCATGCGGCCGGGCGTCTTCAGCCCTAAAATGCCCGGTGAGAAAAAGGGTGGGATCGTGATGGAACCCTCTCCCCTTCAGGGGACCATCGATGTCAAGAAGTTCATCGAGTATATTGAGGCTCCTGTTACAGGCGAGGATATCACGCAGGCAGAGATTCTCGTCTCCATAGGACAGGGGATCGGAGGACCTGAGCCTATTCCGATGTTTGAAGAACTGGCAAGGAATCTGGGAGGAACGGTCTCCTGCTCGAGGCCGGTGGTGGACCGCAACTGGTTGCCCAAAGAGCGACAGGTTGGGATTTCCGGAAAGACGGTCAAGCCGAAGATCTATCTCGCCATCGGCATCAGCGGCGCCTTTCAGCATGTGACCGCCATGCAGGGCTCTGAGACCATCATCGCGATTAACAAGGATCCCCGCGCCCCCATCTTCAGCGTCGCTGATTATGGAATCGTGGATGACTTTCAGAATGTGATCCCGATTCTGAAGGAAAAAATAAAGGAGATGAGATAGAGGATTCTATTTCCCTTTATTTTACCTTTTCTATAAAAGTCCTTGCAGCTCTGATCGCATCTTTGACTATATCCACATGTCCTAAAAGACCTCTGTAATAACCAGCTATATGTAAAGTATCATAAAGCCTTTCAAATTCCCTTGTCATTTTCCCATTATGGATAGCTACATACTTTTGTAGTGCATTTCTATATCCATCTACTGATTTAGGGAGTTCTCTTTTTGTTAACCCGGCTTTAGTAATGAGATATTCATTTATTGCCTCTAAGACCGCGAGATAAGCCGTCCCAAGGGCCTCTCTAATTGGTTTAATATCTGTATAGATATTGTCCTCTACAGGAGTAGACTTGATTATCTCTTTTGCATTGTTTAAATAACGCAATGCCTCTTTCATTTCACTAAACCCTCTTTTTCTTTAATTATTCACATTCTAAAAACAATGTCAAGGCATGTAAGACTCGAAATAAGGGGACAGAAAAAGGAGCTTGTCCCCTTATTTTATTATTTCTTTGGGGATTCTTTGGGAAGCTTGAGCTCCCGGATCATCTTTCCAAGGCGAACATAGGCCTCCTCCAGATATTTTTTCAGGTCTTCGGAATTCCGATAGTTGGCCACAATCTCCATTTTCTCCATCGTCTGGATGAACTCCGGGTCCTCCATCCCTTTGCGAAAGGCCTCATCCAATTTTTTCACAATGGACGAAGGGATCCCCTTCGGTCCGGCAAACATAAACACAGTCTCATTGATGAAGTCATACCCTGCCTCACGGAAGGTGGGCACCTCCGGAAAAGACTTAAACCGCTTTTCATGATGGATTGCCAGCAGACGGACGGTTCCTGCCTTTACATGGGGATAAGACTCCGAACTTCCGGATTGGGCGGTCACGTGCCCTCCCAGGAGGGCATGGAAGGCAGGTCCACTCCCCGGGTAGGGGACATGGGTCCATTGAATACCCTCCTTCCTGGCGATATATTCCATGGCCAGATGCATGGGGGAACCGATCCCCATGGAGCTGTAAGTCACCTTCCCGGGATTTTTTTTCGCATATTCCACAAATTCCTTCAGGGTCTTCCAGGGTGAATCCGCCCTGACGACCAATCCGGAGGGAGGTGCTCCGAAGTGCATGATGGGGACGAAATCTTCGAGCTTATAAGGGACCTCCCGAAATTGTGGAATCCTGATTAACGAGGTACTGCTGCAGCCGGCGAGGTGATAGCCATCAGGCTTTTCTTTTGAAAGGATAGCCATCGCAACAGATCCTCCCCCTCCTCCGTTATTGGTGATGATGAAAGGCTGGCCCAGGTATTTTTCTGCCTTACTTGCGAGTAAACGCATCGATGGATCTGCGGATCCACCCGGGGAGAACGTAATCACCACATTGATCGGTTTCGTGGGGAATTCCTGGGCGGATAAAAAGGCAGGGATGAAGAAAAGCAAAAACCCACCGTAAAGTATCTTCCTTCCTATTTTAAATCCTGCTCGTTTCATACGTGACCTCCTTCCCGACTCATTCGCCCTTGGGTTTTAGAGACGCAACAACTTCCTGGCGTTGTCTTCATAGATCTTCCTCTTGCTCGATTCAGATAAATTCATACCCTCTATCGCCTCTATGGTTTGCCGGATAGAAATCGCCCCGTTGCCCACATCGTAAGGCATATCCGAACCGAAAAGCAGGCGGTCCTCACCGAAAAAGTCGAAACCGCACCGGAGCGCTGAGGGATTCCCATTTAATGCGGTATCGTTGTAAAACATCTTGAAATATTCAATGGGATGTTTGGTGAGCCCCGGGAAAAATCTTTGCCCGAGACGTTCTAAACCATTGTTGTAATGGACAACGATTCTGTCCGCAAAGTAGGGGATCATCCCCCCGCAATGGTGGGTGATAAACTTGATCCCCGGAAATTTCTCAAAGATACCTGAAAAAACAAGCCGCGTCATTGCCGTGGTGGTATCATAGGGCCAGCCGAAGATGGAGAAGGTCTGATGATAGGAGACCGTCTCTGTGGCATAATCCGGCTGACTGGAGCTGCGCATCGGATGGATCCAGATCGGAAGATCAAAACCTTTCATCAGTGAGTAAAGGGGCATCAATTCATCCGAACTCAAGGGTTTGCCATTGACACGCGTGTAAATCTGAATACCTTTAAAACCGAGCTTCTGGATCGCCCTCTCGGTCTCTTTCAATGCCGCATCCATATTGTTCAGGGGGAGATTGGCGATCGCCGTGATATATCTCCGGGGATATCTGGAGACCATCTCAGCCATTTCGTCATTGGAGATCTTCGCCAATTCTGCCGCCTCCCCCGGGCCCACCACCTCCTCCACCGGAGGCATGGTCACGGACAACACCTGGACCAAACCTTCATGCTCTTCGAGGATTCGCAATCTGGCTTCGTTGTCGGTCAGCGTAGGCCGCTTGTCCTGAACCTTCTTCTCGGTCGCGAACTTCTCCGCATGCCTGTAAAGGGCCTTCTTATACCGCTCGGGCATCACATGGGTAAAGATATCGATCTTCATGAATTCCTCCTTTTCGAGTGATCACCGAAGGTGATCCGACTTTGTGAGTCGTTCCGATCCTGGTTCAACATACCTGTCCTGAGCGAACCGTTCAACCTCTTTGGGCCTCAGGACAAACCGTTTTTTCTTCACCTTGTTCACCCCTCATCGTTTATGATCCACTCCTTATTCTTTAAACTCCCCATATTCCCTCCGCCTCTTTCTGAAAAAAGGAAAGAGATTGGAAAGGAGGAGGAAAATGGCGAACCCCAGAGCCACAGCGGAGATGGGACGGGTCATAAAGATCCAAAAACTCCCCTGCGAAATCAGGAGGGATTGGCGAAGGGCATTTTCAAGCATGGGGCCCAAAACATAGGCAAGGATGAGAGGGGCCCCCTCGTATCCGAATTTCCTCATCCCCCAGCCCAGGACCCCAAAGAAGATCATGACGTAGAGATCGAAGTTGACATTATTCATGCTGTAGGCCCCGATGAGACAGAAGAGAAGGATCAAGGGAAAGAGGATCTTGTAAGGAATTTTGAGCACCTTCACCCATATCCCGATCAGGGGAAGGTTGAGAACGATGAGAAGGGCATTGCCCAGATAGAGGCTGGCCACCAGACCCCAGAAGAGGTCGGGATGTTGCTTGATGAGAAGGGGTCCCGGTTGAATCCCATGAATGATCAGTGCCGAAAAGAAGATTGCCATGATGGGATTGGGAGGGATTCCGAGGGAGAGAAGGGGGATGAGCGACGCCCCGGCCGCTGCATTATTGGCAGATTCCGGAGAGGCCACTCCTTCGATCGCCCCTTTACCGAACTTCTCAGGATTTTTTGAAATCTTTTTTTCAACCGCATAGGATACAAAGGGCGAGATCACCGCTCCGCCTCCGGGAAGTATCCCCAGGAGAAACCCGATGATCGATCCTCTCACGATGGCCCATTTGGCCTGTGCCCAATCTTTCAGCGAAGGCCATAGATTTTTAATGGGAGCTTTGAAGACATCCCTCTCCAGACTCTCCTCAAGATTCTCAAGGATTTCAGATATTCCAAAAAGGCCCATGACAAGAGGGATAATACCCACTCCATCGGTCAATTCATTGATCCCGAAGGTGAAGCGAGGAAGACCGGTGATGAGATCGAGGCCGATGCTTCCGAGGATAATCCCGACCAGCGCCATCATGATCGCCTTCAGGACAGAGCGCTGGGCGAGATAGGTTACAATGACCAGTCCCATGCACATCAGAGAAAAATATTCGGGAGGGCCAAGACTCAAGGCGGCATAAGCGAGAGGAACAGCCACGAACATCAGCCCGAGGTTTGCAATGGTTCCTGCAATGAAGGACCCCCATGCGGCAATCCCGAGGGCAGGACCGGCCCGGCCTTGACGGGCCATCTGGTAGCCATCGAGGCAGGTAATGACAGAGGAGGCCTCGCCCGGAATATTGACCAGGATGGAAGTCGTGGAACCTCCGTATTGAACCCC
>CAZXMB010000058.1:0-16829 GCA_964641715.1 uncultured Syntrophaceae bacterium
AAATAACACTATACTGAGATAGTGACATGGAATGTTATTCTTTTTTAAAATTTATTCTCCATTAACTCCGGTTTATTAGACGTATTGAAAGGAGATCGTCAATTGAAAAAAAGCTTGACAATCTTTATGAAAATCGGTATATATCCCTAAAATCCAAAGGGAAAATTAAGTTTCTCATTCGATATATGGAGTGGACGTTACTTCTCAATTCAACCTTTGAACCCCTCAAGGTAGTGAACTGGAAAAAAGCCATTATTATGGTCATCCTTGGAAAGGTGGAGGTTATAGAAGAATATGACCGATTGGTCAGGGGCATATGTTTATCTATGAGACTTCCTGCAGTCATACGGCTGCACCGATTTATCAAGAAGAGGAGCCCCATTGTTAAGTTTTCCCGACAAAATCTCTATATGCGGGATAGGGGAAAGTGCCAGTATTGTGGAGAACCATTTGATCCGGCAGAATTGACCTATGACCATGTCATCCCACGTTCAAAGGGAGGACAAACTGAATGGACAAATGTGGTTACCTGTTGCACAGCATGTAATCTTAAAAAAGGTGGGAGGACTCCTGAAGAAGCAGGGATGTCTTTAATTAAAAAACCCAAAGCTCCTATCTGGATCCCTCTGTTAAGTATGAGCTTAGGGATGGAAGAAACGCCCACTTCCTGGAGAGACTACCTTTATCTTAATCACGAATTAACTTCGTAATTTTTCATTGAATAATCAGCTTATCATGAAAGGATGAAGAAAGAACCCATGAAATACCTCTGGGCTCCTTGGAGAATGGATTATATTTTAAGTGGGAAAGAGAAGGGATGTATCTTCTGTCAAAAACCTCTGGAGGGGAAGGACAAAGAAAATCTGATCCTCCACCGGGGAAGATATACCTTTGTCATGATGAACAAGTACCCCTACAACAATGGTCATCTCATGATCGTTCCAAAGCGACATTGCGTTGAATTTGAAAACCTCAATGACCGTGAGATAAAGGAGCTTTTTTGCCTATTAAGAATATCCACCCGGGTCTTGAGGACCTCCCTTTCTCCACAGGGTTTCAATATCGGGATGAACATCGGAAAGGTGGGGGGGGCAGGGGAGGATCACATTCATTTTCATGTCGTTCCCCGTTGGAACGGGGATACCAACTTTATGCCGATTTTAGGGGAGACGAAAATCATCCCAGAATATTTAATGAATACGTATGAGAAGCTCCGCACCACATTTGGACTCCACTTCCAGGAAAAGAAGAAAGGAGGGCGAAAGAAGTGAAATGGTTAAAAACTTTTTTTATCATGGCCATCTTTATTTTTGTCATCCTCTTTTCGATTCAGAATAAAGGAGAGGTGATTTTGAGGTTTGGCCTCTCTCCCATATGGGATGAATATTGGGATTCGCCAAAGGTCCCCCTTTTTCTGATTGTCCTCTGCTCAACTTTTTTAGGGATATTGATCGGGGGGTTAAGTGACCTTTATCAACGCTATCAGCTCAAAAAGGCCCTCCGCCAAAACGAAAGAACCATCGAGAGATTAAGCAAAGAGGTTGAGTCGTTCAGGGGGATAAGCTCAAACTAGCCCTCTTTTTAGCAAAGAAAATTGAGACGATTGGAAAGGAGAGATACTCTTTCAATTATTTTCTTGCATTTCCTTTTAAATTATAGTATATAAATAATAAATCGGTCTGCTGAAAAAGCGGGCAAAAAGCCCGCTTTTTTTTTAAAGCACCCGGTTTAAAGTGGGATGATAGGATGTCAACAGAGATCAGGGATCGTATAAAAACCCTCATTAACCCCATTCTTTTAAATCAAGGGATGGAACTGGTCGAGATTGAATATCGAAGAGAGGCAAGAGGGGTGGTTCTCCGTCTTTATATTGATAAAGAGGGGGGGGTAACCCTTGAAGACTGCACCAGAGTCAGCCAGGAGGTGGGAAGAATATTGGATGTGGAAGACCTCATCACGGTCCCTTATGCATTGGAGGTGTCTTCCCCTGGTTTAACCCGGCCATTAAAGAGTGAGAAAGATTTTAAAAAGGTTCAAGACCGTTTGATTAAGGTGAGAACTTTCGAACCTGTGATGAACCGAAGAGAATTTAAAGGGAAACTGACGGCGGTTTCGGACCGGGAGATTGAAATACTAATAGATGGGGAGGTGTTTCAAATCCCCCTCTCGAGTATCGCTAAAGCCCATTTAGAAGTGGAGTTTTGAAAAGGAGAGAATGATTATGCCATCCAATCTCAATTATGTGATTGAACAGGTGGGAAAGGATAAAGGGATTGATAAGAAGGTGATCATCGAGGCCTTGGAACAAGCCATTCTTACTGCCTCCAGAAAGAAATATGGGCATCAAGGTGAGATTGAGGTTCACTATAATGAAGAGATTGGTGAAGTGGAATTATTCCAATTCAAACAGGTGGTGGAGGAGGTAAATGACCCTGCCACCGAAATCTCCCTTGATGACGCGAAGGAATTGGATAGTGAGGCACAGATCGGGGACAGCCTGGGGGTCAAACTCAATACTGACTTCGGTCGTATCGGTGCCCAGACAGCCAAGCAGGTAATCATCCAGAAGGTTCGGGATGCAGAACGGGAGAATATTTATAATGAATTCAAAGACCGAAAAGGAGATCTGATCGGCGGGAACGTCCAGCGAATGGAGAAGGGGAATATCTATATTAACATTGGAAGGGCAGAAGCAGTTCTCCTTTCAAAGGAACAGATTCCCGGTGAGACTTACAGGCAGGGAGAACGGATCCGAGCCTATATCCTCGATGTTCAGAAGAATGCCAAAGGAGCACAGGTCTTCCTGACGAGAACCCATCCGGGAATTTTAATAAAACTTTTTGGGATGGAAGTCCCGGAGATTTCCGAAGGGGTGATCAAGATTATCAGTGCTGCCAGAGAGCCGGGGGAGAGAGCAAAGATCTCTGTTTTTAGTTCCAACCGGGATGTTGACCCTGTGGGGGCTTGTGTCGGGATGAAAGGATCGAGGGTGCAAAGTGTTGTTCAGGAACTTCGGGGTGAACGCATTGACATTATCCAATGGTCTCAGGATCAGGCCAAATATGTCTGTAATGCATTAGCTCCGGCAAAGATTTCAAGGGTCTATATTGATGAAGAAAATCGCCATATGGAAGTGGTTGTCGCGGATGATCAGCTTTCTTTGGCCATCGGGAAGAAAGGACAGAACGTCAGACTGGCTTCCAAATTAACAGGTTGGAAGATTGACATTAAGAGCGAATCCAAGATGGAGAAGATATCGGTTGAGATCTTAGAGAGTTTTAAATCTCTCCCCCATATTGGAGAGGTGGCAAGCCGTATCCTTTATAATGAAGGATTCCGCTCGATTCAGGAGATTGCAGAGGTTGACCCTGAAGAGTTGGCCAGGGTTTTAGAGATCGGGAGGGAGAAGGCCCAAGAGATCGTTGAAAAAGCAGGTCAAGCCGTCCGGGAAGGAAGAAGTGAAGAAACCGAAGAGGTGAAACCCTCCTCTCCCGGAGGACCGAATTTGGATGCAGTCACCCATATTTCGGGGGTGGGTGAAAAAACAGCCGAGATATTGAAGGCTCATGGCCTTCTGACTGTCCAGGATATTTTGAATACGAATGTAGAAAAGCTTTCCGAACTTCAGGGGATCGGAACAAAGAAAGCAGAGAAGCTGATTCAATCTGCTAAAGAATATATGGAGAAAGGCAAGTCGTGAAGAAAGGACACATCCCAACTCGTATGTGTGTGGGATGCCGGCAGAAAAAGAGGCAATCCGATATGATCCGACTGGTATTAGACCCAGAGGGAGGGTTGTCTCCTGACAGAGGAAGGGGTCGAAGGGGAAGGGGGTACTATCTCTGTGCGGGTCTTACTTGTTTTACTATGGCCCGGAAAAAGAGCCGAATCGGACAGTTTCTTAAGAGGAATGGACTGATGACCTCTCTGATGGCGAGATTTTTAAATGAAGGATTGGAGTGAGGAGGAAGACGAATGGGGAAAGTGAAAGTCCTCGATCTTGCAAAAGAAGTGGGGATGGAGGATGACAAATTACTCTTAAAATTAAAGCGGATGGGTTTAAAGGTTAAGGATAAAAAGCCTGAGACACCTGAAAAGACCACCGCTCGATCGGATGAGAAGGTCATTGAGAGGGATGCCGAAAAGGAAGTCATAGAAAAGAGGGTCAAGCCCACCATTATCCGTAGAAGAACGAGGACCATTGAAGTCCAGGCAGCCACGCCCCAAGTAACTATCGAGCCTGAGGAGAAAAAGCCCAGGGTCGTTGTCCCCATAAAAGAGAAAACTGAACAGGAAGTCCGAGTCACAGAGGAGGAAGTTAAGAAAGAAGTTAAGGCCCCTAAAAAGAAGGAAGAGAAACCTGAGAAAAAACCGATAAGGGGGAGAAAGAAGGCAGAGGAGGGTCAAGTCCCTTCCGAACCTAAAATCGAAGCCAAACCTGAGGGAAAAGTGGAAGTTCCTCAAAAAGAGGTGAAAGCCGGAGTTACCCCCCCCGGGGTCTTTAAAGAGAAGAGAAAGGGACCGGAGATTGAAAAGAAGGAAGCTCAACTTAAAAAGATAGAAATCCTGGTTCCGAAAAAGATAGAAATCCCTGAAGAAGAGAAGGTGTCTCCCTATCCCCCAAAGAAGAAGGTGATCGGTAAAAAGAGAAGAATCATTGAAGAGAGGTTGCTGAAGGAAGAGGAATTCGAAGAGGCGGGAAAACCGGAAAAAGAATTGGAAACAGCCCCTCGGTCCTTCAGGCCGATGAAAAAGAAGATCGTTTTGAAAACCTCGAAGAAGACAGAGATCACTGTTCCCAAACCCATTAAAAGGATTATCCGTATTGCTGAAGTCATCTCCGTTGTCGATCTTGCGAAGAGGATGGGGGTGAAAGGGGGAGAGTTGATCAAAAAACTGATGGATATGGGAGTTCTAGTCAGTATCAATCAGCTGATCGATGCAGATGTGGCCTCCCTGGTGGCGAGTGAGTTTGGATATGAGGTGGAAAGGACCTCGATCGATCGCCAAGATCTTTTAGAGAGAAAGGAAGATTTACCTGAAGAGTTACGTCCACGGCCCCCTGTAGTTACCATCATGGGCCATGTGGATCATGGAAAGACCATGCTTCTCGATGCAATCCGGAAGACGAATGTGGTGGAAGGTGAGGCGGGCGGTATCACCCAACATATCGGGGCCTATGACGTTCAGTTAGACCACGGTCGGGTTGTCTTTATCGATACACCCGGCCACGAGGCCTTTACCGCGATGAGGGCCAGAGGAGCCCAAGTGACGGATGTGGTTGTTCTGGTGGTGGCCGCAGATGATGGGGTTATGCCCCAAACCAAAGAGGCGATCGACCATGCTCGTGCGGCTAAAGTTCCGATCGTCGTAGCCATCAACAAAATAGATAAACCCAACGCAAATATAGAAAAGGTGAAAAAAGACATTTCTGAGTATGGTCTGGTACCGGAACAATGGGGGGGAAATACCCTATTTGCTGAAATCTCAGCCAAACAGAAGATAGGGGTTAAGGATTTACTGGAATTGATCCTCCTCCAGTCAGAGGTATTGGAGTTAAAGGCAAACCCGAATAAACCTTCGAGAGGAACCATCATTGAAGCCAAATTGGATAAAGGGAGAGGACCCGTAGCCACCCTCTTGGTGCAGGAAGGAACCCTTAAAATAGGGGATGTCTTCATTGCAGGCTCCCATTATGGTAGGGTAAGGGCGATGTTAAACGACCGGGGCCAGAAGATCGAAGAGGCGGGGCCTTCAATCCCTGTAGAAGTTGTGGGTTTCTCAGATGTTCCGGAGGCAGGTGAGCCATTCATCGTCGTGACAGAAGAAAGGATGGCCAAACAGATCAGCCTGTACCGGCAGGAAAAGACCCGGGCCAAAGAGCTTTCCAAACTGAGCAAAGTCTCCTTGGAAGAACTTTACGAAAAGATCAAGAAGGGAGAGATTAAAGAGCTCAATGTCATCATTAAAGCCGATGTTCAGGGATCGATCGAAGCGGTAAGGGAAGCCTTGGGAAAAATATCGACCGAAGCGGTCAAAGTCAATATCATCCATGATGCTGTCGGCGGGATCACGGAGACCGATGTTAATTTGGCCTCTGCTTCGAATGCTATCATTATCGGGTTCAATGTGAGACCGGGCCCGAAAGCTCAGGCTCTGGCAGAACACGAGGAGGTGGACATCAGAACCTACTCGGTCATTTATGATGCCATCTCTGATATCAAGAATGCCCTGGAAGGATTATTGGAACCCACTTACAGGGAACACTTTTTGGGAAGGGCACAGGTGCTTCAACTCTTCAATATTCGTAAACTCGGGACCATTGCCGGGAGTCTGATCTTGGACGGGAAAGTAGTGAGGGGCTCTCATGCGAGGCTATTAAGGGACAACGTAGTGGTCTATGATGGTCGTATCGGTTCGCTCAGACGGTTCAAGGATGATATGAAGGAATGCCCTCAGGGTCTTGAGTGCGGTATCTGGATCGAGAATTTTAATGACATCAAACCCGGCGATATCATCGAATCCTATGAAATGGAGGAGATCCAAACCCGTCTGTCCTAAGAGGAGGAAAATGAGATGGTCATAGGAGTTTGCCAGCTGGACTTTCGGATCCCTGAAAACCACTCGCTTAAAGGGAAACGACATGTCCTCAGAAAACTGATCGACCGGGTGAAGCCTCGTTTCAATGTGTCTATCTCGGAGGTAGGAGATCATGACCTGTGGCAGAGGGCCAAGATCGGAATCTGTACCGTGGGCAATGACCGCCGGCATATCAATTCCAGTCTGGATAAGGTCATCGATTTCATCGAAAAGATGAACCTCGCAGAATTGGTGAACGCAGAAATGGAAATCCTCACGGTCTAGGTCCGCAGGGCATGGTGAAGAATGGAAGGAAAACGTTCGGAGAAGGTAGC
The DNA here is from genome assembly GCA_964641715.1 of uncultured Syntrophaceae bacterium. GTDB lineage: Bacteria > Desulfobacterota > BSN033 > BSN033 > UBA1163 > CAZXMB01. Next base: position 6,915 of record CAZXMB010000058.1, read on the forward strand.
GGACTTAATCCGCAGGGAAGTTTCAGAGATGCTGGTCCGCTCCGTCAAAGACCCTCGAATCGAATGGGTGACCATCACCAGGGTGATGGTCACAGAGGACTGCCGGTTAGCCAAGATCTACTTCAGCGTTGCCGGATCGCCTGAAGAGAAGGAGAGGTCAAGCCAAGGCCTCGAAAGTGCGAAAGGCTATATCCGGAAGGAGTTGGGGAGGCGCATTCGCCTGCGATATACTCCTGAAATTAAGTTTCAATTCGATCCCTCCATCGAATATGCCATTCATATGGAAGAGGTTTTCCAGGATATTCAAAGGGAGAAAGAGAAGGATGAGGGTTGACGGTCTTCTTATCGTGGATAAACCGGAAGGGCTTACCTCTCTGGAGGTGGTCCGGAAGATCAAACACTGGTTTTCGGTCGAAAGGGCAGGCCATATCGGAACACTTGATCCCTTTGCCACAGGAGTGCTTCCGGTGGTCCTCAATGAAGGAAGAAAGCTCGTTCCTTTTCTCGAAGAGGGTCCTAAAGAATATGAAGCCATGATGAAATTGGGAGAGGAGACGACCACGGATGACCCAACCGGTGAGGTCATTTCCCAAAAGCCCTTCGATGGGGTGACAATTGAATGGATTCAGGCTGTTTTTAAGAGTTTTCTCGGAAGGATTCAACAGACCCCTCCGATGTTTTCAGCGGTGAAAATAAAGGGAGACCCCCTCTATCGATGGGCAAGAAAAGGGATGGAGATTGAGAGGAAAGAAAGAACTGTGAATATCTCCGAACTGGAGGTCCAGGGGATTGACATTCCCAAAATCCGTTTTAGGGTCTCCTGCTCACCGGGAACTTACATCCGGGCATTGGCAAGGGATGTCGGAAGGAAGATCGGATGTGGAGCTCACCTTGTCTCTCTGAGACGGATCCGAAGCGGCCCATTTCATCTCAAACAGGCTATCCCCTGGGAGCATTTGAAAAGCCTCTCCGGAAGGGATTCTCTGCTTCCCTGGGTTATTTCTCCCAAAGAGGCCTTACCCGATTTCCCTGAGGTTAAAGGAGATGAAGAAATGTTGAAGAAGATTTGCGATGGCAAGGAGATCGTGTTAAAGGATTTTCATCTCCGGTCGTTTCCGGACTTTAGGAAAGGGCAATGGCTGAGGATGTCTTCACCGGAAGGGAAATTGATAGCCATTTTAAGGTCGGAGATGGATCGGGACGAAATCCATCGGGTCTATCCGGAAAAGGTCATCTTTCGGCCTCTGAGGGTTTTTCATTTTAAGAACGACTGATTAATGAAGGTGAAGTTAAATTCGAAGGAGGAATTTCATGGCATTGGTTCAGGAGAAAAAGAAAGAGATTATTACGAAGTTCAGAACCCACGAGAAGGATAGCGGTTCACCGGAAGTTCAAATTGCACTTCTCAGTGAACGGATCCGTTATCTGACAGAGCATTTTAAAAGTCATCAAAAGGACCACCACTCCAGAAGAGGATTGCTGAAGATGGTTGGAAAACGCAGAAGGCTCCTCAACTACCTCAAAGAAAATCATATGGAACGTTATCGGACAGTCATCGATCAGTTAGGCCTCCGGAAGTAGATCCATCCTGGTTTTCAAGAGAAAGAAGCGAGCCAAAAGGAGAAAAGAAAATTATGGTTCAGAAAGTTGAAATTCAGTTAGCGGGCAGACCACTGTCCATTGAGACAGGAAAGGTCGCCAAACAGGCAAATGGTTCAGTGGTTGTTCAGTACGGGGAGACCGTTGTCTTGGTCACCGCCGTCACGTCAGATAAAAAACGGGAAGGAATTGATTTCATTCCCCTGACGGTCAATTATCTGGAAATGACTTATGCCGCAGGAAAAATCCCCGGTGGATTTTTTAAAAGGGAGGGGCGGCCCACCGAGCGCGAGATTCTCATCTCTCGGTTTATCGATCGCCCCCTGAGACCACTCTTCCCGAAAGGGTTTCAAAATGAAACTCAGATTATTGCCACTGTCCTCTCGGCAGATATGGATAATGAGCCTTCTATTCTGGGAATGATCGGGGCCTCTGCCGCCATCTACCTCTCTGACATTCCCTTCGATCAACCGATCGCCGGGGCAAAGGTGGGCAGAATTGACGGAGAATATATCCTCAACCCTACCTATGATGAGATGGAGTTAAGTGATATTGATCTCTTCGTGGCCGGTAGCGAAGATGCGATCATCATGGTGGAAGGAAGTGCCAAGGAAGTGGAAGAAAAGGACATCCTGGAGGCCATCCTCTTTGGCCACCAATCCCTCAAACCGATCATTGAACTTCAGAAGAGGTTGAGGGAAGCCCAGGGGCTCCCTCACAAAGAGATAGAACTTCAAAAGCCTGAAGAGGCGATCGTCGAGAAGGTGAGAATGTTTGCCCGGGCAAGACTGATCGAGGCCCATCATATCACGGAGAAGATCAAGAGGCGTAACCATATCGAAGAGCTTCTTCAGGATACCTTTAAAGAGTGTGGTGCAGAGGATGAGAATTCACAAAGAGTGGTGAAGGCCGTATTCGAAGAGATCGAACGCCAACTCATGAGGGAATGGATCTTAGAAAAGAAACGGAGAATTGACGGCAGGGGATTGAGAGAGATTCGCGCCATCTCCTGTGAAGTGGGAGTCCTTCCTCGGACTCACGGTTCTGCCTTATTCACCCGGGGGGAGACCCAGGTTTTAGCAGTGGTCACATTTGGCACTTCCGAAGACGAGCAGAAGATCAATTCCCTGATGGGAGAAACCTATAAGTCTTTTATGCTCCATTACAACTTCCCTCCTTTCTCAACGGGAGAGGTCTCTCCCCTAAGGTCGCCCAGCCGCAGAGAGATCGGTCATGGAGCCCTGGCAGAAAAGGCCATCCTTCCCGTTTTGCCTTCGAATGAGAAATTCCCTTATACCATCAGAATCGTCTCTGAAGTCCTGGAATCGAACGGTTCCTCTTCGATGGCAACGGTATGCGGGGCCAGCCTCTCGTTGATGGATGCAGGTGTTCCCATCAAGGCACCTGTGGCTGGAATTGCAATGGGTCTGGTTCTCGAGGGGGAAAGGGAGGCGGTCCTTTCTGATATCCTGGGTGATGAAGACCATATGGGGGATATGGATTTCAAGGTGGCCGGGACCTATGAAGGGGTGACTGCCATTCAGATGGATATTAAAATCCGGGGAGTCTCGAAAGAGGTTTTAGGAAGGGTTCTCGAACAGGCTCAGGAGGGAAGACGCTATATCTTGGAAAAGATGAAGAAGACCCTCTTGGAACCCCGAAAGGACCTCTCCCCTCATGCCCCTCGAATAGTCATCCTAAAAGTTAAACCCGAGAAGATCCGGGATATCATAGGCCCGGGAGGGAAAACGATTCGGTCTATTGTCGATCAGACTGGGGTCAAAATCGATGTGGATGATTCAGGGATTGTTAAGATTGCCTCTCCGAACTATGAATCCATTGAAAAAGCCATTTCCTTGGTCAAAGGTCTTACCCAGGAGGTTGAGGTCGGAGGGCTTTATACCGGAGTGGTCAAACGGGTTTTAGGCTTCGGAGCAGTAGTTGAACTCTTTCCTGGAACCGATGGTCTGATTCATATCTCACAATTAGCAGACTATCGGGTCAAAGAGGTTACGGATATCCTCAAGGAGGGAGACGAGGTATTGGTCAAGGTGATCGACGTCGATCCCCAGGGTCGAATCCGGTTGAGCCGTAAGGCCGCTCTCAAAGAGGCAGACCGAAGTAAAGAAAGCAAAGAGTGAAGCTAACAAAGAAGTGAGATGATTAAAGAACCCCAGCCTATTCCCAAAACTGCCATCCTCAACGACGGTTCAGGGTATCAGAAGACCGTCCTTGAAAATGGCATCAGGGTGATCACCGAGGCGATCCCCTATCTCAAGTCGGTCTCCATCGGGATCTGGGTGATGACAGGGTCGAGGGATGAAGAACCCCACGAAAACGGGATTTCTCATTTTATCGAGCACCTTCTCTTCAAAGGAACACAGCGGAGGACCGCTTTTGACATTGCCAAAGAGATCGATTCAGTCGGCGGGACATTGAACGCATTTACGGGAAGGGAATATACATGTTTTTATGCGAAGGTGATCGATAAGAATTTGCCCCTTGCTATCGACCTTCTTTCCGATATCTTTCTGCATTCCCTGATGAACGAAAACGATGTGGAGAGAGAGAGGATGGTCATTCTTCAGGAGATCAAGATGGTGGAGGATACTCCTGATGATTATGTCCATGACCTTTTCAACAGAGCCTGTTTTGGAAATCACCCGTTAGGGTTTCCCATCTTTGGGACTTACCAACTTGTCCAGTCCTTCCGGCGGGACCAGATTCTCGAATATTTTAAGAAGAATTATTCACCTCAACAGATCGTCGTGTGTGCCGCCGGAAGCCTGAAACATCAGGAGGTGGTCGATCTCATCGAGGGGAACTTTGGGCAGATTCCAAAATCGGATCATCAACGAGAGAGAACCAAACCTGATCCGATTGCCGCCACTTGTATCTCAAGGCGTGACCTGGAGCAGGTCCATTTCTGCCTGGGGACGAAAGGCCTTCAATATAACCATTCCCTTCGATTCGGATCCTATGTATTAAATACCATTCTGGGGGGTGGGATGAGCTCGAGGCTTTTCCAAGAAATCCGGGAGAACCGTGGCCTCGCCTATTCGGTGTATTCCTATCTTCCAACTTATATCGATACGGGATTGATCGTCGTTTACGCAGGCACAGAAGGGTCCTCCTTTCAGGAAGTCCTTGGGTTGATTCTCGATGAGTTTCACCGTCTTAAAACGGAGCCCTTTAAGAATGGGGAGTTAGAGGTCGCCAAGGAACAACTCAAAGGAAACCTTCTTCTCAGCCTGGAGAGCTCCGACACCCTGATGACCCGGCTTGCAAAGAACGAAATTTATTTTGAATCCTATTTCCCGGTGGAGTCTATTCTCAAAGGCATCGATGAGGTGGATGAAGAAACCGTTCACCATCTGGCCAATGACCTCTTCAATGAACGTTTTTTCTGTTTGACTATCCTCGGGCCTGTAGAGCCCGAAACGCTAAAAAAATATAACCACGACTGGGGCATTGGAAGAAGTTAAAATCTTTATCAAACGGCTAAAAAGCGATTCCGTCTCACTTCCCCAATATATGACCGGGGGATCTTCAGGGATGGACCTCTTTGCCTCCCTGAAAAAGGAAATGACCCTCGGCCCTGGGGAAAGGAAGATGGTCTCTACGGGGATTTCGGTGGCCATCCCTCAGGGATTTGAGGGACAGATTCGCCCCCGTAGCGGGCTGGCCATTCAAAAAGGGATTGGCATTGTCAATGCCCCGGGCACCATTGATTCGGATTATCGCGGGGAAATCAAGGTGCTCCTGATCAATTTTGGTGAAGAACCCTTTACCATTCGAAACGGAGAGAGAATAGCCCAGATGATCATCACCCCGGTCTACCGGGCGATACTCATAGAAGTCGACGAACTCCCCTCCACCCAGAGACAGGGTGGAGGATTTGGCCATACAGGAATTTAATCAGAGTCCAGAGGATGGCAAATCTACTTCTGAGCAGAGGATGCCATATCCTCTGCTTTTTATTTATGATGGATGATGCATCAACGCTTAGACCAATTTATTCATTACCTGATTGTGGAAAAAGGTCTCTCCAAGAATACAATCGAGGCTTACGGCCATAATATAAATCGATTTTTAGACTTTCTTTTAGCAAAGAGGATTCAGGAAATTAAGGATATCTCCAAGCTCGACCTGCGGGCTTTCCTCCAATTCCTGAAAAGAAAGGACCTCTCCAGCCGAAGCATTGCAAGAAATCTGGTCTCCATTCGAATGTTTTTGCGTTTTTTACAGCAAGAGGGGATTCTGGAAATTAACCCTGCGGAAGAGATTGAGTCACCAAAAACGACCAAGACCCTGCCGGAGGTTCTCTCCCTGCAAGAGGTGGAGCGGTTATTGGAACAACCTGATACACAAACCACTCTTGGGGTGAGAGACCGTGCGATGCTGGAAATACTTTACGCTACGGGGATGAGGGTCTCTGAGCTGACCCGTCTCCCCCTTCATCAGATCAACTTGGAAGGCGGATATGTCCTCCTCTATGGCAAAGGTTCGAAGGAAAGGATCGTCCCCCTGGGAGCCGAGGCAATGAGGAGGGTTGGGGATTACCTGGAGAGGTCCCGGGAACTACTTGCCAAAGGCCGTGAGAGTCTCTTCCTTTTTATCAGTCGCTCTGGGAAACCGATGAGCCGCCAGCAATTCTGGAAGAACATTAAGGCCTATGGCCGTAAGGCGGGAATCAAGAAACGGATTACCCCGCATCTGATTCGCCACTCCTTTGCGAGCCACCTTCTTGAGGGGGGGGCTGACCTGCGTTCGGTTCAGATGATGCTTGGGCATGTGGATATCTCGACAACGCAGATCTACACTCATGTCACAGGGGAGAGATTGAAAAAGATCCATCAACGATATCACCCGAGAGGGTAATGTAAGAATAACCAAATTCCAAACATCAATAATCAAATAATGTCCAAAATCCCAATAACCAGAAGAATTTTCATTGTTGGTAATGGGTGATTGGAGCTTATCTGAGGTTTGGGGTTGGGTAATTGGAATTTCATCGATGGAAGTCATCACCACACATAGCAACGCGGATTTTGATTCTCTCGCTTCAATGATTGCGGCAAAAAAGCTCTACCCCGATGCCGTTCTGGTCTTCCCCGGTTCTCAGGAGCGAAGCCTCCGGGATTTCTTCATCCACTCCACTCTTTACGCCCTAGAAGTGGAGAGGGTTAAAAATATCAATCTCCGGGAGGTGAAAAAGCTCATTCTGGTGGATACCCGGCAGGTGAGCCGGATCGGGAAATTCTCAGAGATCGTCTCAAAACCAGGGTTAGATATCCACATCTATGACCATCATCCTCCCTCCCCGGAGGATCTCCATGGTTCATTTGAAGTGGTCTCTGAAGTGGGAGCAACCGTGACCCTGCTCTTGGACATCTTGCGGAAAAAGACGATAGAAATCACCCCTGATGAGGCCACGGTGATGCTTCTTGGTATCTATGAGGATACCGGAAACCTGACCTTTCCTTCTGCAAAAGAGGAAGATTTTATGGCAGCGGGATATCTCGTCCGCAAAGGGGCTAATCTCAATGTCATCTCAAACGTGATCACCAAGGAGCTGACCTCGGAGCAGGTCTTTCTCCTGAATGATCTCATCCAGTCCGCTACCCGATACCCGATCAACGGGATCGAGATCGTGATCGCCCAGGCCTCTGCGGAGAGGTATGTGGGAGACATTGCCATCCTTGTCCATAAACTGAAGGATATGGAGAATCTGGATGTCCTCTTTGTCCTCGTTCAAATGGAAGGCCGGGTCTACCTGATCGGGAGAAGTCGAATTGAAGAGGTGAACGTATCTGAGATCGCCTCGGAATTTGGGGGAGGGGGTCATCCCACTGCAGCCTCAGCCACAATCAAGGAGATGACTCTTGTGGAGACTCATGATCGGCTTCTGAAGATATTAAGAGAAGCGGTGAGACCTAAAAAGTTGGCCAGGGATGTGATGGTCCGCCCCATCAAGACCATTGAACCTGATCGAACCCTGGAGGAGGCAAGGGAGGTCCTCACCCGTTATCATCTTGACACCCTCCCTGTCCTTCAACAGGAGAGGATGGTGGGTCTGATTGCCAAAGAAACCGTGGAGAGAGGAATTCATCATGGTCTAAAAGAGGCTTTGGTCAGGGATTATATGACGACGGAGTTTTTCCTTATCTCTCCGGAAACCCCATTTTCTCGTGTCCGGGAACTCATCATCGGCCAGAATCAGGGCTTACTCCCTGTCATGGAGCAGGACCGCCTCGTCGGCATCATCACGGTCTCGGATATGATGCAAACCCTTCACAAAGAGATGATGAGATCAGTCCAGGAAAGCCATCCCCTTTATGCACGAAAAAAGATGATTTCAAAATTGATGAAGGAACGATTTCCTGAAAGGATACAGAACCTTCTTTTCCAGTTTGGGAGGGTAGGGGATGATCTGGGTTACCCGGTCTATGCCATTGGAGGGTTTGTCAGGGATCTCCTGATGAGAACGGAAAATTATGATGTCGATATTGTAGTGGAGGGAGATGGAATTCGATTGGCCGAAGAATTTGAGAAGAGATTTCCCTGCCGCATTCGACCGCATAAAAAATTTGGGACGGCCATCATCCTCTTTCCGGATGGATTAAAGATTGATGTGGCGACAGCCCGCCTGGAGGTCTATGATTCTCCGGCCGCCCTGCCAACGGTTGAACGGGCTTCGATCAAGGCAGATCTTTATCGGAGAGATTTTACCATCAATACCCTGGCCATCCGGCTGAATTCAGAATCCTTTGGCGAACTGATCGACTTTTATGGTGCGGTCAAAGACATCAAAGAGAAGGTGATCCGTGTCCTGCATAATCTTTCCTTCGTCGAGGATCCCACCCGGATCTTTCGAGCCATCCGCTTTGAACAGCGATTTAAATTTCAGATCGGAAAACACACACAGAATTTGATGAAGAATGCGGTGAAGATGGGATTTATGGATCGCCTCTCAGGGGGACGTATTTTTTCTGAACTCATCCTAATCCTTGAAGAGGAGAATCCAATCCCTGCTCTGAAACGGATGAGAGACTTTCTTCTCTTCCATCTTCTTCACCCTCACCTTCAACTGGATGAGGAAAGAATCGGCCTCTTCGAACAGATTCATCAGGTCATCGCGTGGTTCGATTTCCTTTTTCTGGAAGAAAGATTTGACCGCTGGCTCATCTATTTCTATGGTCTCATCGACTCCCTCAAGGAAGGGAAAACGGCAGAACTCTGCGACCGGTTGGCCATGAATGATAAGCTTAGGAGGAGGGTGATGGAGGGAAAACACCAGGCTGATCAGACGTTGCTTCAGTTCTTTTCGTGGATCCAGGGAGGAATGGAACCCAAACGGTCAGAGATCTATACGGTGCTCGATCCGCTCCCCACCGAGGTGAAACTCTTTATGATGGCTAAGACCACTCAGGCGGTCACCCGTCGGTATATCTCCCTCTATTTCACCCAGCTGAAGGACACACGGCCCATTCTAAGAGGGGCGGATTTGATACGGATGGGAATTCAGCCTGGCCCATCCATCAAGAAGAGACTGGAGGATCTTCGCAAGGCCCGGCTGGATGAACAGGTGATCACCCGAGAGGATGAGGTGGAGTATCTTTTTAGAGCCCAAGGGATAGAATAATGGTTGAAGAGAGTTCCCCTTATACCATTCGATTGGAAGGATTTGAAGGTCCTCTCGACCTCTTATTGCACCTCATCCATAAAAACGAGATTGATATCTTCAATATCCCCATTGCCCTTGTTATAGAGCAATATATGGAGCATCTCAAATTAATGAAAACCCTCAATCTCGATATCGCCGGAGAATATCTTCTGATGGCTTCAACCCTGCTTCACATCAAATCGAAACTTCTTCTTCCACAGGCGCCCGAAGAGGAAGGGGAGGAGGAAGGGGAAGATCCCAGGGCAGAATTGGTTCGACGACTCCTGGAATATCAGAAATTTAAGACCGCAGCGACCGAACTGATCGGGCGACCCGTACTCGATCGTGATGTATTTGTCCGACTGGTTTCAAAGGAATCCGAGGAGGAGGAGAGGGAGGAAAGGATTGAGGTGAGTCTCTTTGACCTCCTGGAGGCATTTCGCCATATCTTGGAACGGGTTAAAGAGGATACCGTCCACAATGTAATCTTAGATCGAATTAGCGTTGAGGATAGGATTCAGGAAATCCTGACTTTTCTTCAACAAGAAAAAAGGAGCATCGCCTTTCACTTCTTATTTCCGGAAGATGCTTCTCGCCGAATGGTCGTCGTCACTTTTCTGGCCATTCTGGAATTGGTCAAGATGAAATGG
>CAZXMB010000059.1:0-8672 GCA_964641715.1 uncultured Syntrophaceae bacterium
CGGGGAGCTTCACATTTTGCATTTGCTTCATCGCACTTACCCATGGGGCAGTAGCACTGCCTTCACCGCTTCCTTATCCTTCATCACCCGGATGGCCTCATTGGCCTGGCTCAGAGGAAACCGGTGTGTGATCAGTTTTTTAAACTCTTCAAGGCGACTCAGGATGAGGTGGAGAGCCATATGGGTATGTTTTACGTCACTTACCCAAACCCCCTGAAGCCGTAAGTTTTTACGCCCGAGATCATGAAAGCAATCAATCTCTATTTTTCCGTGAGGCTCCCCAAACCCTGCGGACACACAGGAACCCCCTGGCCGGACGAGGGAAAGGCATTCTCTCAGGGCATCGGGTTCCCCTGCCATTTCAAAAGCTACATCAACTCCCCTTCCATGGGTCAGCTCCATCACAACCTCTTTTCGTTCCTTTTGGGAGAGGCGATGACGATTCAAAGTGAGAGTGGCTCCAAAGGATGTGCACATGATCAGTCTCTCCTCGGTTCCTCCAATTGCAATGATCTGAGAGGCTCCAGAGGATTTGGCAAAGGCAACGGCAAATATTCCGAGGGGACCCACACCTTGAACCAAAACCGAATCTCCGGATTCCATCCCGGAGAGATCGAAGGCGTGGGCAGCGGTAGCGCCCGAGCAGGAAGCAGGGACCAGAACAGAGAGGTCAACATCCGTTTCAATTTTAAATAGATCGGTGTCTCTGTCCAGAAGAAGATACTCCGAATAATTTCCGGTCAGGTAAGGAGGCTCCCCAGAGGAGGTGTGGATGCCGTAGACCCATCGGTGAAGACAAAGGGATGGCTCCATCTTCACCTTGCAAAAGTAGCAGTGACCGCAGATGACGCTTCTATTCCAAAGGACTTTATCTTTAGACTTGAGAGGGTGTCCATAAACATCCTTTTTTTTTCCATTCAACTCCACGACTTCCCCAACCCCTTCGTGGCCAGGGATCATGGGAAGCCGAATCCGGGGATCCCTTCCCTCCCACATATGGACATCAGAGCCACAGACCCCTGCGGCTTCAATTTTTACGAGGACTTCACCTTCTCTGAGGGTTGGTAAAGGAAAGGTCCTCTCCGCCAGAGGTTCATTGAATTTTTCCAAAATAATAGCTCGGGCTTCATTTTTCATTTTTTCGACAGATCTATCCTTTTTCCAGTTTCAGAGGAAAGGTACGCCGCATAGATCACCTCTACCACTTCATAAGCGAGATCAGGACCGGAGATAGGATCACGATCCTCTATGACAGAGTCTATAAAATCTTCCAATTCCTGCGGGTAGCCTCTCATCCAGTCTTCATCCGGGCTTGGAAACTGCCACCCTGCTTTAGTTTCAACTTTTTCCGTAATATATTCTGAGCCAAAGATGTTTCCCTCAGGAGAATAGACAACAAGGCAGTTATTCGGATTGATATTGATCTGGGCAAGCGCATTGGACATATAGACACTCACAAGATTCTTTACTCCCCCCAAACTCACATCGGTCGAAAGGATGGTCCCCTTTGAGCCATCCTCAAAGGTAATCAGAGCCGCTGACCAGTCCTCCACATCGGACCAGGAGTCAACCATCCACTTTTTGGGTTCTTTCCGAAAGGCCTCTGTCTTTGTCAGATGGCCGACATCTCCGATCACGGATCTGGCACGGATAGGCCGGCCTGACTTTATTTGACCTTCGTAATGCTTCAGATGGAGGACCGCCCCTATTGGATGGGAGCCCAGGCGTATCAGAGATCCCCCTCCCGAAGTTTTCCACTCCCGTGAGTAGGCTGCGTGAGAGCCGGAATGGCTCTCTTCTGCCCGGATGTCTAAGGCCGTGCCCTGGCAGGCCTTCATCAAGTTCTTCAGTTTTGTCACCGGCGGGGCATAGACAAAATTTTCAGCATAACAGAATTTCACCTTGTTTTTCTGGACGGCCTTTAAGACCGAGGAGGCATTTTCCAATGCCTCCTTCATCATCCTCTGGCGGGAAATTCCTCCTTCTCCAAAGAAACCGGTAAGAGGCTTTTCACAGATGATATGCTTTCCTGCCTCAGCCGCATGAATGGCAATGGTGTGATGGAGATTGGTGGTCACACAGAGGTCGACGACCTGTATGTCTTTTCGACCGAGCATCTGAAGGTAGTCCGTATAGACATCGGGGATATGGAATCGTTTTGAGAAGGCCTCCCCGCTTTCTTTTGTCCTGGAGCAGACAGCCAGAATCTCCATCTTTCCTCCCCGAAGCTTTTCGTAAGCCCGGGCATGAAGATCAGCGGCAAAACGTGACCCGACGATTCCAACACCAATTTTTCCCATGAGCGGCCTCCTGACCTATGTGTAACTTAAAAATTTCCTCTTCCCTGTTCCTCAGGCTTAATGGAAAGATAAGAACCTACGGGTTCTCGACCAGACTAAATGAAAAACTTCCTGCAGAGCGTGTCTCAGCGGGTCGATGCTGAGCAGGATTGATGAAAAGGTGATCAGCCATAAGACCAGGCAGATGGGGCGGGTGAAGAATGAGGTTAGATCTCCATCCGTGAGCACTAAACCCCGGCGTAGGTTCTTATCCATGAGGTCGCCGAGGATAATGCCGAGAACCAGCGGGGCCATGGGATACTTCATCTGCCGGAGGATGAAACCAACGATCCCGAAGCCGATCATCACCCAGATATCGAAAGTCCGGTTGGTAATGGCATAAGAGCCAATCGCACACAAAACAAAAACCACAGGCATCAGACGAGTCCTGGGGATGGCCAGGACTTTAATGAGTAACCTGGAAAGCCCGACTCCGTAAATGAGGATAGCCAGCGTGGCGAAGAAGACCATGGCCACCACCTGGTAGACGAACTGGGGCGACTCCACCATGATCAGAGGGCCGGGTCTGAGACCGTGAATGAACATAGCCGCGAGGAGAACGGCGGCAGGGGCTGAACCTGGAATGGCAAGAGTGAGTGCGGGGATGATGGCTCCAGGCACGACGGCATTGTTACCGGTCTCGGCAGCCATCAGCCCCTCAATGGAGCCCTTTCCAAACTTCTCCCTCTCCTTGCTCTTCCTGCGAGCCGCCGCATAGGAGACCCATGCTCCGATATCCTCTCCGACTCCAGGGATGATGCCGATGAGAGTTCCGATAAGACCGCTCCGGATGATTGTGCGCCAGTAGCGGGCCACATCTGCCAATTTTGGTAGAATGCTATCGTGAGGCTTGTCCGCTCTCTCCGGTGGAGGGTTCTGCATGACACTCAGCACCTCTGCAAAACCGAAGGCACCCACCATCGCGGGGATGAGAGCGAAGCCGCCTAATAGTTCTGTTGTACCGTAAGAAAACCTCTCGTAGGCATGAATACCCTCCTGGCCTACCATGGCGACGAGAAGACCTAAAAAGCCTGCGATCCAACCCTTGATGGGGTCTTCCAGAGCAGTCAGGTGACCCGAGATCACAATCCCGAAGATGGCCAGCCAGAAAAACTCAAAGGACTGAAATTTTAAGGCATAGTTTCCGAGGATGGGTGCAATGGTAGCTAAAAAGAACATCCCGATGAGGCTACCGATAACCGAACCTGTGGTCGCTATACCCATGGCCCGACCGGCAAGCCCTTGCATCGCCAAAGGGAAACCGTCCAATGTTGTGGCGGCATTAGCAGGTGTCCCGGGGATATTGATAAGGATCGCAGTTCGGCTTCCTCCGTAGATGGCACCCACATATACACAGATGAGAACCAGGATGGCAAGATCTGGAGGAAGCTTATAAGTCAATGTGGTGATGAGAGCTATTCCCATCGTCGCCGTAAGACCGGGAAGGGCTCCGATGATGATTCCTAAAAGGGTAGACCATGCCATATGGAAGAGTGCCAGGGGTGTAATAAATCCACCAATGGCACCGAGAAACCTTCCCAAATTATCTATCAGGACATTCATAGCCTTCCCATCACGGAAGTGAAACGAGAAAGAGACGATCGAAGAGCAATGTGATAGCTGCGGATGACAGAATAGAAATAAAGACAGCAGGGAGGATGCATCTCCTCCATCGGGCTCCGTTCGTACCCTGTCCCCATTCAAAGAGCACAATGAATACAAATATAAAAAGGCCTGTGGCGAGCCAATAGGGGAGGGTTCCGATAAGAAAGCCGGCATAGCCAATGGTGAGAAATGCGGTTAACAGGAGACGTTGATTGCCTGAATTGTTAAACAACCGGCGGAGGCCCTCAGAGGTAAATCCCAAATGGTGGCCCCCTCTTCTGATAGATCGGATGATAAGGATTATTCCAAAGAAGAGAAGTACCATCCCGATAAAGGAAGGCACAATCCCCGGCACGCTTAAAGGGTGCACCTTGAGGTGTTCGAGCCGTGGCATCCGCCATGACTCGATGATCACATAGAGGCTGAGGAATATCAAAACGACTCCAGTGAGAAAATCCGCTTTTACCATCGCCCCATTTCTCCGATTTTTGGATAAAGAGAGGGCAAGCCCTTTCAGAAGCTCGCCCTCTCCAATTGTTTTCTTTTAGAACTTGGACATGCCTACCTGGTCAGGTTTCACTTTGGCTTTACCCCCGTCATAGAGCCCCCAGGCCGCATTCACAATGGTTGGCCATGCCTTTTTAAAGGCCTCTTCCCCGCAGTAAGGAGACACGATCTGGCCCCTGAGCCTTGCAAACTCCTTTAGAGATTTTGAGTTAGCCACTTTATCCCGCCACACCCTGTCCATGGTTTCGACGGCTTCCTTTGGAGCGCATTTAGGTATCCAGATGCCGAAGTAAACAGGATCGGCCGCCACCTTGGGGAGCCACTTGGTGGCAGACGGCACCGTCCCATAGCCTTCGACCGTAATGTCGTCGGGAGTCAGGGCGGCCAGAGGCCGAAGCTTTTTACCACGAATCATCTCGATCTGTTCGCTGAGAAGCTGAGTCGTGGCTATTGTTTCGCCCGCCACGGTGGCAATCACCGCAGGAGCTCCACCGTCATAACTCACAAGCTTATAGTCGCCGCCATTGGCGCGCTTGACCGCTTCAATGGCCGAGTGCCCAGCCGATGGGACACCGGCAATCGCAACGGATATCTTTTTAGGATCCTTCTTCATGATATCGAGGAATTCAGCGAAGTCCTTGATGGGAGCGCCTGGATTGACAGAGACAAGCGTGGCATTGGCGCTGTTGAGATAGATGTGCCATTCCTGAACTTTTGTGTTCAGCGTTCCCGTGATGATGTAGGTGCCAAGGTCTTTCACCGCACCTGAAGCCCAGGTATAGCCATCACAGGGTGCCTCCAGGACACTCTTCGTCCCAATCGCTCCACCCCCTCCGGGTTGATTGACGACCACCACCTTCTGCTTCAGGGCATCCTCAAGATCACCCACAATGGAACGCACGGCCTGATCGGTAGATCCCCCTGCTCCCCAGGGCACAATGATTCGAATCGGTTTGGTCGGTTTCCATTCCTGGGCATGGGCAAAACCCCAGAAGATTAAAACTCCTACCATCACCCATACAAACACAAAATGTTTCCTTTTCATAATCCTGTCTCCTCCTTTTAATTTTTAAGATCTGACTAAATCTATCATATTCAAATTGATCATGTCAAAAACGATTCCGGCCAGATGCTATCCCATCTATTTCTGTCCGATCACCTCATAGACCTGGACAGCACTCTCCTTATAGAGCGCTTTGATCTTGGGCGAGAGGGCCTTATGATCATTTGAGTCTCTCCAGGCGCCCGCTGTTTCAAGGGATTGAAACCGGATCACCATCTGGTAAACCGTCTCTTTTCCATGTTCTTTAAGAAGGGTCACCGAAACAAAGCCGGGCTGTCTTGACATCGCAATGCTGTATTCTTCTTTAAAGAGCCTTTCAAAATCCTTTTCTTTTCCCTGGATTACATTGAAGGTGACATGCCTTTCGATCATGATTACCCCCCGAATTCTGATTGCGGATTTTAGAATTAAACTTCGGACCCTACGGGGAACGCAGATCTGCATTCTCTACGAACTCGTACGAAATGGTTTGAAATCGTTCTGTACTACTTTGAAATTTGGATTTTGAGATTTGAACTTTGGATTTCTAAAGGTTACCTCCTTTCCCGATAGCCCAATCTTTGAGAAATTTGATTGGCCGTTTCCATCACCTCCTTTTTCAAGCTATCCTGGATTGCCCTTTTGGTGATCTTGAAGGCGGGGCCGGAGATGCTCACGGCAGCCACCGTCCTGCCGGTTTCATTCCGGATAGGCGCTGCCACACATCGGATCCCCTTTTCGTTTTCCTCATCATCGATCGCATATCCCTGTTTCTTCACAAGGTCCAGGTGCTCCCTGAACCGGACAGGATCGGTGATGGTATTTTCTGTCCTTTTAAAGAGGGTTTTCCTTTTCAAAAAATGATGGAGGGTCTCTTCGGAGAGATCGGCCAGGAGGACCTTCCCCACCGCACAGCTATGGGGAGGATTTCTCAGACCGATCCTGGAAGCCATCTTCAATCCGCTTGGGTTCTGCTCGGTTTCAACCTTTTCAATATAGACGACCTCCTCCTGATCCATGACCACCATATGGACGGTCTCTCTGGTTCTCTCAGCAAGGCCTCTCAGAAAAGGTTCTGCCTCCCGCCGGAGATCAAGCTGGCCAAGCATAAGGCTGCCCAGATCCACCAGTTTGAAACCCAGGGAGTAGTTCCTCGTTTTCGGATCCTGCCGGACATAGCCGAAATAAGCGAGGGAGGAAAGGAGGCGATGGATTGTCCCCTTGGGAAGGTTTACTTTTAAAGATAAATCTCGAATGCTAATCCCCTGAGGGCTCTGTCCCAGGATATTTAGGATCAAGGAAACCCTCTCGATGGTCTGGACAAGATTACCGGGTTTTGATAAGGGGCGCGGGGACATCAATAGCGTTTCGTATTACGAAATGTTGTTTCACATATTTTATTAAAGACCCAAAAGGATGTCAAGAGTTTTTATCCCAAGTTTTTTAATTTTCTCCAAATCCCTTTCAGGGTTTAAAAGGCTTGACACATAAAATAATCACCTATAGTATTTTAGGCGGTTACCTCATGGAAAGGGGGCGAAAAATAAGAGGAGAAGATCGCCATGTCCAAACAGAGACCGAAAAGGAAAACCAAGGAGTTTGACTTCCTCGTGAAAGAGGCCAAGAAGCTCGGAGCCCTGGAGGCCAAGATTATCGGACCAGAGAAGGTAGTGGTGGAGGATCGTGTCCTCCTCAAATGCCGCTCAGGATGCCACATGTACGGACATAAATTTGTTTGCCCTCCCTTTACCCCCACCGCTGATGAATTCAGGAAGATGCTCGGGGAATATAGAACTATACTCATTGTCAAGTTTTCCGCCGATGCCGAGGCTGATAAGGATGTGGGAAGAAGCCTTTTGAAAAACCTCTGCGCACCCAATACCCCTCCGGAGCTCAGGGATCGAACGAAAAGATTCTGGGATGCCTGGGATGGCGATAAAAGACGGATCCTTTTGGCAATGCTCGAATTGGAAAAGTCTGCATTTAACCGGGGATATACACTGGCTTTTTCATTAACTGCGGGATCCTGCACGCTCTGTGAGAAATGTAATATCAAAGGGACCTGCACCCATCCGACCATGGCCCGATTTTCAGAGCACGCCTTGGGGGTGAATGTGAAGAAAACACTTAAAAATGCAGGGATGTCTGTGAGGTTCCCTTTTGAGAAGCACCCGGAGGGGGTTGGAATGCTCCTCATTGACTAATCCTGTTCTGATATCAATTCTAAAAGGAGGCGTAATGACTCGAGCGGTTCTGATTCCATGGGCAATGCCTGAGATCGGCAAGGAAGTCTTCAGGAAAGCAAAGGTAGAGACCATTTTTATCCACGGGCCCAAGGGTGAACTTCCAGGTCTTCATGAATTGATCAGGACAGTGAAGGATGCGGATGTTCTCCTCCCGAGAGGGACCCAACCTGTTCCCAAAGAGGTAATGGTGGCGAATCCGAATCTCCGTGGGATCGCAAATTATGGGGTAGGATATAATAATATCGATATCCGGACAGCAACCGAGCTCGGAATTCCCGTGACCAATACGCCCGGTGTTTTGACAGAGACCACCGCTGACCTGGCCTGGGCCCTGCTCATGGCCACGGCGAGAAGGATCCCTCAGGCACACCAGTATATGCTCTCAGGTCAATGGAAAGGACCGGGCGGAAAGGCTTTTATGGGACAGGACATCGGTCCTGGAGGTTCGAATAGAACGAAAACTTTAGGCATCATTGGTTTTGGACGGATTGGTCAGGCCGTAATGAGGAGAAGCCGAGGGTTCAGGATGAAAGTGATTGCTTATGATCCCTTCCTGAAGGAGTCCATTGAGAAGATGAAAGGAGTGGAATATAGAGAATTACAGGATCTATTAGAAGTGAGCGATTTCATCACCCTCCACTGCCCCTTAACGAAAGAGACCCATCATCTGATCGGGAAAAGTGAACTGAATCTGATGAAGCCGACGGCTATCCTTATCAATACTTCGAGAGGGCCTGTCGTTGATGAAAAAGCTCTGGTTTTGGCTCTCAAAAAAGGAAGGATTGCCGGTGCAGGGCTCGATGTTTATGAGAGAGAGCCAGAACTGACCCCTGGCCTTTCGAAATTGGAAAACGTGGTACTGCTGCCCCATATTGGAAGTTCCACAGAGGATACACGAGGACAAATGGCTGTGGTGGCTGCGGAGAATGCCAT
>CAZXMB010000059.1:8772-16345 GCA_964641715.1 uncultured Syntrophaceae bacterium
GTTCCACAGAGGATACACGAGGACAAATGGCTGTGGTGGCTGCGGAGAATGCCATAGCCATGCTCAGAGGAAGGAGACCAAAGAATATCGTTAATCCAGAGGTCTTTAAGTCTGCCCAAAATCATAGGAGATTAAACAGTTAAGGCACTCATACAAACTCAGTAAGTAGATTGTCATTACGAGGAGTTCCGCGCTTCGCGGGACGACGAAGTAATCTCTTCCAAATTGAGATTGCCACGCCCTTCGCCCTGAACGCCATGCGGTGCAGGGCTTCGGGCTCGCAAGGACAAGTTAAAGAAAATAACGCATTTGTATTAATTGATCCCTATAAGCAGGAGGTATGACTATGGAAGGATGGACTGAGGATGAAATCAGAAATAAGAATTTGATGGCACCCTGCGGGTTATACTGCGGTGTCTGCGGGATTTATATTGCCACAAGGGATGAGAATGAGAAATTCAGGGCTGTCATGGGCAGACTTTTTGGCACAAAACCAGAAGAGACAGAATGTCTCGGCTGTATGCAGACTGATCCGCCAAAGAAACTTTATGGTTATTGCAAAGGATGCAGGATAAGAGATTGCGTAAGATCCAAAGGCTATTACTCCTGTCATCAATGTCAAGAATGGCCATGCTGTATGATAGAGGATTTCGGTTTCGCCACCGGAATGAGGGTGATGAAGAGGGCGATTCCGCTATGGCGCGAAAAAGTAGCAGAGCAGGGTGATGAGAAGGGTAGCATCGAGTGGGCACGGGCAGAATGTGAGCGTTATCACTGTCCTTCATGCGGTAAGCCGCTTTTCCGGGGTGCACAGACCTGCAGGGCATGCAAAAGACCGGTTGCTGACGATCTGGATGGATCCCCGTGAAGGAGAGTGAAGAGATTCGAAATGAGGCGTCACCCATTCATCTCTTTTGAATTGGGGAGAATGTAATACTTTAGTGCTTTGGAATGGCGAGAATTTGGACACCGGTCAGGAATGCTTCCGAAGCTTTAGGAGAATGCGGGTTTTTCAGATTTCCCCTCGTGAGGATTTCTGTGCTGGTTGTTTCGTTTCGAACTAAATTCAGTCAGTAGAGAATCCACCTGCTTGTAGCTGGTGGTAGTTCAATTCATCTAAAGGGGGAATGATGAAGGTTATTGCATTGAATGGAAGCGCGAGGGGGAGGAAAGGGGTAACGTGGAGATTGATGGATTCGCTTTTAAAGGGGCTCTCGGAGGGAGGGGCTATTGTAAAAGATATCCAGCTCAAAGAAATGAATATCTCCTTCTGCCGGGCGTGTCTTACGTGTATGCATAAAACACCCGGTCAATGCGCCCAACAGGATGATATGGACCAGATCTATCCGCACCTGAAGGAGTCGGAACTCTTTGTGATGGGCACCCCCGTGTATACAGACAGTATGAGCGCCCAGATGAAAACCGTAATGGACCGCTGCATCTGCGGTATGGATCCATTTTTAAGGCTCGATCCTGCAAACCGGGTGAGGCACCCCTACCATTGGGCCATGCCTTCAAAATTCTTCCTGGTCTCAACATCGGGATTTCCGGAGATGGAGACTTTTCTGCCCCTGGTTATGACGTTCAGGGCCCAGGCAGCGAACTTTGGTTGCGAACCCATCGGGGAAATCTGCATCCCCGGCTCAATTGCCCTGCAAATGGCGCCGCAACTTCTCGAACCTTGCCTTGATAGGATTCAACGGGCCGGGAAAATCCTTGCCCTCCATGGGAAAATAGAGCCGGCCCTTCTGGAAGAGATTAACCGACCGATTGTGACAAAGGAGCAATACCTGAAAATCTCGGAGAAATACGAAGCCTGGGCCAGAAAGAGCAGGGGAGAGCCCACCTAATCTCCTTTCCCACAGATGACCTATACACATCATTCCGAGGTTGCATCGGCAAGAGAAGGGATCTTTTTATCTTGATAAGTCGCCCTTTAATGGGTGGGCTCTAAGGCCGAGAATCAGGGTTGATACCGGGCAGTGCGTCTGGCCCCTTTCCCAAAAGACAGGGTTTGGCGTTATTGAAGTATCAAATTTTCATTTGGGAGGGAAGATTTTGACTTTTCTTCTCCTGAAGCCCAGCGGAATAAAATCATCCTTTTCTTCTTCTTCTATCTTTTTTAGAGCGAGTTCAAGAAGGATTTTCCTCTTCTCTTCATCTCTCTTGGCGGTTTTCCTGTATCTTTTTATTCCGAGTTTCTCCCTCAGAAGAAGGAACTCTACAGGTGATATTCCCTCATATTTTTTTATTTTCTTCGTCATCCCTGAACCCTTCTCTTGATTCCCTGAAGCTCCAATAGGATATCGTTCTCTGGCCTTGCCGCTTTCCTTTCAAGATAAGGCCAGTCGAGGTCATTACAGTAACGGTTCACCAACAATTCTACCATTTCGCAATCGATTTCTGATTTCCAATGTTTACAAGCATTCATACGGTCAATGATGAGGTCTTCTATCCCAATGATGGTGCATTGGAGACCCTCTCCAACTTCAATGATCTCCACAGGAGCCTCTTCTCCCACTAACTTAGATGTGGGCGCCTCAATGGCCATCTTCAAGCCCTCATGGACCCAATATCTCCCCTTTTTTTGAAAATCGATGCTCTTAAGTACATTATCCAGTGCTTCCCTTTCAGCATAAGATAAGTCTATATCTGTGGTAAAATAAACTTCTCTTGAATAATAAGATAGAGCGCAGCCTCCTATGATGACAGGAGCCTTCCTGCCTTCCTTCTCGAGGAGTTTTGTAATGAGCCCAACCATGAGGAGTTGCCTCTTGAGAGGAGACTCCATATTTTTAATTATTTCAAGTACCTTGGTTGTATCCATTTTACCCAAATCATAACAATTCTTTCTTATGATGACAAGAACGAATTAAGCGGATTGATGCGATGGCAGAAGGCAATTGGTGAATAGTAATAAATTTGGTTAATAATGAAATTTTCTTTTAAGGTTGGTTTAAGATTCTGTTTTGACTCTTAGACAGGGTGGGTTCTTTTCAAAGAGGTGCATTTTTTTGAGGTCTACGGCGAGATCGATCTGCTGATGCATCCGAAGTTGGGTCTGGGTATCGACCAGGGCCACCAGATTATGTCTCCCCGCAGTGACATTGAGATGGATCTCCGAGCCCAACGGTTCGATCACATCAACCACGGTCCGGATGAAATTTTCCCTGATCCGGTCCGGGGCAAAGACCCGATCATAGAGATCATTGGGCCTGATCCCGAAGATGGCCTCTGAACCCGCCAGGGATTGGTAAAAGGAGGCCTTCTCCTCCGGAATCGGGAGTTCAAAGGCCGCAGCATCCATGAAGAGACGGCCGTCTCTGGAGAGGATACGGCAGGGGATAAAGTTCATCACCGGACTTCCGATAAAGCCTGCCACAAACTGATTCACGGGATGGTTGTACACCTCCAGGGGGGAACCGATCTGCTGGATCAATCCATCCTTCATAACCACGATCTTTGTTCCCATGGTCATGGCCTCCACCTGGTCATGGGTGACGTAGATAATGGTCGTCTGGAGACGGTCATGGAGTTTGGAGAGTTCGGCCCGCATCTGGACTCTGAGCTTGGCATCGAGGTTGGAGAGGGGTTCATCGAAGAGAAAGACTGCGGGTTTTCGGACGATCGCCCTTCCTACGGCGACTCTCTGGCGCTGTCCCCCTGAGAGCTGCTTGGGCTTGCGGTCGAGGAGTCCCTGGATTCCGAGGATCTCCGCTGCCTCCTTTACCCTCTGATCGATCTCCTCCCGGCGAAACTTCCTCAATTTGAGACCAAAGGCCATATTCCTGTAGACGGACATATGGGGGTAGAGGGCGTATTCCTGAAAGACCATGGCGATGTCCCGGTCCTTGGGGGGAAGGTCATTGACCATCCGATCGCCGATGTAGATATTTCCGGCGGAGGGTTCCTCCAGCCCGGCAACCATCCTAAGGGCGGTGGATTTGCCACATCCCGAAGGACCGACCAGGATGGCAAACTCCTTGTCCTCCACGGTCAGATTAAGATCCTTTACTGCCTGAACCATCCCAAAATTCTTAGAAATATTTTCCAGAATCACCCTGGCCATGTTCCATGCCTTTCTTTTCACTTCATCTCATCATCATGATTCAACCCAACCCTTTTCTGTGTTTACTTGAGACTAAAACCACCGTCCACAAGAAGGATTTGCCCGGTAATAAAATTGGCATCCTCTGAGGCGAGGAACAGGATCGCCTTGGCAATATCCTCGGGCTGAGCCATTCTCTTGAGATAAGACCCTTCGATCATCGATCTCTTAACCTCCTCGGGGAGGGGTTGGGTCATCTCGGTTAAGGTGTGGCCCGGAGCAACGGTATTGACGTTGATGTGGGGAGCCAGCTCCTTTGCCATCGTCTTCGTCAAATTGATCACGGCGGCCTTTGAAGCACTGTAATCCATGATCCCTTCCCGGCCACAGTGGTCGATGCCCCGTATCGAAGAGATGTTCACGATCTTCCCTGATTTCTGCTGGAGCATATATTTCGCCGCGGCCTGGGAGCAGAGAAAGACACCGATGAGGTTGACCTCCAGGGTCTTGATCCAGTCCTCAGCAGTCTTTTCCATAAAGGCTCTGGAGATCACAATCCCTGCATTGTTGACCAGGATGTCAATCCTGCCAAACTCCTTGACGAATGCTTCGGTGAAGGCCTCCACCTGGTCTTTTTTAGAGACGTCACCTTCAAAGGCCTTCAGAGAGTAACCCTTCGATCTGACCGTTTCAAGGGCATGCCGGGTATGGGCTTTGTTCACCTCAACGATTCCGGCCCGTGCTCCTTCGGCAAGCATGAGCAGAGCGGTGGTGAGCCCAATCCCTCTTCCTCCCCCTGTAATCAAAGCTGTTTTATCTTTGAATCGCATGTCATCCTCCTTTTGATGATCAATGATTACCCCTTGACAGCTCCGGCGCCCCAGCCACGGATCAGATAACGCTGTACGGTTACGAAAAAGAGTAATGCCGGGATCGTGATCATCATTCCAGCGGCCATGATCAGTCCCCAGTCAATCAGTGCTGAATGGAAGAGATCTTGAACTCCCACCGGTAATGTCTTTAGCTCATCCGAGGTAATGAGGATCCGGGTGAAGATATAGTCGTTCCATGCGAGGATAAAGGTGAAGATGGAGGTGGCGATGATCCCCGGTAAGGCGAGAGGCAGGACGACATAGATTACCGCACGGATACGGCCTGCGCCATCCACCAGCGCTGCCTCTTCTAACTGCAGGGGGATGGTCTTGAAGAACGCCCGCATCAGCCAGAGGGTGAAAGGAAGGCAGAAGGAGGTGAAGGCCAGGACTAGGGCGAAGTGGGTATTCTCAATCCCCACCTTCTTTGCCAGGATGAAGAAGGGGATCACGATCATAATGGGGGCGAACATATAGGTGCAAAGGATGAGCCCTGCGATCTTTTCTCTTCCGAGATATTGGTACCGGGTAAGGCTGTAAGCCCCTGCGGCACTCACCACCATAGTCAGGAGAACAGCAAAACCAGACACAATGACGCTGTTTCGAAAATAGGTAAGGAAATTGGTGGAGGTGAAGAGACGCCAGAAGTTTTCCCAGGTGGGCTGATGGGGAATGAAGGAGGGAGGCTGGGCGAACACCTCTGAGGGTGGCTTGAACGAAGTGGAGGCCATCCAGAAGAAAGGGAAAGCCGCCTGGAGAACCAAGAGGGCGGCCCCGCCATACAATAACCCGCGATTTAAGAGCCGTCGAAATCGCCAGCGATTCAACCGATATCCGCCTCCTCACGGAACAAACCGAAATAGATGATGGTGCAGACCACCAGGATGGCAAACATGATCACGGCAAGGGCCGCACCGAGACCCGCCTGGTAATAGGTCAGGGTACGCATGTACGCATAGACCGGCAGTGTCCGGATAAAACGTCCGGCCCCGGCTCCTTCTCCCATCAACCAGACCGTGTCGAATTTGGTAAACATCCAGATGCTCCGCAGAAGGATCACCACAAACAGGATGCCACGGATCTGGGGCAGGGTAATATGGACAAAACGACGCATGGCTGACGCTCCATCCACCTTTGCCGCTTCGTAAAGCTCCGGAGGAATGGTCTGAAGTCGGGCCAGAATGCTCAACAGGACAAAGGGAAAGAACTGCCAGATGCTCATCAGGATGAGAGAGAGCATGATGCAATCGGCTCCGAGCCAGCAGATGGGTTCTCTCACAACCCCGAAGGCAAGCATCCAGTAGTTCACCACCCCATAGATATCATTGAGCAACCACTTCCACAGGATCACCGCCACAATCGTGGGGATCATGTAAGGGAAGAGGACGATGGCCCGCACCAGACCCCGTCCCACAAAGGTCTCATTCAGAACGAGGGCTGCGGCTACCCCCAAGATCACCTGAAAGAGAATCGTCCATGCAGAATAGACCACCCCAAGCCAGAGGCTCGACCAGAATTCCGTATCTTTCCAAAGGTAAAAGTAGTTCTCCAAACCCACAAAACGTTGTTGTGGAAAGAAGGAGTGTTTTTCAAGAAGGCTGAGCCAGATGGAATAAGCGACCGGATAAAGCGTCAGCCCCAGAATTAAGATGAAGGCAGGGGCAATGGTCAGATACCCTGTCAGTTGTTCCTGGCGTTTTGGCTTTGTGAGAGGGGAAAACCCCCTCCTTTTGATGAAGGTGGATAGTCGGGGTATCCAATGGAGTATGGGTTTGGATGCCTGATCGGATATTTCTTCCATGGAGTTCGCTTGAAGAGTGGAGATGATTTGGCTGGGCACACACCTCTTTTAAAAATTTTCTTCGGGCATGTACCCAGCCATTTTTCTAAAGTACATTTACCACTTTTTATATCCAAGCTTTGTGATCAATTCTTCCGCCCGTGCCTGGGCTTTAGACGCTGCCTGCAGAGATGGCATCCCCCGAACCGCATCAGTCACCATGTCCGGAACAATGCCGGAACCGAGGATCTCAAGGCCGAAGGGAAGCTTCAAATCGTCCCACTCGATGATCAGGGTTGGCTTTGCCTGACCTGTGTCGAAATAGCGATACTGCATATCCTGCCATTCCTTCCATTTGCGTACCATCTCATTGGCCTGGTAGGCAGGGTTGTTCCTGACCGACTTGAGGGTTGGCAGGAGGTGGATCGGAACGGTGTGGAGGTACTTGATGTAATTCTCCTCCCTGAAGAAAAACTTCAGAAACATGGCTGCCTCTTCGGGGTATTTCGCATTCTTGAAGATCATCCAGGGTTCTGCATCGATCTGGGCTGCCGTTTCTTTGCCGGAGGGTCCATGCGGCTTCACCAGAACCCCGAAGTGGTCGGCATTAGCCATCTCCTTGGGAGCATACTTCTCGATGTAACCGGCTCCCCGGC
Organism: uncultured Syntrophaceae bacterium; assembly: GCA_964641715.1. Lineage (GTDB taxonomy): Bacteria > Desulfobacterota > BSN033 > BSN033 > UBA1163 > CAZXMB01. The sequence continues at coordinate 16,129 of CAZXMB010000059.1, forward strand.
CATAGCCCTGGTAGAGGATGGCGGCCTTGCCAGTCGCCAGGTTTGCGAAGGTGTCCAAATACCCATGACCCAACCACCCCGGAGGCAAGACGGTGGCGCTGAGTTTTTTATAGAAATCCAATACCTCGATAACTTCTTTCGAGGTGAATTTGGGCCGGCCTGTCCTAGGATCGAAAAGTCGACCAGCATTTGCCTTGGTCAATTCCCCCACTGCAAT
>CAZXMB010000060.1:0-9936 GCA_964641715.1 uncultured Syntrophaceae bacterium
GTGCCCCTTGACCCCGCCTACAAGGCGGGGCTTGCGGGGCACTTGCCGGTCATTCAATCGCCCACCTCTTCAATCGTTCGTAGTCTGCTGAGCCGCAAATCCACTTTCCTGTCTTTTTATTGAAGAAGAACGGGACTCCACCGCAGTAACCCCTGTCATACTCCCTCATCAATTTGGCATTGGTCTCGTTATGCCAGACTTCAAGCCTTGCCACCCTGACCCCTTCTTCATCCTCCAGCCTCTCCACGAGAGGTTCTACCTGACGGCAGTGGGGTCACTCCGCACCGGTGAATTCCAGAAGGTAAAACTCTTCTTGGGTCATCTCCTTTCCTCCTCGCTTCTGTAATTGCTCAGGGCGAAAGCCCTGACCTGTAAAAACTATAATAAAATATTTTAACTCAATCCTCCGGGATTGGCGAGAAAATCGCTCTTCTGATCAACTTTGCAATAGGGAGGTAGAGGAATATCAATACGATCAAAGGAAGGAAGGAGGCCAACAGGGCCTCTCTCCTAAATCCCACAAGGAAGTAAGCGATGATGAGCAGAATAGCCGTAATGTTATGGATGCAGATCATTCCCAGATTGGCAGGGGCCATTTTGACCGGGTCCTGATAATGGGCCTTCAGGATCCGAATGGTCCTCCAGGCAATGGGAAGGGTGAATAAAGAGATCAATCCCGGGAGGGGGATCTTTTTCAAGATCACCCCGAGTAGAATAGCTCCGTAAGCAGAGAGAAGGCTTATGGTGAACAACCGGACACCTGTTTCCCTCCCGAAGCGAGCCACCAGGTTTAACTTCCCTCCTTTACGGTCTTCGGGATAGTCCGGGATCTCATTGATCGTAATCATGGAGAAGAGCATAAGGCCAAAGGGAAGCGTTCCCCAGAAGGCTTCCCAGGCCATCCTCTGAGCCTGAACATAATAGGCGCCAATGCCAATGGCCGGACCGAAGCAGATCAATTGAGCCAGTTCACCAAGACCCCTATAACCAAACCGGATAGGTGGAGCCGTATAAAAATAGGCGCAGAAGAATCCAATGGCTAAAAGGAGAAGGATTAACGGTCCTCTCATGACCCCCAAAAAAACACCAATGCCGATGGCGATGAGGTAAAGAATGACAAAGACCTGTTTCATCTTTTCAGGGCGGACCAGCCCTGAAGAAAGGAGGCCGCTCCCTCCGGCATAGGGATTCTTTCCCCCCTCAGCGAAAACATCAACCAGATGTCTAAAATCATAATAGTCATCGGTCATATTAAGAGCGATGTGATTGAGGAGGAGACCCAGGAGGACAAGGAGAAAATAACCGGGGATAAATTTTTCATCGGTCACCCAGGCAATCATTCCGCCCAAGATCCCGGGCATGAAACTCGCGGAGGTGAAATGGAAGCGAAAGGCCTTCCACCAGATGCTCCACTGCCTCAGATCCATGGTTATATCTTCTTCCCCCTCAGGAAGTAATCCAGGCTCAGTCGTCCCGGCCCCATCGCAAAGAGAATCAGGCATCCCCCAAACATGCTTAGGTTTTTCATGAACATGATCATCTGAACCCGATCGGAAAAATTGTTATGGAAGATGAGTGTGGCGGGGATTAAAAAGATGAGAATGAGAAGAGTTCCGAGTCTGGTAAAATACCCTAAGATGACACTGAGGCTTCCTATGACCTCAAAGACGATGGCTCCGATGAGGAAAAGAGTGATATTCGACATCCCAAATTTAGCCATATACTGTGCTGTGCCCTGAAAATCCCCGATCTTTCCGATCCCTGAGTTGAGAAAGATGAGAACGAGGAGAACCCTTCCGATCAATGTCATGAATGCCTTCAGCCATTCCATTGCAGACGACCTCCCTTTCATTCTTTCTGATTCCCATTTTCTCAAAGGGACATCAGGAAATTAAAACAATTTCAAATCCCTATACTTCTTCACATGCTCGACCAGACCTCCGTCGCTGAGGATCCTTTTCATCACCGGAGGAAATGGAATAAAAGGCAGGGTTTCATTTCCTGTATCATTGATGATCTTCCCTTCATCCAGAAAGAGCTCTATTTCATCTCCTTCCCTGAGCCGATCCGAATCACAGAGAATGGCTGGAAGGCCATTGTTAAAGCAGTTTCGATAAAAAATCCGTGCAAAGCTTTTGGCCAAAATAGCCTGGATGCCGTTCATCTTGATCACTAGGGCGGCATGCTCCCGGCTGGAACCAAGACCAAAATTTTGACCCGCCACAATAAAATCGCCCGGAGAGACCCTCTCGGAAAAATCCGGCCTTTCATACTCCAAGATATGTTTTGATAATTCGGGTAAATTGGATCGCAGGTAGAAATAGCGGCCGGGGATGATGTGGTCTGTACTGATCCCATCGCCAAACTTCCAAACCCTGCCTTTCATTTCACCTCCTCTTAAAGATACTTCCTCGGATCCGAAATCTTTCCTTCGATGGCCGTTGCGGCGGCCACCGCCGGGGAACCCAGATAGATGAACGAATGGGGGCTTCCCATTCTTCCCTTAAAATTTCTCGGCTGTGTGGCCAGGCAAACCTCCCCATCCCCTAACACCCCCTCATGTAAAATCTTTTCCGCCAGAGTCATTCCCATATTGTTTCCTTATTCCCTGAACAGAGAGTTTTATCTTAAATGGGTCCTTATTTAATTTATACCATAATTTTTTCATCTGTCCACCTTGAATTTTCAAGCCTCAATATTTATTTTTTATTTAGAGCGGAGGTGTTGTTATGAACAACAAAATGCTTCTAACACCCTGTGTCTGTGTCTCTCATGACGATCAAAATGGACGCTTGAATATTGAACTGGAACTTCCCGGAGGAAAAAAGACAAAGATCGTATGTGAAACGGGGAGAGTCAATTTCCTTCTCCCTGTGAAAGCCCTCAGTGGCTGAGGAATATAAATCCGGCTTGAATGGTCATCCCCAACCTCCCGGAGTATTTGACGGGCTATGAAGAGCCTGATAACCTGGTTTAGCATTTCTTATTGGCTCCTTGCCGGTCAATTCCCTTCCTCTCTAAGACTCCTTTGAAATTCATTTGGATCGTTCCTCGACGGGGATATATTCGCATGCCTGCGGACCGCAGTAAGTCCCGATATAATCGGCATCGGGCCGATAGAGCTCGGTTTTGGGCTGGGCTTCTGCAAACTTCTCCTCAATGATATGCGCGGTCCAGCCTGAGATCCGGGAGATCGCAAAGACAGGAGTGAAGAGGTCTAATGGAATTCCCATCATATGGTAGACTGAGGCACTGTAAAAATCCACATTGGCATAGATCTCCTTGCCTTTTAAAGTTCTGAACTCCTCCTTCGTTGTCTTCTCAATCACCCGTGTCAGCTCAAACCACTTCCGATTTCCTGTTCGCCTGGCAATTTTCTCGGCAATCCCGCGCAGGATGGTTGCCCTCGGATCTTCGGTACGGTAGACGGCATGCCCCATACCCATGACCTTTCCACCCCTTCTAAGCCTCTCGGCCACCCAGGGTTTCACCCGCTCCACCTCTCCAACTTCTAAAAGCATTTTCATGACTTCGCTATTCGCTCCCCCATGGAGTTCTCCGGAGAGAGCGCCGATCGCCGCCGCAACCGAAGCATACATATGGGCATGGGTGGAAGCTACCTCCCTCCCTGCAAAGGTCGAGGCATTGAAGGAATGTTCAGCATGGAGGATCAAGCAGATATCAAAATCCCGTACGGTCTCAGAAGCCGGAGGGGTCCCGAATAGCATGTATAAAAAGTTTCCGGCATGATTGAGATCCGGGGAAGGGCGAACAGGATCCATTCCCTCTCGGATCCGTTCCCAGGCCGAAACGATATTGGGAAGTTTCGAAATGAGCCTTATCGACTTTCTCAAATTCGCCTCCCTTGCCTCATCCCTTAATTCGCCATCATAACTTCCCAGAATTGAAACGGAGGCCTGAAGGACATCCATGGGCGGTGTGGATTTCGGTAACATCTTCATAAACTTCAGGAGGGTTTCAGGAATTTCCCTTGCCGAAGCCAATTCGGAGTGAAATCTTCTTAACTCCTCTTTATTGGGAAGACGATCGTGAAGAAGAAGAAAGCAGACTTCTTCAAAGGTGGAAGACTGGGCAAGCTCAATGATATTATAACCTCGATAAATAAGAATTCCCTTTTCCCCATCCACATCAGAAATGCGGGTATCGGCTACTTTCACGCCACGGAGTCCAATGTTTTTGGCATCTATCCCCTCTTCCATCCGTTTCACTCCTCATCAGGTATTATTTTTTTAAATCATATCATTTTTCAGCAGGGAAAGTCATCTGGCCTCCGTAATAGCCCAGTAGAGTGACCAATGGGGAAAGGAGAAAGACCATGAGAGGGTAAATGAGATTGGAGATTTCCTGCTGTCCAATTCTCCAGGCGATCAGGATGATTTCAAAAAAAATAAGTAAAATGGAGAGCTGGATTTTTCTCTTTATGAAATAGGTCAGCTTTAATCGATAATTGACCCACCAGGTCATCAGTCCTGTGGCCACGGCAAAAGGAGAAGCAATCCCCCCTAAAATCAGAAGATAGAAACTGGTCACCTCAAAAGAAGGATTTCTCAATAAGAGAGAGAGAAGAAGGAAGAGAGAGGATCCCATTAAAAAGGCGATGGGAAAGTGAACGATCATGGGATGAGGGTGGCGCCGTGCCATTGGAATTCTCTGGAGAAGGTCCTGAAGAAAAGGAGGAAGGTGTTTCAGCTCCTCGGACACCCCTTTCTTCAATATCCCCACCTGGGGGTAGCGCTCAAGGACTTCTGTTCCGTGAGGGGCTGCGGAAATCTCCGGGGTGAGATCCTTTCCGGAAGGATGCCGGTTCATATGAATCCCTTTGGACCAGAGAGGACTCTTCGAGACATTATAAATTTTTCCTCCGAAGGAGATATATACCGGGTTTCCCTCCTTTCCGTTCAAGGAGGATAACTCTTCAGGAGTGAATTCTTTCATTTTTCACCTTCCCCATTATTTCTTTTTTAAAGGGACCTTTGGAGTGGCAAATTCAATTACGTAATAGACCAATGCCCAGCGTTCTTGTTCGGAGAGCTGATCCCATTTGACCATGGAGGTCGCAGGAATCCCTTTGGTGATCACATCGAAAACCTTTTTGGCGTCTCCTTTCCCCAGGGGCCATTGGCTGAAGGGCCTTGTAAAATCGTTTGGAGCGGGTTTGAGCGAAGCCCCGAGTGGTCCTTTACCATCTCCCCTGGGCCCATGACAGGTCACACAATTCTGTTCATAGAGTTTTTTGCCCTGGCTCAGGAGCTCGGGACTCCTCTTGGGAACCTTTGTCGTCTGCCCCAAAACTGTGGGGAATGAGAAAATGAGAAATAAAAACCAAACGATAATGATCCAAGGCCATCTGTTCATATCCACCTCCTGCCCTAAATAAAATTAACGAAATCGAAAAGATCCTTTTTCAACCACACTCAGAAGACCCAGGGTTCAGGGTGGAGTCTCTTTCCTCTCCTTTTCCAGCTCCCAGATGGAGATAACGGGAAAGAACTTCGAAAAGAGAACAAAGGCTAAGGTGAAACCCGAAAAGAGACCTGCGGTCATGGACCATTCCACCCATGTGGGCATATAGGCACCCCTTGCATAGAAAAGGCGTGGCTCACTGAGAGAAGGAATGATAATGGTGAACCGTTCGATCCACATCCCGATGACAATACAGACCGAAGAGATCAATAGACCGGGGATATTCCGCTTGAAGGCTAATATGGGAAAGGGAATGACAAAGCAGAGGACAACCATTGCCCAGAAGAGAGGGGCATACCTTCCGCTTAATTTGCTCCAGAGAACCACCAACTCATGGGAATCCCCACCATAGGCTACCACCAAATGCTCCACAAAGGTAAAATAAGCCCAGAGAAGGGTGAAGGTCAGCAGAAGTAATCCCATATTATTGAAATGATAGGGTGTCAGATATTCTTCAAGATGGTAGACCTTTCTGAGCACAATCGTAACGATGATGATCACTGCAATTCCTGAGAAAATGGCACCCGTCACAAAGTAAGGGGCAAAGATGGTGCTATGCCACATCGGCTGGGTCTGCATACCGAAAACCCAGGAGACAACTGTATGAACACTCACCGCAATCGGAATGACCGCGATGCACAGGAAGCCGATCACCTTTCCCAGGGTATGCCACTGTTTCTCTGTACCTGCCCATCCGAGGGAAAGGGGTCTGTAGAGCCATTTCCGGCCCGGGAGGTAATCCCTAAGAAGGGCAATGTCAGGAACCATGAGAACATAAAGGAAGATACTGCTGACAGCAAAGTAGGTCATGATGCAGGTGAAGTCCCAGAGCAGTGGAGATTTGAATTGGGCATGGAGGGCGACCCAGTAGAATCGGACGGATCGGCCCAAATCAAAGAGAATGTTGGTTGGACCTGCGGCCAGGGCAAAGACAGTGACTGCCTCCGCCGCACGGCCAAAGGGAGGACCCCACCGGGCATGGGTGATCCTCAACACCGCAGAGACCAATGCCCCTGCGTGGCTGATACCGATGAAGAAGACAAAATTGACGAGATAGAGGGTCCAAGACATGGGATGGCCCATCCCTGTCACTCCAAGACCCCGTTCGTACTGCCAGCCAAAGGCGAAAAAGGACCATAAAAAGAGAAGGGCAAGAGGAATAACCGTGACCCAGAATGGCCACCCCGCATGAGTCAATGGGGACAGGATTCGGCTGTGCCTCCGGGCAATGATTTCATTCTCCATCATCCCATTCCCCTTCCTTGAGATAATACACTTTTGGTTCGGTTCCTAAGTCTTCCATTAATCTGAAGGCTCGGCGGCTTTTTGAGAGCCTGGAGACAAGACTCCGGGGATCATTCAAATCTCCAAAATAGAGAGCCTCACTTGGGCAGGTCTCCACACACGCAGGGACGACATCACCCTCTCTGATTCTCCGGTTCTCTTTTTTTGCCCTCTCTTTGGCCCTGCGAATCCTCTGGATGCAGAAGTTACATTTCTCCGTAATTCCCTTTCTCCTCCTGTAGACATCGGGGTTGAGTCCCCGCTTATACTCCTCCGGCCAGGAAGGGGCATACCAGTTGAAATAACGAACCGTATAAGGGCAGTTAGAAATACACATCCTCACGCCGATACACCGGGAATAGATCTGAGCCACAATTCCTTCGGGGTTTTTATAAGTGGCTTCAACAGGACAGACCTTTGTGCAAGGGGGATGGTCACAATGCATGCAGGGAATGGGGAGAGCCCGGATCTTCACATCGGGATAAGACCCCTTTACCTCATAGATCACATTCATCCAGAATTTCGCCCTCCCGAGTCTGGCGTTTCGCTCCCCTGCAAAGGGGATATTGTTTTCCTGACGGCAGGCTATGACACAGGCCTGACAACCCGTGCATCTGTCCAGATCAATCACCATTCCCCATCTGTACATATCCGGCCCCCAAAAAGGCTACCCGAGTATCCGGTAATCAGGCCATCAGAAAAAGTGAAATATCTTTCTCTTTATCTGATCCCTTATGATCCTTTATTTCCTGATTTTCCGATCCCCGATGTCCTGAATTACGCTTTATACACCCTCACCCTCGTTGAAAAGTGTGAAAGAAACCCCCCTAAATAATCGTATTCCCTGACCATCAGATCATTGGGATTGATGCCTCTCCCTTTCGCCCATCGGCCATAAGCCCGATGTCCCTGGCCATAGGGAAGATGAATGCATCGGGGATGGGTGCCGGGGAAAAGCCTTGCCCTCGCTTTCATCTTTCCGCCCTTTGATTCCACCCAGATGAGATCTCCATCCCGGATGCCAATCCCCTTTGCTGTTTCAGGATTGATTTCGACCCATGAACCCCATCTTTCTTTAAGATGGGGACCGAAGATCTCCTGAAGGAATGGCTGATTCGCCCCCCTTCCCTCTGCAGTGGTCATCAATTTATAATGGAGGAGGCGAAAAGGATACTCCTTTTCACCTCCGACCGAACGGGGTTTCTCAAAATGGGGAAGAAAGACTTTATCCCCTTTTTCTTCGATCTTTAACTCTTTCAAAATCTGATCCAAACCATTTTTACTCCTCTTCGATATCTCACCCAGGCCCCTTTCCATGATTTGAGAATAGAATTCGAACTTCCCCGAAGGGGTGTTAAATCTCTTTCTCCACTCTCCAAAAGGATAGGAAGGATTCCACCAGCCTCCTCGTTCAATCAGGATATTCCAGAATTCCTCAAAATCATCTGCCCGAATTGAACCCCTCTTTGATGAAAAGACCCCTTTGATCGTTTCTCTAATTGCCTCCCTGAAATCCCCCCAGGGAAAGGCCTTTCCAACCGTTTCACCCAGGCCTTTTGCAAGATCGATCAAAACATCTCCTGTATTTCTCACATCGTAAAGGAGGGGCTGGAGGGCAGGGCTTCGTAGTCCGAATATTGGAAAACCCAATCCCGGTTCCACATGATCATCCTGCCAGCGCTCAAAATAGGTTCCGTCCGGAAGGACGAGATCGGAATGGAGAGTCGTCTCATCCATGAAGGGTGAGAAGCTGATGACGAAAGGGACCTTTTCAAGGGCTGAGCGAAACCTTTCCGATTCCGGAAGGCTGAATAGAGGATTGGTGTAATAGAGGAAAAGGGTATCAACCGGATAGGGTTCACTTCTTTCGATTCTTTCCGGAAGAATGTATGGAACTTCATCAGCAAGGGGAAAGGGCATGCTTCCCGCCCCATCGATTCTCGGTTGAGAAAGCCCTCTCTCCGCGATCACATCTTTTTGAAAGGAAGGCCAGCTTTTAAAGGGCGGCCTTCTCTGGAGAAGAAGCCCTCCACGGCGGTCAATCGATCCAACCAGGGCATTGAGACTATCAATGGCCATCTGGTTATAGGTCCCGTTGGTCTGCATCCCGGCCCCTCTCCCTGAAATGGCAATGGAAGGCCGATGAGAAAAAAACTCTCTTGCTATATGAATGATGGTCTCTTCCGGTATTCCCGTAAGGGAAGAGACCTGTCCGGGGGAGTATTCTTTGAGGACAAGGGTTTTAAACCCCATATGCACTTTTCCGCTGGAATCCTTCCAATCATTGAAACCAAAGGTATGACGATCGATAAAATCCCGATCATATTTCTTCTCTTTAACCATCCAGTGAGCCATTCCGAGAGCAAGGGCACCATCCGTTCCTGGCTCAACTGGAATCCACTGGTCTGCTTTTGAGGCCGTCACGGAAAATCGGGGTTCAATCTGAACCAGTTTCCCTCTGGCTCCAGGCCTCCCCCTTCTGAAATAACCATAACCCCAGAGATTTCGGATCGAGGGTCTGGATGCCTCGAGGAGACTCGCTCCGAAGGAAAGAACATAATTGGCTTCTTCCCAGTGAATCGCAAGAAAATCTCTCACCCCCATAGTGAAGAGATGACCTTTTAAAATTCCCTCGGATCCTCTTGCCGGATTTCCAAGATGATTGGGCGAACCGTAGGCCTCCATGAATCGGGAGATCAAATCGGACATGTGACCACGATACCGACCTCCCCAGAACATGAGCTGATGGGGTTTCCCCTTCTGACGGAGTCCCTTCAGCCTTTGAGTGACAAGGTGAACCGCCTCGTCCCAGGAGATCCTCTCCCAACTTCCCTCTCCCCGTTTCCCCTTTCTTCTTAATGGATAATGGATTCGATCCGGATCATAGAGGACCTGAAGCCCGGCCTGGCCCTTTGGACAGAGTTTCCCCCGGTTGATCGGGTAATCCTTGATCCCTTCCAGTTTGACCGGCCAGTGATTGACTGATCGAATCCGGAGTCCACAGCCGCTCGGACACTGGAGGCAGATACCCGTAGACCAGTACTCCTCATAGGGGATCCATTCCCCTTCCTTTGGAAGGGCATGAAGGAGCTCATCAGGAACGGCCATCCCCATGGTGGCCGCTCCAATCATCTTCAGTAACTTTCGACGAGTGATCTTCATATTCAA
>CAZXMB010000060.1:10036-16144 GCA_964641715.1 uncultured Syntrophaceae bacterium
GCCGCTCCAATCATCTTCAGTAACTTTCGACGAGTGATCTTCATATTCAAATTCGAATTTCACATTTTGCATTCCGAAACTCAATTAGCTGGAGTGGCAGGTGTAACAATCCGTATCTGCTCCACTCCTCTGGTGGCAATTGATACACCAGGCCATATAGTTTCGGTCAACCATCTTGACCGGCCTTTCTTTTACACCTGTAAGACCATGACAGACGGAGCAATCCACTTTCCTTTGAATATGAACCCAGTGAGGAAAGACGACAAATTTCGGGAGCTCATACATTCTCTTCCAGGGGATCTTCCGACCTGCCTGAACATACTTGACGACTTTAAGCGCCTCAGGTCTCTTGCTGATCGCATCCGTGCCGTGACAGGCCCGGCAGAGTTCGATATTGGGAATCCCGGCCGCCCGGTATCTTTCCGCATAACGATGGCAGAAGGTGCAATTTAGATGGGCTGCCTCTTTGTGGTGGATATGATTGAAGAGAATGGGCTGGTCGATTGAAACCCAGGTAAAAATTGGGAAGACGGAGAAGAAGGCACTTTCTGTCTGAACCCGAAATCGGTGGTAAGCTACAAGGGCAAGAAGGGTGAAGGAGATAACAGCGATGAAAAGGATGATTGCCTTTCTCATGTCTATGATCTAAGAATCCAATGAAAACCCAATAAACAAATAGGGAAACTCTGTCATTTAAAATAAGGAAGAATATATTTGGTCGGGCATCAGCCTGTCAAGCAAAAAACAGAGCATCACCGCCAAGATACAGGCATTGAGTGAATTAAAGAGAGTTTGCCCATGAGGCTTTTGATATCCGGTGCTCAGGAGTTTTAAAGCTTTCCATGATAGCCATCCCCCGATGCCGAAAAGACTCCCGATGAGAAAAGGCGATCTTAAAACTCCAAACCACGGGATCATGAAACAGGTCACCCCCGTGGCAAATATCCAGATGGATAGAATTCTATTAAACTGGGCTTGAGTAAAGATACGGGTTAACGGAGGGAATCCCCCTTTTTCATAATCCCTTCCAAAATGGAAATGAAGGATCCAGAAGTGAGGGACTTGCCAGATGTAAAAGAGAAAGGAGATAATGAGAAGTTGAGGCTCAAAGAGATGTCCTCTGCCGGATACCCAGCCCATCATCGGAGGGATAGCTCCAACCAATGCTCCGGGAATGACTGCAAAGGGAGTCCTTCTTTTGAGAGGGGTATAGAAGAGATGGTACCAGAATATGGCAAAAGCTCCCAGACCGAAGACAACCCCGTTTGTTCCGAAGAAAAGGATCAACCCCCCTATGAAAAGAAGGAAGGAGGATATTATTAGAGCCGCCGTTGGCCTTAATCTCTTCGATGGGATGGGACGCATTTGTGTCCTCTCCATCCGCTGATCATGTTCTCTCTCCTGATATTGATTGAGACCACAGGAGCCGCAAGCCAGGAAGAATATCCCAGCCGTGGGGATGAGGATTTCTATGGAGATGCCCCTATTCGCAAGTAAAAAACTGACTGAAGCAGAAAAAGTCGCAAACAGGGAGACCCTGAATTTCGTCAATTCCAGGAGCACACTGACCCAGTATCTCATCGATTTAAGCCCGTACTGCTGATGAATTATTTCAGCCCTTTGATATATTGAATGATCTCCTTTGTTTCCTCATCCGTTAGAAACCCCTTCTGAGAGGGCATGAGGGTTGGAAACCCCTTCACAATATCCGCATTGGGTTCAAAAAGGGATTTTTTTAAATAATCCTCATCCGCTACGACCTGCCGTTCTTTTCCTTCCGTGATCACCGTAACCGTCTTTCCGAAAAGTCCTTTCAGGGTAGGGCCTGCGAGCTGACTTCCGTCAATACTGTGACAGGCTTGGCATCCCTTTGCCTCAAAGAGTTTAGGCCCGGAAGGAGGGATCATTCTTCCCCTCTTCCCCCCTTCCTCATACCATTTCTTAAATTCCTCCTCCGGGAGGACAATCACTTTGGTAAGCATATAGGAATGCTGGAGCCCGCAATACTCGGCGCAGAGCACATCATAGACCCCTGCTTCATTTGCTTTAAACCACAGGTGGTTCACCATTCCAGGAACAGCATCCTGTTTCACCTTAAAGGAAGGAATGTAAAAGCTATGAATCACGTCCCGGGAGGTCAGTGCCAAATCGATCGCCTTTCCTACGGGAACCTTTAATTCCTGAGCCATTAATCCATTTTCATACTCAAATGACCAGGACCACTGCCGCGCCGTGACCTTCACCTTCATGGCATCCTCTGGAATTTTCTTCAGGGATTGAAACCCCTTCAACCCATAGTAGAACATCGACAGGACAAGAAGGGTCGGAACAACCGTCCAGAGGACTTCCAGCCAGGGGCTTCCTTCAATGTCTTCAGCCCGGGGGTTTCTCCTGCGATGATACCGGATGATAAAATAGACCATCAGAAAGGTGATGAGGGCAAGAAGAAAGACTGCAATCACAGCGATATAGAGAAAAACATGCTCTACGATTCGCCCGGAAAGGTCTATCGAGTCAAAAATCATCTCTTCCTCACCCTATCGGAATGCCACATCGAAGAAGGTTAAACCAATGAGGAGGACAAGAAGTGCCAGGATCCCCGGGATCATCCATTTGAACAGCCTGATCCCTTTCTCATATTTCAGATGCATAAAGTAATTTAAAACAAAACCCGATTTGATGGCCGCGATGACGAGGGCGATCGAAATACTCCATCGCCCCAGATTCATCCCGGCCACAGAGACTGTAATGCCTGTGAGGGCAATCAATACCAGCCAGACCAGCACATAGGTCCTATGATCCAGGAAAGAAAATTTTTCCTCCTTGTTTTTCTCCATCCTCCACCACTTTCTCCTCCCTTTTCTTAAAAGAAACCGAGAGGGTTAGGGAATCAGGTAAAACAGTGGAAATAAAAATATCCAGATGATATCCACCAGATGCCAGTACAACCCGGAATTCTCCAAGGGAGCGAAGTTTGTCTCATCGATTTTTCTCTTCGTGATGAGAATCCCCATGAACAAGAGCACCCCCAGCCCCACCAGGACATGAAGACCATGCAATCCGGTCATTGAATAATAGAGGCCATAAAAGAGGATCTCTCCTTTATTCCTCTCCAGGAGCCTGGGGGAATCGGGATAAATCTCATGATGAATCTTTCCGGCCCATTCGAAGTATTTGTTCGCAAGAAATACGAATCCTAAAAGAAGGGTGGCCAGGAGGAAGACGAGAGAGGATCTCCGGTTCCCCTTCTGCACGCAAGAGATGGAAAGGGCCATGGTCAAACTGCTCGTAATAAGAATGAGGGTGTTGATCGTTCCAAAGGGTCGGTTCAGTTCCTCTGCGGCAAGATGGAAAGCCGATGGGTTTTTAAACCGATAGACCGCATAGAGGATGAACAACCCTCCGAACAGAATGATCTCCGAAAGGATAAAGAGCCACATCCCAATCTTGGAGCTCGTATCGTCTTTATTCCCGTTCATATTCATAAGGCCCTTTTTTTACAACCGGTATCTTCTCGAAATTCTCTTTTGGAGGCGGGGATGGAATTTGCCATTCCAGGGTAGCCGAACCCCATGGGTTTTCTCCAGCCCTCTCCCCTTTCAAAAGGGAATAGAAGAGATTTCCAAACATCAGAATCAATCCGGCGATGAGAATCCAGGAACCGATCGTGGAGGTCAATTGAAGGGTGTGAAATTGGGCAAGGTAATCATAATATCTTCTGGGCATTCCCTCCCACCCCAGGATGAGCATCGGGAAATAGAGGATATTAAATCCCACAAAGAGAAATCCCCAGGATAGATAGGGAATTGTGTTCTGAACCATTTTCCCAAACATCTTTGGAAACCAGTAGTGAAGGGCGCCAAAAAGGGCAAAGCCCGTTCCTCCAAAAATGATATAGTGAAAATGCCCAACAACCCAGTAGGTATCGTGGAGATGGACATCAGTGGCAAGGGCACCCTGAAACAGACCGGTCAGCCCGCCGATCGAGAAAAGGAAGATGAAGGTAAGGCCAAACAGGAGGGGCGGCTTCACTTCGATTGAGCCTTTGTACAGGGTGGCCACCCAGTTAAAAACCTTAATGGCACTTGGAACAGCAACTAAAAAGGTCAGAAGGGAAAAGATCAAACTTGCCAGATCACTCTGACCGCTTACGAACATATGATGCCCCCAGACCAGGGAACCCACACTGGCAATCGCGAGGCTTGAAAAGGCAATGGCCTTATATCCAAAGATCGTCCGGCGGGCAAAAACAGGGATGATCTCTGAGATCACTCCCATGGCCGGAAGGATCATGATATAGACAGCCGGATGGGAATAGATCCAGAAGAGGTGCTGGTAGAGGATAGGGTCTCCTCCCTTCGCCGGATCGAAAATCCCAACTCCTACCAATCTCTCCAGTAAAGTAAGTAATAAGGTGATACCCACCACAGGGGTCACCAGAATCTGAACCCATGCGGTGGCGTAAAGGCTCCAGACAAAAAGAGGTAACCGGAACCAGTTCATCCCGGGTGAACGAAGCCTGTGGATGGTGGTGACGAAGTTGATTCCGGTGAGGATGGACGAGAATCCAAGAATAAAAACGCCAAAGACCGCAAGAGGGACATTGACCGTGGTGCGAAGGCTGTAGGGGACATAGAAAGTCCAGCCCGTATCAACGGGGCCTCCGCCCGTGAAGAGGGAGAGAATGACTAAGGCGGCACCCACTATATAAATCCACCAGGAGAGGAGATTGATCCTCGGGAAAGCGACATCCCTTGCACCGATCTGGATGGGCATAAAGAAATTTCCGAAAATCGAAGGAATTCCTGGAATGACGAAAAGGAAGATCATGATGACCCCGTGGAGGGTGAAGAGGGCATTATAGGTCTGGGGTTTCATAATCGTTGGACCGGGAGCGATCAATTCCAGCCGCATCAGAAATCCAAGGGAAACCCCTGTGAAGAAAAAAAGGAGGATGGAAATCAGGTAGAGAATTCCAATCCGTTTGTGGTCGGTTGAAAAGATCCATCCCGGGATTCCATGGAATCGTCCCTTCGATTTGAAAAAGCTGGCTTCCGGTCGGACCTCTCCTGATATCTCGGATGGCATACGGATTACCTCTTGCCGGGTTTAGGTCTTCTCCTACTGAAAACAAGAAAGAAAACAAATGAAAGGGCAACGATGATCGTGACGATCCCGGTTACCTTTAAAGTGTTAAATACATATTTTTTTCCTTTCGGGTCATAGCTGAAACAGAATCGCAATACCTTACTGATGGTTGGGCCTACCCTCCCCTCCTGCGCTTCTAAGAGAGCCATCTTCAAATCAAAAGGTAAAATATCCGTTCCATAGACATAACGGGTAATCTTTCCATCAGGAGAAAGAATGATCAATGCCACCGGATGTTGAAAGGCCTTCCCATCCCTTTTGAAATGAAATCCTACGGAGTCAGTTAATTTTTGAATATTCTCAGGATCACCTGTTAAAAACCTCCAGGCCTCTTCGGGAAATGTTCTTTCAATCATCTTGAGATAAAGTCTCTTCTTTTCAAGGGCGAACTCAGGCCTTTCTGTCTCATCAAAACTGATGGCTAACACCCGATATCCCTTTCCTGGTTCGGCAGGCAATTGGTTTATCACCCGAGCGAGATTAAATAATAAGAAACTGCAGACGTCAGGACAGGAGTAATAGACTAAAGCAAGGATGGTGGGTCTATCGATCAGTTGCCTCAAGGGGATCGGATGGCCCGTTTCATCCCTGAAGGTCAAGTCGAGAGGAATGACCTGCCCCGGTTTTTCATCTATCCCGATGCCCATCTGTTCCTTAAAAGATTCCACATGGGCATCAATGGAAGATTGAAAAAAGAGGGTAAAGAGGAACAAAATTAAACCAAGAAGGATCACCCCCCTAAAATAGTGAATGGCTTTTTGATCAGGCCAGGCAAGAACTCTTTGAAAGATTTTAGAGGGTCCCATCTTCCGCAGTTGGAATGGTCTTTCCTTTCTCAGCCTTACATCATCATTATTCCATACCCTGGTCTAAAATCAACAAAAAATTATCACGAAAACCCTTCCTCTTTACCTTCGTGTTGACACTGCTCCACCTGAGAGATATAAAGAATTAGGATGA
>CAZXMB010000061.1:0-16099 GCA_964641715.1 uncultured Syntrophaceae bacterium
CCCAAAATTTAAATGAAAAAAGTTTTTGACCGGCAAGTGCCCCGCAAGCCCCGCCCTGTGGGCGGGGAGCTTCACATTTAGACATTTTGCATTGATTTGACATTTGGTTTTTGAAATTTGAAATCAGCCCTCTGGAGTTGAAGAGCCTCCAGTCTCCTTCTTTGTCTCCTGGGGCGCTTCTCTGGGAACGGCTTTTTCAGGCTTCTTCTTCGCCGTTTCTTTCACTGCTTCTGCGGGCCTGACAGGGGACAGGAGCCCCTTGGCACGAAGTTTTCTTCTCTCCTCCTTTCGCTTTCTTCTCCTCGCCAGTTCCTTCTCCCTTTCACGTCTTGGCATCGTAGCCTCCTTATTTAAGATCGTTTGGAGTGTTTTATTTTAATACCACAAACTCCGAACCTTGTCTGGGCAATTGACACAAACGGCTGATCTCCTCCATCGCCCGATCGGTCAGGGAAAGGGCATCTGATTCCCCCTCTCCGAATAGAGGGAGGCCGAGGGAAACCTTCACCTCCCTTCTCCATCCCTTTCTCTTACCGTAACGGATCCCGACCGGTACAAATGGAATCCTCTGTTTGGATTCATCCTGAAACCTCAGGATCATCTGCAACAGCCGGGCTTTCCCGGACCCCACTCCTCCCCGGCAGTAAGTCCCCTCCGGAAAAATAACGATTTTCCCACCGGATTTCAATAAAGAAAGAAGGGTCCTGAAGGAATCCAGGGTTCGGATGGATTGTTTCCGATCCACCGGAATCCCTCCAAGAAGGGAGAGATAGCTCCGGATCACCGGATAGTCGAAAAGCTCTTTTTTGGCAATAAAGTAAAGAAGGGGTTTGATGGTGAGGCTCACAATCGGAATATCGGTCCAGTATTGATGCTTGGGAAGGAGGACCAGGGGCCCTTGATCGGGAAGAGCCGACTTTTTTTGAACCTCGATCTTATAAAAGGCTGAGAAGGCCCATCTGGCAATCCATCTGGTCAGACTATAAACGAAAGAGTTTCTTCTCATCCCTCTTTTCGCGATGCGCAGAGCGCCCGCCTTGGCCCGCCAGCCGCAGAGTGGGTGGATGGGCTAAGCGTTTAGCGTTATTGAGATTAGTAGGAATCGAGCAGGTCTTCTTTAGGAATCTCCGGAGAAACTTCCACTTTTAACTGTTCCCGTTTGGCCTTCTTCGCCGCGGCCATCCCCGCCCTCAGGGCATCCCGGTTCAATTTCTCCGTTCCTTTGGGCACGCGACTCAGAACAGCCGTCTCAATCGCTTTGGGTGAGACAATGGGTGTTAATTGTGAAAGAGCCCCCAGGGCAATGATATTGGCCACGACCTCCCTTTTAAACTTTTCCCGAGCGATTCGAGTGAAAGGGATGGGATAGGCTTTGGGAGTCGGAACCTGAGCCACAAAGGTGGAGTCGATGATGAGGGTACCCTCCGGTTTGAGGTCCGGGAAAAAATCGTCACAGGATTTCTGATTCATCGCCAGAAGAAGATCCGGTTTCATGGCCTTCGGATAGTCGATCTCTTCCTCGCTCACAATCACCTCAGACTTGCTTGAGCCTCCTCTGGCCTCCGGTCCATAGCTCTGGGTCTGGGCGACAAACTTCCCATCGTAAATGCCAATGGCCTCAGCCAGGATAATCCCCATGAGGATGATCCCCTGCCCCCCGGAACCTCCAAGACGTATCTCATACCGATCAGCCATCTGAACTCCTTCAGACGATGAACCTTAAACAGTGGACTGTGATCTTCCATTCTCATCGTTCATGGTTCATCGTCCATTGTTCATCGTTTGTTATTCCTTCATTTCTCCATGGCGGCTCTGGCCCGGTCCCGGATCTTCTCATATTCATCCTGGTAGACCGGCAGTTCCTTGTCAACCAATACTCCGATAAGGATCTTATCCTCCAGCTCTTCGGATTTCATCTTCAGCGATTTCTCCACCGGAATGGCATGATCCCTCTGCCACTGCATCATCTCCACCGCAGATCCCAGGCGGTTCTGTCTTCCATACTGAGTATGACAATGGGCAATCACCTCGACCACAGAAAAACCCTGTTTCAAGAAGGCCTTCTCCATCAGGCTGTCCAAAAGCTTTGCGTGATAGACCGTCCCCCTTCCCACGAAGACCGCCCCTGCCGTAACAGCCAGTTCAGAGATCCGGAAGGACTGTTCGATATTGGAATAGGTGGTGGTGGTCGATCTCATCCCGTAAGGGGTCGTGGGAGAGTTCTGGCCTCCGGTCATCCCGTAGATGCTATTGTTCAAAATAATGGCGGTGACATCAATGTTGCGCCTGGCCGCATGGATAAAATGATTCCCTCCGATGGCTACGGCATCACCATCACCCATGATCACAATCACTTTCAGGCTGGGTTTGGCCAGTTTGATCCCGGTGGCAAAGGTGAGGGCCCGGCCGTGGGTCGTATGAAGCGTATTGAAATCCACATAGACCGGCAGCCTTCCTGAACAACCAATTCCCGAGACCAGAACGATCTCATCCTTCTCATAACCGATCCGATCGATGGCCCGGATCAAAGCACCGAGCATAATCCCGATTCCGCAACCCGGACACCACACATGGGGAAACTTCTTGTCATGCCGAAGATACTTGTGGATGAGCTTGGTCACCTCCGGCATCAGATCACCTCCCTGATTCGATTGAATATCTCCGAAGGAGTGATGATCGTCCCGTCCACCTTGTTGAGAGTGAAGACCCTTGCCATCCCCCTACTCACCCGTTTGACCTCCCTTGAGATCTGGCCCATATTCATCTCGGGCACGATGAGAACCTTCGAGGTCTGAATCACTTTCTCCACCGCTATCCTCATAAAGGGCCAGAGCGTGATCAACTTGAGGAGACCCACTCTCAAGCCCTTCTCCCTGGCTTCGATCACCGCCCGCTTGGCGGATCGAGCCACACATCCATAGGCGATCAGCGTGATCTCCGCATCCTCAGTCTGAAAATATTCCGCTGACTGAATTTCAGAAAAATGGGCACTGATTTTACGATGAAGCCTGTTAATGAAGGGGCCAATCTCATCCTGTCTCAGGGTTGGAAAACCCCGGATATCGTGAGTAAGACCGGTCACATGGTACCGGTAGCCTTCTCCGAAATTGGCCATGGGCGGAACCCCGCTGGGCGTATTCTCATAGGGGATGTACCATTCGGGCGGCATGGTGGGTTTGACCCGGTTAAAGATCTCTTTTTCTTCATTTTCCAGGAAGACGATCTTTTCCCGCATATGGGCAATGACTTCATCGATGAGAAGAATGACAGGGGTTCGAAACTTTTCGGAGAGGTTAAAGGCCCGGACGGTCATGTCGTAACATTCCCGGACCGTGGAAGCGGAGAGGACGATGATGGGATGGTCCCCATGAGTTCCCCAGCGGGCCTGCATCACATCGCCCTGTGCCGGAAAAGTGGGAAGCCCCGTGCTGGGTCCCCCGCGCATCACATTGACAATGACGCAGGGAATTTCAGCAATGACCGCAAAACCCAAATTCTCCTGCATCAAAGAGAATCCGGGACCACTTGTGGCGGTCATGGCCTTCACCCCTGCGAGAGAGGCACCGATGACCGCTCCGATGCTGGCAATCTCATCCTCCATCTGGATGAAGGTTCCGTTTACCCGGGGAAGCTTCACCGATAAGACCTCAGAGATCTCCGTCGCAGGAGTGATGGGATAGCCCGCAAAGAAACGGCATCCCGCCCGCAGGGCTCCTTCCACCACTGCCTCATTTCCCTGAAGCAACAATTCTTTCCGGTGAGACTTCTTCTTCCTTTGGTTCTGTCTCTTCACCTTTGCCCTCTGCTCTTCTCTTCTCCTCTGCTCCCTTCTCCACCGTGATGGCAAAATCAGGGCACCGGATCTCGCACCATCCGCAGTTGATGCACTTCTCAATATCCTTTACATAGGGGTATCCGGTCTCATCCATCGCCAAAACGCCCGTAGGACAAAAAGCCACACAGATTCCACAGGCCTTACACCAGGCCCTAAAGATGTCGATCTTGGGAAGCTCCTTCTTCTTTGTCTCCACCACCTTTTTGTCCTTCACTGGAGGGGATCCCATCTCAATTCATCCTTCCGTCATCTCTTTATATTATATAAACCGAAACAAGAAATATTGTCAAAGGTTTTCGATGAGGGCGGAGGCGAATTCGGAGCATTTGACCTTCCTGGCGCCTCTCATCTGGCGGGCAAGATCATAGGTGACGATCTTCAGTGAGAGGGTTCTCTCAAGGGCCTTCTTGATTCTTTCCCCCACCTCATTCCATCCAAGGTATTCAAACATCATCGCCCCTGAAAGGAGGAGGGACCCCGGATTGATCCTGTCCTGATTGGCGTATTTGGGAGCGGTTCCATGAGTGGCCTCAAAGACCGCTGCCTGATCACCGATATTGGCTCCAGGGGCCATGCCCAGACCTCCCACCTGGGCAGCCAGGGCATCGGACATATAATCCCCATTGAGGTTCGGCATGGCCAATACGTCATACTCCTCCGGCCTTAAAAGAATCTGCTGAAACATCGCATCTGCAATCCGATCCTGAACAACGATCTTATCTTTCGGGAGGCTCTTCACCCTCTTCTCCAACAGTTCGCTCTCCGACAAAACCCTATCTTTAAATTCCTCCCTTGCGAGCTCGTATCCCCACTGCCGGAAGGCTCCCTCCGTAAACTTCATGATGTTTCCCTTATGGACGAGGGTGACGCTCCTCCGGCCATGGTCGAGGGCATACCGAATCGCCTTCCGGACAAGCCTTTTTGTCCCGAAACAACTGATGGGCTTGATACCGATCCCCGAATCCTCCCGGATATTTCTCCCCATCTCCTTCTCAAGAAAATTCCTCAGACGGAGTGCCTCCTCCGTTCCTGCCCGCCATTCGATGCCCGCATAGACATCCTCTGTATTCTCTCTGAAGACCACCATGTCCACCTTCTCAGGATGTTTGAGGGGACTGGGTGTCCCGGGAATATATTTCACCGGCCGGATGCACGCATAGAGATCGAGCCTCTGCCTCAAAAGGACGTTAATGCTCCGGATCCCTTCTCCAACCGGAGTGGTCAAGGGCCCTTTGATACCGATCTTATATTTCCGTATCGCCTCGGTCGTCTCCTCAGGCGCCCACTCTTTCTTCAACTGATAGGCCTTCTCCCCTGCATAGACCTCCATCCAATCAACCTTTTTCCTGCCTCCATAGCATTTCTCAATGGCGGTATCGAAAACACGGACGGATGCCTTCCAGATATCCGGCCCCACCCCATCCCCTTCGATATAAGGGATGATCGGATGGTCTGGAACACGAAGACTTCCATCCTCGCGAATCTCTATCTTCTCGCCCATCACCCGCTCCTTTCATCTCCGTAATCCGATACTCTCTGTATGAACTCCTAATAGTCAAACAGGGATGTCGGATAAAATCTTATCCCTTGCCCTTTACAAAGGCCAGTGTCCCTCCGGCCTTCACGATTCTCCTCTCCCGCTCATTCAATGGCAGGCCGAGAAGGACCCTTTTCCCTTTTGTTCTGTTCATCAGGGTGATTTCATCTGCCATGAGATCTCCAGCCTCCAATTCGATCTCATCGCCCTGTGAAATGGCCTCATAATCCTCCTCTTTCTTAAAAGTCAAGGGCACGATCCCGAAATTGATCAGATTGGCCAGATGGATTCTTGCAAACGATTTTGCAATCACGGCTTTAATTCCCAGGAACATCGGGGCAAGGGCCGCATGCTCCCGGCTTGAACCCTGACCGTAATTGTTTCCACCGACGATGAATCCTCCTTCGGACTGCTTTGTCCTCTTCACGAAAAAGGGATCCATCCTTTCGAAGGTATGCTCCGAGATGGCCGGTATATTGGATCTCAGGGGAAGGACCTTTGCCCCTCCCGGAAGAATGTCATCCGTAGTGATATTATCCGATGTCTTGATGAGAACCACTCCCTGAAGCCTCGGAGGCAATGGCCCTTTCAGGGGAAGGGGCTGGATGTTAGGACCCCGGATGACCTCCACCTTCTCTGCCAGATCCAACGGCAGGGGCGGCTGAATCATATTGTCCTCCACCATGAAGGATTCGGGGAGTTCAATGGATGGGGGAAGACCCTGACTCCGGGGGTCGGTGAGGACTCCCTTCAGCGCAGAGACCGCAGCCACTTCCGGGCTGACAAGATAGACCCTGGCCGTCTCAGTTCCGGATCGCCCCTTAAAATTGCGGTTAAAGGTCCGGAGGGAGACTCCATCAGTAGGGGGCGCCTGACCCATCCCGATACAGGGACCGCAAACGCTCTCCAGGATCCTCGCCCCGGATCCGATCAGGTCGCCCAAGGCCCCGTTTGAGGCCAGCATCTTCAGAACCTGCCTTGAACCCGGTGAGATGACCAAGCTCAGATGGATGGGAATCGTTTTCCCCTTCAGAATGGAAGCGGCAGTCATCATATCCTTATAGGATGAATTGGTACAGCTTCCGATGGCCACCTGATCCACTTTAAGCCCCTCTAACTCCCTCACCGGAGAGACTTGATCCGGACTGTGAGGTTGGGCAGCCATGGGTTCAAGGCCACCCAGATCGATCTCCACCACCTCATCGTAACGGGCATCGGAGCCCGGGCTGAGTAAAGTCCAATCCTTTTCCCTATTCTGGGACTTCATAAAGGAGAGGGTTAACTCATCACTCGGAAAGAGGGAGGTCGTCGCTCCCAATTCAGCTCCCATGTTGGTAATCGTTGCTCTCTCCGGAACGGTCAGGGTCTTTATCCCTGGACCGCCATATTCGAATATCTTTCCCACCCCTCCCTTCACCGTGAAACGCCGGAGCATCTCCAAGATCACATCCTTTGCGCTCACCCAGGGAGATAATCTTCCCGATAGCTTCACAGAGACGATCTTGGGAACTTTGAGATAGAAAGGCTCCCCTGCCATGGCCAGGGCCACATCCAATCCCCCTGCTCCCACGGCAAACATCCCCATCCCTCCGCAGGTGGGTGTATGGCTATCCGCTCCCAGGAGGACCTGTCCCGGAACCGCAAACCTCTCAAGATGGACCTGATGGCAGATCCCGTTACCGGGTCTCGAAAAATAGAGCCCGTATTTTGCACAGAAGCTCTGGAGGAAGAGATGGTCATCCGCATTTTCAAAGCCGATCTGAAGGGTATTGTGATCGATGTAGGCCACAGAGAGTTTTGTCCTCACTCTGGGGCGGGAGAGGGCTTCAAACTGGAGCGCGGCCATCGTACCGGTGGCATCATGGAAAAGCGTCTGGTCAACGGAGATCGCCACAAGCTCTCCCGCTCGAACCTCTCCTTCAACCAGGTGAGGCCGGATGATCTTTTCAAAAAGGTTTTCTCCCATTCTCCTTTATCCTTTCCTCAATAGATTCCCGGGGAAGTCCGGATTCTTCGGCATCCAGCGGCTGCTGTCCTGGGGTTCCTGTTCCCTCTGGGTGTAGATCCCTGAAAGCTCCTCTCTCGAAAGCCTTGACAGTTGTCTCAATATCTCATCGTACTTTCCTTCCCCGATCTCTCGAATCCTCTCATCGAGCCTGCCGGGAAGGGTGAGGAGGTGGCGTCCATAGAACCTCCTTGCCAGGAGAGCCACGTAAGGCTGAGAAATCTCAGCAGGACATTTTGAGGCGCAGGCCCCACACAGGATGCACTGAAAGGAGAGAAGAGCCACTTTCTCAATCTCCCCCCGGATGGCAGAAGCCATGAACTCCATCACTGGGATCTCCATCGGGCAGACCCGCGTACAGGTATTGCATTGAAGGCACCGGTAGATCTCAGGATAGATCTCACCCAGGACATTGGGCCTCCCTCCCAGTTTCTCAATCTGGTAAGGGACCTGATGCATGGGGATGAAAGGGGATTGGGCGATCTGCATCTCCGGTTCCGCCAGTGTCTGACAGGCCAACACCACTTTGAGCCTGTAATCCTGTGGGGTTCGATATTCCGTCAGGCAGGCACCGCAGACCCCTCCCCTGCAACCGCATCCCCGAATGAATTGGTAGCCTGCATACTCCATTGCCTTCTGGATGGTCAGCCCCTCCGGAACCTCATATCGTTTTCCAAAGACATGGATGATCATCAATTGTCCTTCCGAATCCCTTCTCTACTGATGAGCCCGGGTTAAGGCCTTCTCATACCGGTAATCCGGAAAGAGGCAGGGCGATTTGATCTCCCTTTTTAATAACCCGAAACGTTCCAGTTCCTTTTCGTATTCTAACACATGATCGAGGGAGGGTCTCCCCATCCTGATCTCTTTTGATCGCCCGGCCGCACAGATCCCCGCCCTCCGGCCAAAGACGAAGATGTCGAGAAGCGAATTTCCACCCAACCGGTTCCTTCCGTGGACTCCACCGGAGACCTCCCCTGCCGCAAAAAGATTTTCTACGGTAGTCTCCCCATTTTCATTGATCAGAAGTCCTCCATTCTGGTAATGCTGAGTCGGGTAGACGAGAATGGGCTCTTTCGTGATATCGATTCCAAAGGTGTGGAACCGGTGAAAAAGATGGGGAAAGATCCGGTGGATGGTTCCCTTGCCCTTCTTGAGCTCGACCAGAGGCGTATCCAGCCAGATCCCTCTCATCCCCGCAGGAGTCTGGACCCCTTTTTTTCTCTCCACCACTTCCCGAATCGTTGCCGAGGAGGTGATATCCCGGGTTTCAAGCTCATGAATAAATCGCTTCCCTTCGCAGTTGACCAGTTGAGCACTCCAGCCCCGGAAGGCCTCGGAGACAAGCAGGCCCAGCAATTGATCCGGGTAGGCGGTCCCCGTAGGATGAAACTGAATCGCATCCATGAAGATGATCTTTGCCCCTGCCCGATTGGCAATCACCAATCCATCGGCCGTTGCCCCATAGTGGTTGGTCGTGGGAAAGCCCTGGATATGGAGTCTTCCAATCCCTCCTGTGGCGAGGATGACTGTCTTGGAGCGTATAAAGAAACGCTCCCCGGTATCGAGATTGATGAAGAGACCACCCGAGCACCTTCGCTTTTCGTCCAAGACCAGTTCAAGGGCAGGAGAAAATTCCAGGACTTCAATCCCCCTTTGATAGACCTCCTCCCTCATCACCCTCATGATCTCCATGCCTGTGTAGTCCGCCGCAGAGTGGACTCTCCTCCGGCACTGCCCTCCTGCAAAAGAGGCTAACAGGTCCCCATCCTCTTTCCGATCGAACATCACTCCCAGGCAGGCCAGCCATTTCAGGATCATTGGCGCATCCCGGACAAGGACATCCACTAAGTTTGGAAGGTTCTCAAA
Organism: uncultured Syntrophaceae bacterium; assembly: GCA_964641715.1. Taxonomy (GTDB): domain Bacteria; phylum Desulfobacterota; class BSN033; order BSN033; family UBA1163; genus CAZXMB01. The sequence goes on from CAZXMB010000061.1 coordinate 9,247, forward strand.
TCCCCCCCCTCCCATTGTATCGAGGTAGTGGAGGGCCGGGGAATCATAAGGGCCCACTGCGGCCTGGATCCCACCCTCTGCCATGATCGTGTTGGAATCACCGAAGCGGAGTTTGGTGGTGATCAGGGTTTTCACCCCTTCAGCCCGGGCAAAGAGAGCGGCTGAAGCTCCTCCCCCTCCTCCACCCACAACCAGGACATCAACCTCTTCCTTTGGCCGGCCGAGATCAACCTCCTCCGGCTTGATGAAACCCTTCCCTTCGAAAAGATCGGCCAGCTCATTGGGAACCCTCTGTCCTTGATTGACCCCCACCCGGATCTCCCGCCTCCCCCCTTCGCGGTAATCCGGATGAAACCTCTGAAGCAGCTCCTGACGTTCTTTCAGGGAGAGCATGGGGATCTCCTCTTCGGCCCTCGCTGACCGGGTCGCCTCAAGGATTCGAATCGATGCCATCATGCTTTCCGGATAACTCTTCATCTTTTGTTCTCTCGGGAAGAATAGACCCTTCTCGAAACAAAGACCTTTCCTTCCATGATCTTTCTCGCTGTTCGGCCAATGGTACAGCTGATGATTTGAACTCTTTCCGCCTCCTGTTTTGCCCTGACCTCCACTTCAAACTTTCCTGAAGGATGTCCTATGACAAGTCTTCTTTCCAGATCCCCTCTGGGAGGACTTTTCAATGTCTCGTTAACAATGGAACCCTGAAGGATCGAGGCAATGGCTGCAGGAATGCTGGCGGTAATGGGAAAGGTCTTATGCATCTTTCCCATGGCTAAAGCCCTGGCCACCACATCCACCTCCTCCTTCTTCACTTCCATCCCGTTTAAAGCGGTGTAGTCCCGGGAAGGACTGACAAAGACGATCTTTGGAATCGATGGGCTCTTGGGAATCCCTGCGCTCTCACCTATCCTGTTTCGAAGGGCTTCAAGGAAGGTCCTCTTCTCCATGTCCTGATCGAAGACCAGGGGAAGCTCTGTTCCAGTAAGATTTATATCCTCCGCACGGATAAAGGCTGTGGGGTTGCCCGCATCGACAATGGTGGCCTTCAACCTTTCACCGGTTTCAAGAACCAATTCATCCACCACCTTCCCGGTGGGAAGAAGGCTTCCGGTCGCTGCCCCTCCCGGATCCATAAAACTTAATTCTATCCTTGCCCCTGTACCCGGAACACCGTCAATGGCATAATCTCCATCGGAGATCACCTTCCCCTTTCTCACTGGGATTTTAGCATGAATCATCTTCCGTGTATTGGTATTGAATATTCTCACCGTGGTGAAGGGTTCTTCCGGATGAACCAGTCCCCTTTCAATTGCATAGGGACCCACGGCAGAGCTGATGTTTCCGCAATTGGCGGAGTAATCGACAAAGGCCCGATCAATTCCCACGGCACCGAAGGTATAATCCACATCCCGGTCAGGCCCTTCGGGAGGCGAGATGAGGGCGAGCTTGCTGGTCAGGGAATCGGCTCCTCCGAGGCCATCGATCTGACGGATATCCGGGCTTCCGAAAATGGCCAGGACGATTCGATCCCTTAACACAGGATCATCGGGCAGTTCCCTCTTCATCAAAAAGATGCCCTTGCTCGTCCCGCCCCTCATGATCGTACACTGAAAATGGGTCCTTCGTCTCATTTCAAAGATCCTCCCTCCCTCAGGCTAAGACCTCTGTCAAATCGCGGATATCTCCTAATTGCTCGATCCTCCCGACCCTTTCAATCACTGCTTCCATTTGATCCTCTGACATCACCCCTCCTGCCAAGCTTTTGAACTTCGAAGCCACCTCTCCGAAGGTCATCGTTTTCTCAGGAGAACCCAGGGGTGAATCGACTCTCGTTTCAAACCTCTTCCCATTGTTCAAAACGACCTCCACCTTGCTCGCAAACCTCTCCGGATAGAGCCTGTCGATTTCAGGATCTAAAATCACCTCCACACGACTGGCGAGGTTCAAAATCTCCGGATCTGAAATCTTCTCCTCTGAGAATTGCTCAACCAGGGCTTTTCCCTCGAGCAGGGAGACAGCCACGCAGTACTGAAGGCTCATCTGTGCCTGAAGGACGCTGAGGGGTTGGTATGGGAAGCCGCACTGGATTATCACCCCGCGGGCAGTCTTGACGTAAATCCTCTCGACCTCCCTGGGGTTAAAACCATGAACCTTTGCAAGCCCGATGATCCCGTCTATGGAGGAATGGGCACTGGCACAGCAGGCATAGGGTTTGATACTGGTCTCAATGCTTAAAAATCTTTTTCCCAGCCCCTCCAGGACAAGGGATGGATTGGCCTCATCAGAGGTGGCCTTAAAGAAACCTCCATCCTCCGCTTCGAGGATCTGGGATGGACCTTTAAATCCCCGTGAGGCGAGGAGGGCAGAGATCACCCCGCTCTGACTGGAGCGGCCCGGATGGAATCGCTTGCTCATCGCACCATCGGCCTTAAAGGCCCAGAGCCCTGCGGATTGAGTCCCTGCCAGACCCAGGGCACTTCTCATTCCGTCTTCATCCAGCCCGAGAAGATTGCCTGCGGCTGCGGCTGCACCGAACGTCCCTGTTGTCCCAGTCAGATGCCATCCTCTCAACCTTGAGGAATTGGGCCCTGTGGCAAGGGCAATCCTCACCATGGTCTCATAGCCCGAAACCATGGCCGTCAGTACCTTTTTCCCCGAGGCCCTCAGTCTCTCACCCACGGAGATCGCGGCAGGAATGACAGCGGCTCCCGGATGGATCTTGGCATTGTGATAGTCATCGAAATCAAAACTATGGATCATCACTCCAAGCCCAAGGGAGATGTTCGATGAAGGGCCCTTGAATCGTTCCAGCCAGAGGGTGGACTCCCTTTTTCCCCTCTCTTCTTTGATCAGGCGATTGACGATCCGGGACCAGGGCTGGGTGTTTCCGAAGATCCCGCAACCGATTCCATCAAGAAGGTATTTCCTGAAGGTCTCTATGAGGTTCGAATTCAGGTCCTCGAATTTAAGATGTGAAGAAAATCTGGCTAACGCTCGGGTCTGGCTCTCCATCCATTCAAACCTCTTTCAGGGCCTTTGGCTTTTTAAGGAGGGGATAGAGGATGGATAGGACGGCTCCGCAAAGGAGAACGGCGCTGATCGGACGGGTAATGAGGATCAGCGGGTCGCCGAGGGAGAGAAGGAGAGACCTTCTCAGGGAGAGTTCTGCGAGGTCTCCGAGGACAAGACCGAGCACGGCCGGAGCGACCGGAAAGCCCTGCTTTCTCATAAAATAACCGATGATGCCAAAGGCAAACATCACATAGAGGTCGTCCACGCTATTGCTCAGCCCGAAGGCCCCGATGGCGCAGAGGATGAGGATGGTTGCCGAAAAGACCGAATAAGGGAGTCTGGTCAACTGGAGAAAGATCCGAATTCCCACAATGGTCAATCCGAGAAGAAAGAGATTGGCCATGAGCATGGCGACAAAGATCCCGTAGACCACATCAGGTCTCTGACCGAGAAGAAGGGGACCGGGTTGAAGTCCATGGATCATGAGGGCCGCGATCATCATGGCAGTGGTATTGCTTCCGGGAATTCCAAGAGAGAGAAGAATGGTCATGGAACCCCCTGTGGAGGCGTTGTTGGCGCACTCTGCCGCCATCAGACCGTCGACCGCACCCTTACCGAACTTCTCAGGATTTTTGGAGGTCCTTGCCGCCTCCCCGTAGGCAAGAAAGGCCGCAATGGTTGCCCCTGCGCCGGGTAATGCCCCGACAATGGTCCCGATGATCGGTGAGCGGATGAGGTTGACCAGATTCCTTTTGAACTCAGAAAGTTTTGGGAGATCCTTCCTCATCCCCCTGTATCCCGAAGCCTCCTGATACTCCTTGAAGGGCTCTTCCGCTTCGATAAAGATCTCTGAAACCGCAAGAAGTCCAACCATGGCTGTGACAAAGCTTATTCCTCCGAGAAGGATGGTTGTCCCAAAGGTAAACCTCTCGACCCCTGTGATCCCATCCGTTCCGACCATTGCCAGAAATAATCCGAAAAGAGCGGAGAGGACGCCCTTCAGGATCGAGCCCCCTGAAAGCCCGGAGACCACACTTAAACCGAGAAGGGTTAGGGCGAAATACTCCGGAGGACCGAATCTCAGGGCAAAGTTCGCAATCAGAGGAGTGGCGGCCATCATGACAAAGACACTGAACAGCCCGCCCCCGATGGAGCATAACAGAAATACCCAGAGGGCATAGGCCGCCCTTCCCTGTTTGGCAAGGGAATGGCCCTCGATGACAGTGGGTACGGAAGAAGGCTCTCCTGGAATTCCGAAGAGAATGGAGGTGATCGACCCTCCGGTAATCCCTCCGCAGTAAGCGCTGACCAGGATGGTGAACGCAGTAATGGGTGACATGGAATAAGTAAAGGGGAGAAGAAGAACCACACCCATCGAGGTGCTGATCCCGGGAAGGGCACCTGCCATCAGACCCCAGAGTCCTCCCAAACAGAGAGCCAGGAGGTTTTGAGGGAGAAACATGGTTGAGAAGGCTGTCAGGTAGTGTTGGAACATAGGCATTGCTCAGTAAAAAAGACGGCTGAATGCGGCAAAGAAGCCCATCCCTTTGGGCAGGGGCATGGCGATGAATTTAGCAAAGACCAGAACCGTTAGCGCCGTAACAAGGGGAGGAGAAAGGGCCAAAACCCATCTTCTCCTCTCCCCAAGGGCAAAGACAAAGGGTAAAATGAAAAGAAGGGTGGAGAGGATAAACCCTATGAAGGGCATGAGCACCACATAGAATAGAAGGCAGATAACGCTCAGAATAACCTTTTTCCTCCCCTCGGAAGAGGGTCCCTCCTTAACTTCCGGCCTCTCCTCCTTCAGCGGACTTTTTGATCTCCATTCCTTTATCAATAAGGCAAGGCTTAAAAGGGTTGCCGAAGAAAGCACGAGCAATGGCCAGAACCCGCTTCCAACCTCACCAAATCGTCTGACTTCCTGCAGCTCAAAGGCGAGGATGAGCATGAAGAGGAAAAAGGCCAATACAGCGGCGTTAGCGATCAACTGGCTTCTTTTCATCTTTCCCTGTTTTGCTACTGGTTATTTTACATAGCCCAGATCTTTCAATACCTCTGTAAAGAACTTTACCTCATCGTCCCAGTACTTTCTTGTCTCTTCAGGGCCAAGGTATCCGGGCCGTGCATAGAGATGATTATCCTGAACAAACTTCTTATAGACAGGAGTATCGAGTGCCTTCTTGATCACATCGTGGAGATATTTGATTCGATCAGGGGGAGTGCCTTTCCTGACTGCCCATGCCCTCATTAACCCATGGGTGTAGTCAATGCCCAGTTCAGCAGTACAGGGGACATCAGGAAGGGCCGGATGCCTCTTCTCCATGATGACAACGAGCGGCCTTAATTTACCGGCCTTGATCAGGGGAAGGGTTTCAGCCAGTTCTTCACATGCCCCGTGGATATGCCCGCCCAGGATAGCGGCCTTGGTCTCCGCACCCGACTCAAAGGGCACAAAGGTGACTTCCACACCCACCTTTTTAAAAAAGGCCACGGTCTGGATCTCTGCCCACGCTCCGGGAGAGGTCCCTGCAAATTTTAGAAATCTCGGTTTCTTCTTTCCATAATCGATGAGATCCTGAAGGCTCTTAAATTTGGAGTCCCCGGAGATCATTACAGTGGTGGTATCCCATTGAATCCTCATGATGGGATCAAAATCCCTCAGGATGTGGGCACGGGTTTTCGGTTTGACGGCATCGATGAGGTGAGAGGTGGTCACGGCGAGAACCGTGTAGCCATCCGCAGGTTGCTGCCCGACGTGAAGCATCCCCTTTGTGGCAGCCCCTCCGGGCATATTGGTAATCACCAGGGGAACCGGAAGCAGGGGCTTTAACCCTTCTCCCACTGCCCTGGCGGCCGTGTCACTCCCTCCACCCACTCCAAAAGGAACGATGATCTCAATGGCCCTTTCCGGAAAGGCGGCTTCCACGCGATCCAAGCTTCCCATCACCAAGGTCAACAAAATAAGAAAACATCCAAAGATTTTTTTCATTTCACTGTGCCTCCTCTCTCTCGATATTTTCAAATTAATATAAAAAAAACGAACCTGTTTGTCAAAAAGAATATGGAAAAAATGGTAATGCCTCATGACCGGCCAAGAAGATCAATAATTCTTTCCGAAAAGGAGACTAGTGCAGTTTCCACCAAAGGCAAAGGAGTTGGAGAGGACCGTTTTAACCATCCTCTCCCGGCACTTTCCCGGAACATAATCGAGATCGCAATCCTCATCCCCCTCTTGGTGGTTGACTGTAGGGGGAACAAAACCATGAATGATGGAAAGAATGGATGCCACAGCTTCAATCGCCCCTGCCGAACCCAGGCAATGGCCCACCATTGATTTAATGGAACTGACTGGAATCGAATAGGCCCTTTCTCCAAAAACATTTTTAATGGCAAGGCTCTCTACTTTATCATTGAGAGGAGTCCCGGTTCCATGGGCATTGATATAATCGATTCGATCCGTTGAAACTCCCCCTTCTTCGATAGCTTGCCTTATCACTTCAGCCTCGATTGTCCCATCAGGAGCAGGGGCAGTGATATGATAAGCCTCTCCTCCAATTCCATATCCCAAAAATTCAACCTGGATCTCAACACCCCTTTTCACGGCTTCATCGAAATCCTCTAAAATGAGAATCCCCGCCCCTTCGCCCAAAGACATCCCGGCCCTTTTCCGATCAAAAGGCCTGCAGGGAGAAAGGTCCATTGCCTTCAAAGCATTAAATCCACCAAAAGTGAGCTCACTCAAGGCATCACTCCCTCCGCAAAGAACGGCTTTGGATCTGCCATTCCGGATAAGATCGGCTCCATAACCAATGGAAGTGGCAGAGGAACTGCAGGCTGTGGT
>CAZXMB010000062.1:0-6776 GCA_964641715.1 uncultured Syntrophaceae bacterium
AAGATCTGCTGTCAAGCCTTTTACAGAGGTCTCTCCAGGGCCATCCGGACCTTTTATGTTGGAGTTGATTTTCTCAAGTTTCTTTTGGATAATGAAGAAGATATTTCATGGGAACGGGGAGGAGAAATGAAGATCGGTTATTTTGACTGTTTCTCTGGAGCCAGTGGGGATATGATCCTTGGCGCTATGATCGATGCCGGATTGAGCGTGCAGGGATTGAGAGGGGAACTGGAGAAGCTCCGGATCCCAGGGATCTCTTTGAAGGCTAAAAAGGTTCTGAAGGGAGGTATCTCAGCGACCCGGGTCATTGTCGAAGGGAAGGGGGAGAAAAAACCCTACCGAAGCTTCAAGGAGATGCTCAGGATCATTGACCGGAGCCGTCTGGAAACCGGAGTCAAGGAGAAATGCGGAGAGATCCTGGAGAGAATTGCATCTTCGGAGGCAAAGATTCATCAGAAGTTCATTGAGCAAATCCATTTCCATGAGATCGGAGGCCTCGATTCCCTGGTGGACATTGCGGGTGCGGTCTGGGGCCTTGACCAGCTCCATATTGAGGAGCTTCATGTCTCCCCTGTCAATGTGGGTTCAGGATTTGTAAACTGTGAACATGGCATTCTCCCTGTTCCTGCACCTGCGACCCTCTCTTTGATGGAGGGGAAACCGATCTACTCCTCTGGGGTGGAAAGGGAGCTTCTCACACCGACCGGAGCCGCACTTCTGACTTCTCTGGGCTCTGAATTTGGGAGAATGCCCGGGATGAACGTGGAAAGGGTTGGCTATGGTGCGGGCAGGGATGACCTTCCCCATCCCAACCTCCTTCGCTTAATAATCGGAAAATCAGAGAGGTCTTCCGGAGATGAGAGGGTAATGGTCATTGAGACAAATATCGATGATATGAATCCCCAATTTTATGACTATTTAATGGAAAGGCTCCTGGGAATGGGAGTCCGGGAGGTCTTTCTTACCCCCATCCTGATGAAGAAGAACCGGCCTGCGACACTGCTTACCGTGATCTCTCCCTTTGGGAAACTCTTTCCGGTCATCGATTTTATGATGAAAGAGACGACCACTCTGGGCCTGAGATGGAGGGAGGAGGAGAGAAGTTGTGCGGAGAGGGAAATGATCCGCCTCCGTACAAAATATGGAACGCTTCGGTTTAAACTGGCCAGATGGGAGGGGAAGAAGGTCAATCTCTCTCCAGAGTATGAAGATTGTAAAAAAGTGGCATTGAAGAAACGGATTCCACTCAAAGAAGTTTTTGAAGAAGCCAGGAGGATTGCCCTGCTCTTTGAAAAAAGATCATAGAGGTCCGCATCATTGAAAAAGGGGTCTTTCATATCCTCTTCCTTGAAAAGCGGATATCCGGGTCTTATATTTATATTGAAAGGAGGGCAAATTTCATGAAAAAAAGAAAGATTTTTCTTTTTCCAGCCATATTGCTCGCCATCACCTTCCTCACATCTATCGGTTTCGCCCAAACCCAGACCAATCCCAATGCACCTGTTATTACCCATTCCTTTGCAGTTGAGAAGGGGTATTATGGTATCATTTTGAAGATCTACCTTGAGGCAGAGGACCCGGATGGAGATATGTTTAAGATTGCCACGGTGGTGGACCAGACCGGTTATGGCCGGTATCCAACGGACTGGATCATCATTAAACCCCAGTTCAAAAAGGGATTCAAAGGCTATATTCAATGGAACACCTTCAGTCCGAACACCTCCTATCTGAAAGAATGGAACAATATTACCATAAGGGTCTCTATCTTCGATAAGGCGGGAAATGAAAGCAATGAGGCCGTCCTCCCCTTTACTTTTGAGACGGGGATTAAAAATCCCTATTCCTATCAACTCCCAGCCCCTTTTGATCAGGGGGATTTACCAAGATTGGGTTATGTCCATATCAACCTCTATGAGCCGACCCTTATGGGAAATGGTAATGGACGGAGGGACGATTAAGCCCGTTTTTAATCCACAGGATCGTATGTCCTTAGAGGCCCCTGGACAGGGGTCTTTTCATTTCCTCTTGCTTTTCTTCAAACAGAATGATAAAAAAATTTTATCATGGATCAAAGGAGGAGGATTATGGGACGAGGTTTTTATCGGAGAGGTTCATGGATTGGCGTGCTGGTCTTCGTTTTTATTTTCGCTCTTCTGGCAGGATGTTCGAGCACGATCAAAGAGAGAAGGAGCGAACAACCAAAAACAGCGGTAGAGACAGGAGGCAAATATTATCATTTTGAGGATGTCCGGGTTCCCAAAGAGCTGAATTATAAACAGAAGAGATCGTTTGTTTATGAGACTCCCCGATTTAAAGCAGGGGTCTTATACTTTACCAAATGGAGGCTCGATGTGGAGTCTCTGATCGATTTTTTTACCTTTTATATGGAGAAGGACAATTGGAAGCTGATCAATAGCTATAAAGGAAAGGAATCCATCCTCAATTTTTCAAAGCCGGATAAAACCTGCATGATCAAGATCATTGAGAAATGGTGGGGCGGCACGGAAATCGAAATACGGGTTGGACCTCTCGGAGAGAAAAAGATGTGAGAACCTTCTATGCTGTCCGATCAGGTCAGAAGGACCATTGACCATTACCATCTATTGGAACAGAACGATCGGCTGGTCGTGGGGGTCTCCGGCGGCGTGGATTCAATGGTTCTTCTGCATCTCTTAAATTCCTTCCGTCCGGTTTTTAATCTCTTCCTTGTTGTTGCTTACGTCAATCATCGTCTCCGGCCTGTGGAATCAGAAAGAGAGGCCGCGTTTGTTGAGAAGGAGTCCGAACGGCTGGGCCTGGCCTTTGAATGCGGAGCGTTTGACGTAAGGGGATTTCAGAAGAGCGGGGGGTTCTCGCTCCAGGAGGCGGCGAGGAGAATCCGATTCCAGTTCTTCAACCACCTGCTCCAAAAATATCAAGCCCGTAAGATTGCCCTAGGCCACAATGCCGATGATCAAGCTGAGACTATTTTATTGAGGTTGTTGAGGGGGGCGGGGTTAAAGGGGCTCAAAGGGATGCTCCCCATCCGGGAGGGAAGGGTGATCCGGCCTCTGTTAGAAGTGTGGAGGGCGGAGATTGAGTCCTTTGCTAAAGAGAACGGGATTCTCTTTCTCACCGACTCATCCAATTTCAAAAGAGACTATCTTCGTAACCGGATTCGCCTCGATCTCATCCCTCTGATTGAAGAGCAATACCAGCCGAAGATTAAGGAAATCTTACACAGGGCATCGACGATCCTCAGAATGGAGGATGATTATCTTGAACAAGAGGCAGAGAGCTCCTTCCAAAGGATTGTTAAGAAGGAAGGGGAAAGTTTCACCTTTCAATTCTCTGAATACCAGTCCTTGCATCAGGCCCTCCGGTGGAGGGTTCTTCAGAAGTTACTCGAAAGTTCTGTTCCCGGTAGAGGGCCGGATGGGAAAGAGTGGTCCGATGTAAATTTACTTTACGAGAGGCTTGGCCAAAGACCAGCCAGTTTTTTTTTCGAGCTGCCCCACGGGCTCTGCCTCGAAAAGAGGTACGATCGGGTCACCCTCAGAAAAGGAGAGAGAGAGTTCATTCCTCCTTTTGAAATCGAGCTCAACGTTCCGGGAAAAACTTATATCGAAGAGATCGGGAGAGAGGTGCGGATTGAAGAGAGAGAGAAGGAGCAGCCGATGAATTATTCAGAGGGACCTCCCGATATCGCTTTCCTGGATTATCAGAAGCTCCGGCTTCCTTTAAAGATGAGAAATTTCAGACCTGGGGACCGGTTTCAGCCTTTAGGCATGAAAGGGACCAAGAAGCTGAAGGAGTACTTCATCGATCATAAGATCCCGAAGTTTGAAAGACCCGGGATCCCTCTCCTGATCTCAGGGGATAAAATTGCCTGGGCTGTCGGCCATCGAATTGATGAACGATTCAAGATCACCCCGGAGACCAAAAGGGTATTGAGAGTAGAAGTTCTCCAGAAGAATCAATAAGGCTCCTCTAAGTTTCATGCCGCCTTCTCCCCTTGACAATATTAAGATGATTAGGTTAATGGATTAATAATTCCTATAGAAAAAGTATGATTTATAACTCATGAAAATATCAACAAAAATTAGATATGGGGCGAGAGCAATGCTGGAGCTTGCCTCAAGGTATGGAGAGGGGCCCATTGAACTCAAAGAGATTGCAAAGAAGGAAGATATCTCCTTAAAGTACCTTGAGCAGGTGATCATTCCACTTCGAACGGCTGGTCTGGTAAAGTCCATGAGGGGATCAAAAGGAGGATACTCATTAGCAAAGTCGCCTTCAGAGATTTATCTGAATGATCTGGTTGAGGTCCTGGAAGGGCCTGTCGAAATCATAGACTGTTTAAGAGATCCAAAGGTTTGCCGAAAGGTTTCGTCATGTGTCACCAGAGATATCTGGGAAGAGGTTTCTCAGGCGATTCGTAAAATATTTTGTTCGATCACCCTGGAAGATATGGTGAACCGGAAGAGGTTTAAAGAAGAAAAGTCCTCCATGATGTACCAGATATAAGCACGCTATGCGCATGACGCAAAATGCCAATTGCCCTGTTTCTGGAGTAAAAAGATGACCAGGATTGCTAATTCTATTTCAGATCTGATAGGAAGGACACCCTTATTGAGGCTGAATCGGATGACGAAAGACTGTAAGGGGGAGGTGGTTGTAAAACTGGAGTACTTTAACCCCTGTGGCAGTGTGAAGGACCGGATTGGAGTCTCGATGATTGAAGCGGCTGAGAAAGAGGGGCTCATACGAAAGGATACGATCATTCTGGAACCCACCAGCGGAAACACAGGGATAGCCCTTGCCTTTATCTGTGCGTCAAAGGGATATCCCCTGGTCCTGACCATGCCGGATACAATGTCCATTGAGCGGATTCACCTCCTCAGGATATTTGGAGCGGAGGTCGTTTTGACCCCGGGAAACGAGGGGATGGCCGGTGCGGTGCGAAGGGCCGAAGAAATAGCCTCGAAGGATTCACGATATTTTATTCCCCAGCAGTTCATCAATCCTGCCAATCCGGAGATTCATAAAAGGACCACTGCTCTGGAGATATGGGAGGATACGGAGGGAAGAGTGGATATCTTAGTGGCAGGGGTGGGTACCGGAGGAACGATCACAGGGATTGCCGAGGTGATTAAAAAGAAGAAACCTGAATTTAAAGTCATTGCGGTGGAACCCGGAAGTTCCCCTGTCCTCTCGGGAGGGAGGCCGGGTCCTCATAAGATCCAGGGAATCGGTGCGGGGTTTATTCCGGGGGTACTCCGGATAGATTTAATCGATGAGGTCCTAAGGGTCTCGGACGAGGATGCGGGAATATTTACAAGACGGCTGGCGAGAGAAGAGGGGATACTGGGAGGAATCTCTTCGGGTGCGGCAGCCTGGGCTGCTATTGAGGTGGCTAAGAGGGAAGAGAGTGAAGGGAAGATGATTGTGGCCATCTTACCCGATACCGGAGAACGGTACATCAGCACATGGCTGTTTGATGAACCAAGGTAATTTTGCGCTAAAATTCGAAACACGGAAAATTTAAGATTCAAGAATCAAATTTAAATTGGAGGTTCGGGATGGCGAAGACCATTGAAGAGATCAACGAGAAGATCAAGAAAGGGAAGGCCGTTGTCTTCACGGCGGAGGAGATCATCGATTTTGGCAGACAGAAGGGGTTGAAAAAGGCCGCCCAGGAAGTCGATGTGGTCACCACCGGGACCTTTGGTCCGATGTGTTCCTCGGGTGCATACTTCAATATCGGCCATACCAAACCAAGGATCAAACTGGGGGGAGGGAAGACCTATCTCAATGATGTCCCGGTCTATACGGGCCTGGCCGCCGTTGACATTTTCCTGGGGGCGACAGCCATGCCTGACGATGATCCGAGGAATAAGATCTACCCGGGAAAGTTTTCCTACGGCGGAGCCCATGTGATTGAGGAGCTCGTTGCCGGAAAGGATGTCAAGCTGGTGGCTACGGCCTACGGGACAGATTGTTATCCCCGGAAGGCCATAGAGACCTATATCTCCTTAAAGGATGTCAACGAAGCTGTCCTTTTCAATGTTAGAAATGCCTATCAGAATTACAATGTGGCGGTCAACCTGTCGGACCGGGTCATCTATACCTATATGGGGATGCTCCAGCCTCACCTGGGGAATGCCAATTACTGCAGCGCGGGACAGTTAAGCCCTCTTCTCAACGATCCCTATTATAAAACTATCGGTATCGGGACGAGGATTTTTCTGGGAGGAGGGATTGGGTATGTGGTCGGAAGCGGGACCCAGCATAACCCGGATGTCAAGCGGACCGAGAAAGGCGTCCCCAAGATGGGGGCGGGAACGCTTTCGGTCAAGGGTGATCTCAAGTTGATGAGTCCGAAATGGCTCAGGGGGACCTCCTTCACGGGATATGGGGCGACCCTGACCGTGGGGATCGGAGTTCCGATCCCCATCTTGGATGAAGAGATTCTTGAGTTTACCATGGTCCGGGACGAAGAGATCTGGGCTCAGGTCGTCAACTATAGCGAATCCTATCCCCAGCTCATTCCGGGGAGCCTCGGGGAGGTGAATTACAGACAACTGAAGAGCGGTAAAATTACGGTTCAGGGCAAGGAGGTTCCGACGTCCGGGCTCTCCAGCTATTACAGGGCGAGAGAGATCGCCCGAATTTTAAAAGAGTGGATTGAAAACGGGAGATTCTTTCTGACCAGGCCTGTTGAACTTCTTCCCTCCGTGGATTCGGGGATTGTTTTTAAGTCCTTAAAAGAGAGACCTATCAGAAAGAAATAAGAA
>CAZXMB010000062.1:6876-8430 GCA_964641715.1 uncultured Syntrophaceae bacterium
AAAGGGGGTTGTCATGCAAAAGAAAAGAGTTGTGTTCAATTATCCTCCCCATGTGGTTGAGCAACCGGTGATCTCCAAACTGGTGAAGGATTTTGATCTCACGGTTAATATTCTACGGGCCCGCATTACCCCTAAAGAGGAAGGAAGGCTCGTCTTAGAGATCACAGGGAAGAGGCAGGCCCTGGAGGCAGGCCTCCATTATATCAAGGAATTGGGACTGGAGATCCAACCCCTGGCACAGGACGTCAAATGGCATGAGGATCGTTGCACTCATTGTACCGCGTGTATTTCCATCTGTCCCCCGAAGGCATTGGATGTGAACAGGGAGACGATGGAGGTCTCCTTTAAACGGGAAAAGTGTATTGCCTGTGAGCTCTGCATACCGGTCTGTCCTTACCAGGCCATGGAGATCCTCTTCTGAATAGGGTATCCCCTTTTTTTTCGGGGGGAGGGGTGATGTTTTGGGCAAGAGGGTGGTTGTGGCGATGAGCGGCGGGGTGGATTCCAGCACCACCGCATGGCTCCTCAAGGAGAGGGGATACGAAGTGATCGGAGCCACGATGTGCATCGGAATCACAGATCGATTTTCCAAGGGCCCTGCCCGTTGCTGTGGTTATCAGGATATCGAAGATGCGAGAAGGGTGGCTCTTCAGTTAGGGATCCCTTTTTATGTCTTCGAGATGAGAGAAGAATTTGAAAAAGAAATCATCCAATATTTTTGCCGCGAATATATGAATGGAAGGACTCCCAATCCCTGTATTCTCTGCAATGAGCGAATGAAGTTTGGATCCTTCATGAGGAAGGCCATGGGGCTGGGTGCAGATTATGTGGCAACCGGACATTACGCCCGTCTGGAATATGAAAGGGATAAAAACGAATATGTATTAAAGAGAGGGGTGGACCGGAGGAAGGATCAATCCTATGTCCTTTTTTCTCTTACCCGGGCTCAGCTTGCGCACATCCTCTTCCCGTTAGGAGAGTACCGGAAAGAGGAGGTGAGAAAGAAGGCCCGAGATCAGGGTCTCCAGGTTCACGATAAACCTGAAAGCCAGGAGGTTTGCTTCATCCGGGAGAATTCCTATCACTATTTTCTTTCCGAAAGACTAAGGGATTCTTTGAAACCGGGACCGATCATTGACAGAGAGGGAAATGTCCTGGGAAGACATAAGGGCATCCCTTTCTATACCATTGGTCAGAGAAGAGGGCTTGGTTTAGCAAAAGGAATGCCCCTCTATGTGATCGGGATTGATCGGCGGAAGAATGCCATCCTGGTGGGGGAGGAAAGGGAAGTTTACCGGGACACCTTTCTTGTGGATACCCTGAGCTGGATTCATCCGGAGAGAAAAGAATCGGTTTTCGTCTCACAGGTGAAGATTCGCTATAATCATCCCGGTGCGGAAGCCACCCTTTCTCCAAAGGGGGAGAATGAATGGGAAGTAAAATTTAAGTCTCCCCAGAAGGCCATCACTCCCGGACAGGCCGCTGTTTTTTATGATGGGGAAAGGGTTCTCGGAGGAGGATGGATCAGAGAAGTGCTCAATTAACAATAGACAA
>CAZXMB010000062.1:8530-11238 GCA_964641715.1 uncultured Syntrophaceae bacterium
AGATTATGGATCCTTTAATTCAAGAAAAACTTAAAAAACTAAAAGAGATCTTTCAGTCGATGGGAAAGGTGCTCGTCGCCTTTTCAGGAGGGGCGGACAGCACCCTTCTCCTCCGGTTGGCCAAAGATGTTCTCGGAAACGAGAATGTCCTTGCTGTGACCGCCCTTTCCCCCCTTTACCCGGAAAGGGAATTAAGGGGAGCCGAGAAGATCGTTCAAGGGATGGGGCTGAGACATCTCCTGATCGAATCGAATGAACTGGAGATAGAAGGGTTCTCAAAAAATCCGCCGGAGCGGTGTTACTTTTGCAAGAAAGAGCTTTTCGGAGAACTGAGAAAGATTGCCCAAAAGGAATCCATCCCTTTTATTGTGGAGGGGTCCACCCTGGATGATGAAAGAGATTACCGGCCCGGGAAAAAGGCCGTTGAGGAGATGGAGATCCGTAGCCCCCTCAAGGAGGCTCGCTTCTTTAAGCAGGAGGTGAGGGAGGTTTCGAAAATCCTGGGACTTCCAACCTGGGATAAGCCCTCCTTTGCCTGTCTTGCCTCACGGTTCCCCTACGAGGAGGAGATTACACCGGAAGGATTGAGAATGGTCCGGGAGGCGGAGGACTTCCTTTTCGGGCTTGGATTTAAACAGGTTCGGGTGCGGCATTATAAAGACCTCGCCCGAATAGAAATCTTTAAAGAAGAGATTGGCCGTTTTATGGATGATCCGCTCAGGGAGGCAGTGGTCCATCGACTCAAGACGATTGGTTATCGTTATGTCACCATCGACCTCCAGGGTTTTCGTACCGGATCGATGAACGAGGTTTTAAGATGAAAGCCATTGCCCTCCTCTCCGGAGGACTCGACAGCACGCTCTCAGCCAAGTTGGTCCTCGAACAGGGGATTGAGCTTGAGGCCCTCAACTTCGTGACGGTATTCTGCACCTGTACCTCTCGGGGGGCAACCTGCCTCGCCTCCCAGAAGGCAGTTGATAGTTTGAGGATCCCGCTGAAGGTTTTCAATGTCTCTGAGGAGTATCTCGATGTCATCAAACATCCTGAACATGGATACGGGAGTCATATGAATCCATGTATTGATTGCCGGATCTTCATGATGAAGAAGGCAAAGGCCTATATGGAGGCTTCCGGTTCGTCTTTTATCGTTACCGGAGAAGTCTTGGGTCAGAGACCCATGTCCCAGAGAAGGGATGCGATGCGTCTGATTGAAAGAGAGGCCGGGCTGGAGGGTTTGATCCTGCGCCCTCTTTCAGCCAAATTTCTTCCTGTGACCCTCCCGGAAAAGGAAGGGTGGGTGGATCGGGAGAAACTGCTGGACATTCAGGGTCGTTCAAGAAGACCGCAGATCAAATTGGCAGGAGAGTTAGGCATCCGGGACTATCCCTGCCCTGCAGGCGGATGCCTCCTCACTGACCCCGGATTTGCAAAGAGGATGAAAGACCTGATGGTCCACCATCCCCATTTTTCCCTTAATGATGTCCATCTCTTAAAGTTCGGAAGACACTTCCGTCTCTCTCCGGGGATCAAATTGATTGTTGGAAGGAATGAAGAGGAGAATCAGAAAATAGAGACCTTTGCACAGGAGGGCGATATCCTGCTGAAACTTTTTCACCTCCCCGGCCCGTCTTCCCTGTTAAGAGGGGAACGGGATGAAAAGGACATCGAGAGGGCAGGGGGGATCACCGCACGTTATAGCAAGGCAAAAGATTCGGGAGAGGTTGAGGTGATCTATAAAGTGGGGAAGGCAGAAGACACTCATTCTTTTACTGTTTTTCCTCTTTCAAGGGAAGAGATTAAGAGATGGGTGATCAATGAATAGACGACGGAGCTGAAAGGCCGTATGGGGGGGAATATTTTCCGTGAATAAGACCGAAAAAGGAGGAAAAAGATGGCTCAAAAGAAACAGATTTTTACACCCGTAAGCGAAAAAGAGGTGACCCGTGCGATCGTGGATGGGTTTGCCAGGCAGTTCATTGAGTATGTGGAGAGTGACTGCCTCATCGTTGGAGGTGGCCCGAGTGGTCTGATGGTCGGGAGGGATGTTGCCCGGAAAGGGATCAAGACACTGATTGTTGAGCGGAACAATTATATCGGAGGAGGTTTCTGGATCGGTGGCTACCTGATGAATAAGGTGACCGTCAGGGAACCCGGTCAGGAGATCCTGGAGGAGCTGGGGATTCCCTTTGAAAAGGCCACAAAGGGCCTCTATGTGGCAGATGGCCCTCATGCCTGTTCAAAACTGATTGCTGCCGCCTGTGATGCCGGAGTCAAGTTTGCAAATATGACCATCTTTGACGATGTCGTCCTGCGAGAGGGGGGCCGGGTGTGCGGGGCTGTCGTGAATTGGACACCCGTTCATGCCCTTCCGAGGGAGATCACCTGCGTTGATCCCATTGCATTGGAAACCAAGTTTGTGGTGGACTCCACCGGTCATGATGCCTGTGTTGTGAAAAAACTGGAGGAGAGAGGAATTTTAAAGACTGCAGGTTTTGGTGCGATGTGGGTGGAGCAATCGGAGGACCTCGTCGTGGAGCATACAGGAGAGGCTCATCCCGGCCTCATTGTGACAGGAATGGCTGTGGCCACCACCTATGGGTTGCCGAGAATGGGGCCGACTTTCGGGGCCATGCTCCTCTCAGGGAGAAAGGGAGCCCAGGTCGTTCTTGAAAAGATGAAGAAGGTTTAAGGTTAGAAAATGAACAATG
>CAZXMB010000062.1:11338-16067 GCA_964641715.1 uncultured Syntrophaceae bacterium
ATGAACAATGAACAATGAACAATGAACAAAGAGAACGAACTGTTCATCGTTTAATGTTCATTGTCTTGACGAAACTGGCATCGTTAACTCGACCTTTATTGAAAGATAAATCCGTGTTGGTCATTCCTACCTCCGTCGATCTCTATCAGGAAGGAGATCTGGGGAGTCTGAACCTGAAAGAGCTGGGTCAGTATCTTGGCGAAAAGACATCAATCCCCTTCTCGCTTTGCGGAGATATTTTTGAGGGTCTCATTGAAGAAAAGATCGATAGGGTAGCCGATCAATTTTCAAGGACCAAAGTCATAGACCCCCGAAGGAGATGGATACCCAGAGAGCCCCTTCAGGGTGAGATCGATTATGAGCGGAGAAGGATAAAGAACCCGGGGTGGAGGGTTTTTGGGAATCTCTACGAAGGGGTTTTTTACCAAAAGATCATTTCTGACCTGGTTCTCGGGAACAGGTTGGACCTCCGGCATTGTACCCTTCTCTTCACGAATCAGCTCTTTGGGACATGGGATCGGGTTGATCAGAGATACCATGCCCGGGTCAGCCTCTACGGTTTTCCTCACCTCATCTCCATCTCAGGCCTGGTGGAGGCGCCTGCAAAACCCAAAGAATTCTATCTCAAGAAGCAGAGGGGAATCCCCCTGGAGCGGTTAAAAGAGGAGTATCAGGGCCGATTTCTTGATTATGGTGACCAGAGGATGACGGAAGCACTAAAGGGGTATGTGATGCAGGCCCTTTTCCTCCATCTCACCGGTTCCCCTTTTTGCGAAGACCGGGACTGCCGGCTCTTCAACAGCCACTGGCAGGAAGAAGTGATCCGTTCTCAGTTGAATGGGAAGTATGAGTTTTGCCCCAAGCATGAAGCAATACTTGAGAGATTGAGAAGCAATTCCGGAAGGTATGACAGGCAGGGATGAAGCGGGGATGGTCATTTCACATAAAAAGATCAAAGATCGGATGACACAAAATCAGTCAGGTCTTTTTCCCGCAAAAGGCTTCTTTTCCAGGTCTCGATGGAGGGGATGATAAAGGGCAGAATCCTGAGGGAATAGTAGGGAGGAAGCAGTGGCAGGCCGATTAAGTCTCCAAAAACGATTAACATAAAGAGGCGATCGAGATGCCCCCTTGACTTTTTCAGTTCAAGGTCCAGCTCGTGGAGGGTCAACCCATAGAAAACCTCCCTGACCGCTTTTAAAAAAGTTTTAAGCCTTTTCATCAGGAGCAGAAGCCATCCTTATGTTTCATCAGATCCGTAATTCTTATGCTCCTTCGCTGATCGCTTTCTCAGGGCATTCCTCAATACAGGTGCCACAGTCCACACAGGTCTCCGGGTCTACCACCGCCTTTTCATTCTCCACCTTGATCGCCTCTACAGGGCATCCCTCTTCACAAGTGCCGCACCCCGTACATTTTTCAAGATCAACAACGACTGCCATATTCTACCTCCTGCTGAATTTTTCCTTTAAGGATTCAGACCATAACATTATTTCTTTAAAATGCCAAGTGCTTTTTTTACCAGATTCTTCTCATGTTCAAAGTCTACGGTCCTTTGAATCATGATCTTCTGAGCCATGGCCGGGCCTGCCCCGTGCCATGTCCCCACCCCATGCTGTCCTGCTGTCCAGTTCTGGAGAAGCTTCGTCACTTTCAAAATATGTTCGGTGGGAACTTCGGAGCCGAATCCTAAGAATTCTTCGACATATTTCTTCGTCTCCGGATTCTTGAGCTCCTTTAAAGAGGGGAGGGTGACGATGAGCCCACCTCCGATATCCCCTGCAAGAGCCATGACCCTCCAGAAGGCATCACAGATATTGAGTTTTGAAACGTTTCCCATTAATTCATCCGGAAGAAAAACGCCTGATCCTTCGGGCTCCTCCCTTCCCAGGTTGGCAGAGGCGAGGCCACAGGCCCTCCCTGTCTCCCGGAGGACCACCATCTCGGTCAGTTCATCATTGATATGTTGCGCCTTTTCCAGACCCTTATATTCCTGAAGGAGTTTACAGGCACCGATGATGAGATTCATAAACCCAACCTTGCAGGTTCCTCCGCATGTCATCCGGTGGGTCTTGGCAAAGCGTTCCACAAACTTGATCGAATATTCCACCTCTCCCATATGGAAAACCCTTTGCCACGGGACAAAGACATTATCAAAGACCACCATGGAGGTCTCCCTCTGCCCGAAGAGGGGGTTTCCCAGCTCGTAAATATCCCCTGCCTTTTCCCTTTCGGCAGAATAGGGGGAGTATTGACAGATATAGGTGAGTCCCTCTGTATCGGTGGGAATTCCAAAGGCGAGGGCATAATCCTCTTCTCCTTTTTTCTTCGCCGATTGAGGAAGGACAACCATTTCGTGGGCGGCAAAGGCTCCGCTGATATTGATTTTTGCTCCCCTGACCACAAGGCCATCCGATCTCTTTTCAACCACCTTCAAGGAGAGGTAGGGATCCGGCCAATCGAGGGCTCGTTTCTTTCGGTCACCCCTCGGTTCGGTCAAGGCCCCTGAGATGACCAGATCGTTTTCCTGAACCCATCTCAGATATTTTATAAATCGGGAGTGATATTCCGCTCCGAGATTCTTTTCCATCTCCCAGGTGGTGCTGGCAAGGGTGTGAAAGGCATCCAGCCCCGGGCACCTATAAATGCAGGTTCCCAGTCTTTCAGCCGCAAAGGTTCCAGCCATTGCCTTGGCCACCAGGTCCTCCCGGCTCCGGCAGATATAGAGATATCGGTTCACCCGATCGTTCGTCAGGGGTGAAATCGCTGTCATGATCTCTTGCGAAGTTGGGTCCAGCGCCCATTGATAGCTTGCCTTATTCGCCTCGATTACCGTTCGAATATTCGGATTGTCAAAGATATCCTTTACCTTCTGACCATCCATAAATATTCGGAGGTTCTTCCTTTGCCTTAAACTCCTCTCATATTGTTCCGGTGTGATCAGGGCCATCTCATCCCTCCCTTTCAGGAATATATCGAAATTTAAAACATCTTTTAATAAAATGTAAAGCCTAAATTGAAGGATCCCTTTTAAATATTGCGAAACCACACACCTACCCAGCCGATTGCAGGATAAGAAGAGGTGGTCATCCATAGAAAAATTCAATACTTTGGCTGATTGATATTGAAATTTTCAATTTGACATATTGAAATTTACCATGTAATTTTTATTCGTTTAAATCCTGATGAAGAAGAAAGAATCAATCATGGAAAGATTGCAAATACCCTTTTCTCTTAGATGAGGGGCCACCCCTGGCCCAAAGAGGCTTAGGTTAAGCCTCCCGCATCGTCAAAGGAGAGAGAGAAAAGGGGTATTATTAAATCCTTTCTTCATTTTTGTTTCCTGAATATCCTGCCCTTCTTTTCACTCCCTCCTGACCGTTATCTATTATGGACCGTTTAATAAATAAAGGTCTCGTCAAACGGTCACGGTAACGATGCCCGTATCGTTAAAGGGTTACGTTGTAAGTCTTCAGAATCTTTTAACCGTAACCCCTTTGACGCTAAGCGAAACTGGCCTCGTAGCCGTAACCTTAATTTAAAACCTTAGCCCTATTTTTGGAAGGAGGGGAATCGATGACCACTTTTAAAAACTTCTTTGCGACTCGTTGGGGAATTATTTCGGTAGGGGCTTTCATTGGAGTTTTTGCCCCGCTTCTTCAGAAGTGGGGAAACCCGGCAAACATGGGTATCTGTGTCGCCTGTTTCGAACGGGACATTGCAGGGACTCTGGGGCTTCATCGGGCGGCTGTCGTTCAATATATGCGGCCCGAAATCATCGGCTTTGTCCTGGGCTCACTCGTTGCCGCCTATGCGTTCAAGGAGTTCCGGGCACGGGCAGGCTCTGCTCCCATTGTTCGATTTGTCCTTGGCGCTTTTGCAATGATTGGAGCCCTGGTCTTTTTAGGCTGCCCTTGGCGAGCCATGCTTCGATTTGCAGGTGGTGATGGCAATGCCATTTTCGGCCTCCTTGGACTCATCGGAGGAATATGGGTGGGAACGCTCTTTCTCAAAGGGGGATACAATCTGGGACGTTCTCAAAAAACACATACCTCTGTGGGATGGTTACTGCCTTTGACGATGCTTGGGTTCCTTGTCCTGATGTTTATTTTTCCACAGGTTCAGGGACAGGAAAAAAGCGGGGTATTATTCTACAGCCAGAAAGGTCCGGGCTCCATCCATGCACCTCTATTAGTGTCATTGCTCATCGGTCTCTGCATCGGATTCCTGGCACAGAGGAGCCGGTTCTGCACCATGGGGGCCATTCGGGATTTCGTTCTTTTCAGGCAGACCCATCTCCTTTCAGGTGTGATTGCCCTTGTCGTGGTTGCTTTTATCACCAATCTGATCCTGGGACAGTTTCACCCAGGTTTTGAGAAACAACCTGTAGCCCACACCATGAGCCTCTGGAACTTCGGCGGAATGGTTTTGGCAGGACTGGCCTTTGCCCTGGCTGGCGGATGTCCCGGACGACAGCTTTTCCTTGCGGGGGAGGGTGACGGGGATGCCGCGGTCTTTGTCCTGGGGATGATCATAGGGGCGGGTTTTGCCCATAACTTTGGTCTGGCGAGCTCTCCGGATGGTATAGGGCCTAATGGTATCGCCGCTGTGGTGATGGGGCTTGGTTCCTGTCTATTTATTGGCTTCACCATGAGAAAAGAGATTGCTTAAAAGGAGGGATCACAATGAGTACCATCGTTGATGCACGGGGTCTTTCATGCCCACAGCC
>CAZXMB010000063.1:0-14268 GCA_964641715.1 uncultured Syntrophaceae bacterium
AATTATCAGAACTCATGAATCGAGTAACTTCACATTTCAAGGCCTGACACCTTTTCATGTATTGTGACAGAATATCGAGCCATTCAGGGGACATCACATTAAACCCAAAAAGCCTGGAAACGCTAAAAGAAATCTTTAAAGACCCATATTGGATAATGGGAAGATGTCAAGACATAACATCTGCATCAACCTGACGCGGAATAGCCGCGTCAGGTTTTCTGCATCGGTGAAGGCCGGCGCAGGTTATCCATCTTATGTCATCAGAAAGGTCAAATGAAAAAATGGTTGAAGAATGGCCTGACCGACTCGGGTGTTTCTCAGGGGTAGGAAAGGAGGCTCACCTCATGGAGAGAATGACCAGAAGGGAATTTTTGAGGGCAGGAGTTGGCTTAGCCGCTGTTGCGACCGGCCTCGAAATGATTGCCGGGTGTGCTACCAATGAACCAGCTAAAGTAACGCCCCTAGCTTATCCACCACTACCCTATAAAAAAATACAGTCTCCCCAAGAGGGATGCCTTGTAGGTTTTTTCAAAGAGCCTGATGCCTCTCTATATAGGATTACTAATGTGGAGATTGGGATTACTTACGTAGAGAAGGCTCTTGGTGCAAAGCCATGCATATATTCTTTGCCCTGGTCAAGGTTATACTCGGGCTTTCCAATGCCACAAGCTATTGAAGTGGCTAAAAAAAGCATTACACCATATGTGTATGCTGCTCTCAGTTCTCACCACTCACCAATTAGGATTTCAGGACTTGGTCCCAAAGAGATTGCACAGGGGCAGCATGACGGTACGATCAAAAAGTTTGCTCAAAGTGCCGCGGAGTTTGGGAAAGAATATGGAGGTTTTTTCATTACTACTATGGAAGAGATGAATGGAAATTGGTTTTCTTGGGGGATGAACTCAAACTTCATTCCGGCCTGGCGACGTATCTGGCAGATATTCGAAGATCAAGGAGCAAACCAGTACGCTACGTGGGTGTGGGCAGCAACTTGCCCTGAGGGATTACCGTCACGTATGGTGGATGATCCTAAATTATATTATCCCGGCGATAGGTACGTTGATTGGATAGGTCTTTGTGCATTCTCAGTTGCAAAAACACCAACATTAGATCTTATGCTCAACGTGTTGGTTGATGGGACTTATAGGAGTTTTTTTAAAGATCATCCTCAAAAACCATTCATGATATCAGCGTTCGGGAGAACAAATGAGACGTATCAACATAGGTGGCTGATCAATGCCTACAGGCGTATAAAAAACTCTTTTCCGGCAATTAAGGCAATCATTTACCATGACAATACTTGGTGGGGTACAGGAGACCACACGTTAAACTCCAAAAGCCTGGAAACGCTAAAAGAAATCTTTAAAGACCCATATTGGATAATGGTAAAATGACAAGACATAACACCTGCATGAACCTGACGCGGAATAGCCGCGTCAGGTTTTGAGCATTGCAGATTGCCCGCGCAGGTTATGCAGATCGTTCCCGAGCCGCTGCGCAGCTCGGGAACGACCCCGCTGAGCTGAACGAGCGGATAAAAAATGTTCCCGAGCGCGCTAATTCGCGCTCGGGAACAATCCGCTCGAGCAGACGGCCCTTCGGGCCACAGCTCAGCGGGGTCGTTGGATGGTAATAATTAAAAGAAAATATTGAAAGAAAAACAAGTTTATGGTATTGAAAAAGACATGAGAAAGATCGAATGCGTTACCAAATGTGGAGATTGTGCGGAAGTTCTGTTGGACTATCCAGATAACTTTTTCCACTTAATCGTTACATCCCCTCCGTATGCGGATTCGCGTGCCAAAACCTACGGCGGTATACGACCACATGACTATGTAGAGTGGTTCCTTCCACGGAGTGAGCAATTTCTCCGCGTCCTCAAACCCACTGGCACTTTCATTCTTAATATAAAAGAAAAAGTTGTTGATGGGGAAAGGCATACGTATGTCATAGAGCTTATTCTCGCACTCCGCAAACAAGGATGGCTTTGGACAGAAGAATTCATTTGGCATAAACGAAATTGCCACCCGGGCAAATGGCCTAATAGATTCAGAGATGCATGGGAACGCTGTTTGCAATTCAACAAAACAAAAAAGTTTCAGATGTTTCAAGATAATGTCATGGTTCCCATGGGAAAATGGGCTGAGGCGCGATTGAAGCATCTTGGAAAGCATGACATAATTCGTTTCAACTCCCAGGTGGGGAGTGGTTTTGGAAAAAATATTGCCAACTGGATCGGAAGAGAAAAAGCATACCCGTCCAACGTGCTCCATTTCGCTACAGAGACAGACAACCGTAACCACAGTGCAACATTCCCTCGTACGCTCCCTGAATGGTTCATAAAACTGTTTACAAAAGAAGGCGACTGGGTGCTTGATCCTTTTGTCGGTTGCGGAACAACATGTGAAGTAGCGCAGAAGCTCGGCAGGAATTCTGTCGGGATTGATATTATTCCTCAATACGTTGAACTCACCCAAGAGAAAATTAATCCTGTCGAAATGATGCTATTTGAAAAAAAGGTAAGATATGGGAAGCATATCACAAAACGAGATAATTCACTTTATTGAACCAAACATCCAGCTTTTTCATTCCCGCCGCCTCGAAAATCTTCTAGCACTTCAGCTAAAAAAAATCCTGTCCCGAAAGAACCCTTATCTTTTCAAGGCAAAGAATCAGAACACCGCTCATGATTTGGTAAAAACCATTCTTGATGCTCACCTCTCATCTCAAGAAGAAGGAATTTTTGGCGGATTTCTTGAGGAACTTGCAGTGTTTATCTGCAGTCGTGTTTATGGAGGCAAGAAGTCATCAGCGGAAGGTATAGATTTGGAATTTGATAGGGATGGAACTTCTTATCTTGTTTCTATCAAGTCTGGTCCTAATTGGGGCAACAGCCGCCAAATAGCACGGATGAAAGACGACTTCAAGAGGGCAAAGAGAATACGAGGAACCAATACAAGAGGCGTGAGGGCGGTTGCTGTGAATGGCTGTTGTTATGGCAAAGATGATAAGGCCGACAAAGGGGATTACTTGAAGTTATGTGGACAGAGGTTTTGGGAATTCATCTCTGGCGATGAAAATCTCTACACTGATATTATCGAGCCACTGGGCCACAAGGCTAAAGAAAAGAATGAGCAATTCCAGGTTGAGTACGCTAAAGTGATCAATAAGTTTACCCTTGAATTTTCCAAAGAATACTGTGCGGTTGACGGCTCGATACTATGGCCCAAGCTCGTACGATTCAACTCAGGAAAGAACCTAAGATAAAGCCCATCCAACAAAACAATCCAGCCGATCGCTTACAGCGCCGGCTGATTTTTATCGTTATGCCAAAAAATAATCAATTTTCACCCTCAACATTACTCCCTTTTTTAGCAAAGATATGAAAAGATCCCCCCTTCAAGAAAAGCCTTGACATGTATATCCCTGTAATATACAATAACTTAAAATGGATGATGTTTTTGGAAATTTTGTAGGCTTCCAGTGGGACCGAGGGAATAGTAATAAAAACCTTCTAAAACATAATGTTCAGAACTGGGAGTGTGAACAGGTATTCTTTAACAAACCGCTCCTTGTTCTCGAGGACCCAGGGCACTCAGTTGCTGAAAGGCGATGGGCGGGATTTGGCAAGATGGATTTAGGTCGTCTCCTTGTAGTGATATTCACGAAAAGAGCCAATCTGTTAAGAGTCATCTCTGCACGAGACATGAATAGTAAGGAGAGAAAATTTTATGAATAAAATGAAAAGAAAAATTCAAAATTTCAAGAGTGAAGACGAGGAGCGAGAATTTTGGGCTACCCATTCCCCTCTGGATTATTTCAATTCCAAAAAGTTCAAAAGAGGGGCATTCCCCAATTTGAAGCCCTCTCTCAAATCCATCTCTATTCGTCTCCCAGAAGATTTACTGGTGGAGCTCAAAACCCTTGCAAATAAGAAAGATGTGCCTTATCAAAGTCTTGCAAAAATCTTTCTCGCAAAGCAAATCGTTCTTGAGCGGGAATCCTTGAGTAATGTTTCTGGAAGACGTAAAGAGAAAGTCGCAGCTTAACAAAGCACTCCGGTGCCTGCCGCAGGCAGGGGTGGCTGACAGCCCCCGCTGGACTAAATCATTGGGCTTCTGCAAACAACATTGCCTTGGTACTCGATTGGGGAGGGAACATGCATTTTCTATTGTTTTATGACGTGACGGCAGACTACGTAGAACGCAGGGCAGAATATCGCAACGAACATTTGAGACTTGCCTGGGACTCATCGGCACGCGGGGAGCTAATTCTGGGGGGTGCTCTGACCGAACCGGTTGATGGAGCAGTCTTGCTTTTCAAGGCAGACTCTGCGTCAATTGTTGAAGAATTTGTAAAGAATGATCCTTATGTGCGAAACGGCTTGGTTAAAAGCTGGCGCGTTCGCCAGTGGACGACTGTTGTGGGTAATCTGGCCACAACACCCGTAAGACCTGCATGATTAGCCTAACTTTTTTATGGATGATGCCAGCATTTTTCCGCAATGGTGCTCACACAATGCCGCCATCGACAATGAGGGTCTGCCCGGTGATATAGTTTGAGCGTTCCGAGGCTAAAAAGAGGACGGCCTGTGCGACCTCTTCCGGTTTTCCCATCCTTCCCAGACTGGAGGATTTGATAATTGCCTCGACCTTTTCTTTCGGCATTCTGGAAACCATTTCTGATTCGATTAATCCGGGAGCCACGGCATTGACCCGGATATTGAAAGGACCCAGTTCCCGTGCCAGGGATTTCGTGAAGCTGATCATCCCTCCTTTCGTCGCTGAATAGTTGGTCTGACCCGGAGTGCCGAGAATCCCACTGATCGAAGAGATATTAATGATCCTTCCCCTTCTCTGCGGGATCATTTTCCGGATCGCCATCTTACAGCAATAGAAGAGGCTGGTCAGGTTGGCCCTGAGGAGGGAATCCCAATCCTCATCGCTCATTAACATCAGGAAATTATCCCGGACGAGACCCACGTTGTTCACCAGGATATCGATCCTGCCATACTCAGCAAAGACCTCCTCTACCATCTCTTTGACCTGATCCGACCGGGTGACATCTGCCTTAAAGAGACCCAGGCTCAGCCTCTTGGACTTCGCTTCGGTCATCAACTCTTCGGCAGATTCCACATCCTTTGAGAAATTGGAAACAACCCTTGACCCCTCTTCGGCGAAGAGAAGGGAGATCGCCCTCCCAATCCCTTTGGTTCCTCCGGTGACGATCGCCACCTCATCTCTTAGCTGCATGGTAATCTCCTATTCTAGGCGAGATCCCGAAACGAGTTCGGGATGACAAGAAAGAAATGACTTTGTTTTCTGTCATGCTGAACTCGTTTCAGCATCTGATCGAAATTTGTCAATATGCAGGGTATTCTATGTTTTCTCACCCAATGGCCTCATGCGTGGCCTCTTCATCCTCCCCACCAGTTCCCACAGGGGACCCCGGACCTGAAATCTCCTGATCTGTTCCATCAAGTTCCGGGTGATATTGATCTCCAGCCCGGGAACGATCCAGTTTTTTCTCTTTAACGCCTCCTCCAGGACGATCTCCTTTAACCTCTCTCCCAGCAGGGGAGAGAGATAAAAGTGAGGATAGATGAGATTCGTATCCTTCTGGATGATCCCCTGAGAAAGGGCCATCTCTTTTAGCTCTGTCCCCGGATAGATCCGGATGCCTAACATCACAATGACCGCCGTGGGATCGAGCTGATCCATCAACTGGAAAGACTCTTCAATCGTCTTTTCATCTTCTCCGGGTCCACCGAAGAGGAGGTAATGGCAGTGGTTAACCTCCAATTTTGAACAGAGCTCTGAGGATCGGATGATCTCCTCTCTGGTGAAGGACTTTCTGTAACTCTTAAGCATTCGTAAAGATCCTGAATCCGTTCCGAATTCAATTCCGGCGCATCCCGCCTCTTTCATCCATTTTAAAAGCTCCTCAGACAGAAAACCCGGATGAACGAAGGCGCTCCATCTGATCTTCAGTTTCTCTCGAACGATCTCCCTGCATAAGGCCTCTGCATAGGGGGGAGGATAATTGAAGATGTCATCGACAAAGTAGATATAATCCGCCCCCTCCTCACCAATGAGCTGGCGAATCTCCCCGGCGACCTCCTCCACCTTTCGGAGCCTCACCTCTTTGCCTTCGAGAAGAGGGTAAGTGCAGTAAATACAGGAGAAGGGGCAGCCCCGCTTCGTCTGGAGGTTCACCATCCCCCCTTCCTTCAGGTATTGCCCTGTTTTAAACAGGGAACGATCAGGAGTTGAAATGAAGGTAGCCCTGGCTCCTCCTCTCATGGAAGGGACCGGTTCTCCTTTGATGAGGAGATGGGGAAGCGGAGAGAGGGGATTCTTTTTTTCAAGAGAGGTGATGAGCTGCAGGATCGCCTCTTCGCCCTCTCCGATAATTCCAAAATCGACATTGAGATGTCTGAAAAGCTCTCCGGGGGCCAGAGAGAATCCTGATCCACCGAGGATCAATTTCGATGAGGAGAATTGACGGCAGTGAAAAATCACCTCTTCCACTTCTTGAAGATAGGAAATCGATGCAGGAAAGGTCAGGTTATCTAAATTTCTTAAAGACAGTCCGATGAGCTCGGGTTGAAACCTGAGGAGGACTTCTTTTAATTCGCCCGAAACATTTTGAGAAAAGCAGAGGTCCATGACCTCAATCGAATGCCCCTTCCCGCTCAATGCCCTCGCAATATAGGCCAGCCCCAAGGGAAAGACCGGGGAGGGCATTCGTTCACGATTGACGGAGATGAGAAGAATCTTCATCAATTAAATTCCAATCACCAAATTTCAAGTTCCAAATAAGCTCCAATAACCAATCAATAAATGTAAACAAAAAAACCTTATTTGGTTATTGGCGTTTGGATCATTGGTGATTATCTGATTATTGGGAATTGGGTATTGGGATTTCCTCATTTTTAATCCTCCGGATCACCTCCATCTGGGCTCCCCGGAGGACGAAATTTGACATCAGAAAGAAGAAAAAGTGATTTCTGGGACCCCAAAGAAGGCGCTTCAGGATCGATCGGGGGGCACAGGTATATTTTTGTGCCCAGAGGTATCCGCGCTGAAGCTCATCCGGATCCATCCTCTTCGGTCTGAAAACGACGTGACTCATGTCATAATGGGACCATTCGTTGTCCAATATCCTCCCCTCTGCTTCCAGCCTTTTTCGAAGGGGAGTCCCCGGAAACGGGGTTAAAATGGAGAAGGTGGGAATTTCAATATTTTGCTTCTGGACAAACCTGACCGTCTTCTCAAAGACAGCGGGGTCATCCTCGTCGAATCCGAAGATGAAGGAGGCCTGAATGCCGATCCGGTATCCCTGAATCGCTTTTACACCTTCCGAAAGTTCTTTGGCTGAGACGAATCGCTTGGAGGCACCATTGAGGTTCTCCTGGGTAAGCGATTCGAAACCGATGAAGAGGGAGAGGCAGTTACTCTCCCGTGCCTTTCTCAAGAGCTCCTCATCTCGGGCAATCTGGATCGTTGCAAAACCCATCCATTTGACCTGATGGCGTTTAAAAATTTCAAAGAGGCCCAGGGCATGATCCCTCCGGGCCGTCGCATTATCATCCGCAAGAAAGAGATACTCCCCTTTTTTCCGAACGATGGCACGAAGCTCCTGATCCACTTCCTCAAGGGGCCGGAGCCGGTAGCGTTTCCCGTTGAGAATGGGGACAGAGCAGAATTCACATCGGTGGGGGCATCCCCGGGTCGTTTCGATCGTCTTGAAAAGGTAATGATGACGTTCGCTGAGAAGATCCCTCCTCGGAAAGGGAAGTCCCTTCAGATCGCACCAGGCTTCATTTCTATAAAAGGGTCTGAGCCTCCCCTCTTCGAAATCCCTCAGCAGTTGAGGGAGGATCCCTTCGGCCTCACCGATGACCACCGCATCCGCATGTTCCCTGGCCTCCTCAGGAAGAAGGCCGGGATGAACCCCTCCTAAAATGACCCTGACCCCTCTGGCCCGAAAACGGTCCGCAATCTCATAGGCCCTTTTGATCACACAGGTAAGCCCGGTAATCCCGACCAGGTCCGCTTCAGCGCCGAAGTCAATCTCCTCCACCCCCTCATTGATGATCCTGACTTCGTAACCCTCCGGAAAGTGGGCGGCAAGGACCGTGAGACCGAGGATGGGATAAGGGTAGAGGGTGTCGTTTGAATATTTGATCCCTCTCTCTCTGGGAAAGATGAGGAGAACCTTTTTCGATTTGCGATTTAGGATTTGCGATTTACGATTTAAATGATCGTGTTCACTCACAGCTTTCTGCTTTCTGCCCTCTATGTTCTATTTTCATCCCTCGTCCTTCGTCCATCGTTCATCGTCAATCTAAATTCGGTTGCTTCCAGGGCCTCTTCGTCGCATTCTCCCAGACATACCGGAGGATGAGACGGTAGGCCATCCGTTTGAACGGATTGGGATTGAAAAAGGCCCCAAGAAGGATCCTCGGCTGGGTATAATATTTTTTCAGATAGGCCCTCTGGAGCTGGTGGACCTCCTCGGCGGACAGAAACTTCGTGTCCATGACAGGATGCATGAAGTCATATTTTCCGAAATCCCTTTCCCTGATCCTCTCCAATCTTTCCGCTTCCTCAAAGTACCTCGTTCCGGGCAAAGGGGTCGTCATCGTGAGGATCAAAAAATCGCTCTGCTTTTTGATAAACCGAAAGACCTCTTTTAAGGTCTCTTCGGAGTCATTCCAGTCCCCGAACATGAGATTGGCCATCACCATGATCCCGTTCCTTCGGAGAATATCAATGGCCTTCTGGGCGATGTCCCTCGATTGCTGTTTCTCATACCGGTTAAGCACATCGGGGTGAATGCTCTCTATCCCCAGCATCACCTCATAGAGACCGAGACGCTTCATCTCTGGGATGAGGTCTTCATCTCGAATAATATCCTTGATTCGTGACTGAAACCAGAAATGGACATGAAGGCCTGATTTCCCCAGCTCGTCGAGAAACTCCTCCATCCGCTTCCGGCTCCAGTTGAACGTATTTTCATTAAAGACGAAGAGGCTCTTTCCATATCTCCGGTGGAGGTGGGAAATCTCCTCCACCACCTTCCTCCCGCTTCGTCCCCTCCAGAGGCTGTCCCAGAATCTCGCCTCCGAACAGTATGCGCAATGATCTCCGCAGCCCCGGCTGGTAGAAAGGCCAAAGGCCTTCCTTCCCATCCCATGCCAGTAATAGGCATCGCTCTCCATATCAATGAGATGGTAAGCGGGAAAAGGGAGGGAATCTAAATTAAGGATGGGAGGTTGCCTCTCATTGAGGATAACCTCTCCATCGTTCAGGAAGGCAATCCCCTTTAATTCTTTCCCATTTCCTCCACCCGAGAGGGTCTTCAAAAGCTGAAGAAAGGCCAGCTCTCCTTCACCCAAGACAATATAGTCGAGCTCCCTGACCTCCTCGAGAATGGGTTTGGCCATCAGGGTGAAGTGGCTTCCTCCTGCTACGAGGATGGCCCGGGGGGAGAGCTTTCGAGAAAGATGAATGGTCTGGATAGCTTCCGGGGAGAGACAGGTCGCAGAGCAGGTAATCCCGATCACATCTGCTTTGGATGCGGAAATCAGACGGGGCAGGCTCTCCCAGGGGTTCGCAAGAGCTGTGGCATCAATGATCAGGACCTCGATCCCTTCTCCCTCCAGATAGGCGGATAACTGGAGAAGCCCGAATGAGGGAGCCCACATTCGAAGGCCCGGAAAGATCCGGTGGGGAGGATCGATCAGAAGAACCTTCATACGATTTCAGATTGTGGATTTTGGATTGCGGATTTTAAACTCCGAACTCGAAGCTCCGAACTTATATTTATACCTCCAGATACTTCCTCATCTCTTCAATCTTCTCAAGGACATCAGGAGGGACGCGATAGAGAAGACTCCCATTGAGATCGGTCAGGACATGGGTGGTTGAACCTGTGGCCGATATCCTCCCATTTCCCTTCTGCACAATTCGGTAATGGAAGATCAGCTTGGCCACCTCTGTCCTTTCCAGGGTCGTCTGGATGATGAGGGAATCCCCGAATCGAGCGGGTTGCTTGAACTCGCAACGGAGGGCCACCACAGGAGCAAGAAGGCCCTTCTCCTTGAGCTGAAAAGGTCCCAGGCCGAAGAGCTCGGTCAGCTCATTTCGTCCCACCTCAAACCATCCCGTATAGTGACCGTGCCAGACCATCCCATAGGGATCCACCTCATAGAACCGCACCTGAAGAAGGGTCTCGTGGTACCGCATCTCACCCTCCTGATGAAAGGCACTCCTCTGCGGGGAAGGCCTCCACTTCCCGGTTGATCCACCGGATCAGCTTTGAGAGGGTCGCCTCTCCCCCCACTTCGACAAATTGGCGAACACCCTCCTGAACCAGTTTCTCCACGCATCGCACCCAGTAGACCGGCCGGGCGATCTCTTCGGAGAGAAAATCCTTGACCTCCCCTCTCTTGAGAGGCCGGACAGTCCAGTGATTGAGGATAGGATACCCGAGGGGTCTGATCTCGATCTCCCTCAGGAGATCCATGATCTTTCCTCTCAGATGGGAAAGGGAGGGGGAGTGAAGGGCAGTATTAAAGGAAAGCCTATTTGCAGCGATGGCTTTCCGGGAGAGGGCAAGCCCAATGGCCTTTTGAACCCCTTCCGCCTCTCCTGAGATTACATAGTGCATCGAACCATTATAGTTGGCAATCACCAGATGATAGCCATCGAGATCATTCAGGATCTTATGAACCTCCTCGAGGCTAAGGCCGATGACGCTCGCCATCGCCCCTGGGCAAAGGGCCCCTTCCTCCTGAAGGAGCTTGCCAATCGACCGGGTGATGAAAAGCCCTTCCTCAAAGGTGATCGCCCCCGAAGCTGCCAGGGCCCCATAGATCCCCATACTGTGTTCCGCGAGAATATCCGGAATCCATCCCCTCTCGAGGAGCCGATGAAAATGGAAAAAGGAGAGGAGATAGGTGGCCATTTGAAGTTTGAGAGGAAGGTCCTCCTCTTTCTCTTCCCCTCGGCTAAAGTACGAAGAAGGATCAAACTCCTTCTGTGTTTCCACCCGATCCAATAATGCCATGAAGGAGGGATCTCTTCCAAGAGGGTGGCGGTCCTCAAGGAGAGGCCTCTCCTGAAGCTGACCGGGAAAGCAGACAGCGATCTTTCCGTTAGGCCTCATCCTCACGCCTTTGCCTGATGTTCCGAAACATAGTCGGCCATCGTCCTCACAGATTGAAAAACCTTTTTCCCAACCTCCGCATCCGGAATGATGACGCCAAACTCTTTCTCCAAACCCAAAACCAGTTCAAGGGCATCGATGGAATCCAGGCCGAGCCCTTCCCCGAAGAGAGGGGCATCCGTCTCAATCATTTCAGGGGTTAAGTCAACCAGTTTTAGCCGATCGATGATCAAATGCTTGATTTTTCCGATCAGATCATTGTTCAGTTCAGCCATCCTTCTCCTCTTCCTGTTTCAAAATTTAAAGGATCCCGGGATTCAATGGTTCAAGACTTATTTGTTTTTATTTGGTCGCCTGAATCCCCGACACCTTGCTAATCAATCCCAATAGGAATAAAAATTATACCATTGATCCGGGTATTTTTCGATATATTCCTCAAATTTCTTAACCAGTACCCTCATGCCCTCTTGGATCACTGCTTCCCGGTCCTCCCTCGAAGAGGAATCAAAATAGATTGGGGCTTCGATCACACCCCGATATCTCCAGCTCCTTTCCATGACCACAAAGACCGGCAGGACCGGGGCACCGGTCGCCATCGCGATGATTGCGACCCCGATGGGAAACGGGGTTCTCTTCCCGAAGAACTCAAAATCCATTGTCTTCTGAGTCTCAATCCGATCTCCCAACATCGCCACGATCTCATTCTCTTTTAGTGCCTTGACCGCATCCAAAATGGCCATGGGAGAATCATCCCCCGGGTTGATATAGATATTCCTGATCCGTCTTCTCCTCCTCAGTTCCTCCCTGAAGGATTTAATCCCCTGATCTTTCTCGTCGAGGGTCAGGACATTGAGCTTTCCGCCCTTAAACGAGAAGAGGAGTCCTCCCATTTCCCAGTTTCCGAGGTGGGGAGTGATGCAGATGGCACCCTTTCCTCTTTGAAGTGCCTCGATCATATGATCTCCACCGACTTCCTCTTCTACCCATTCACTTTTATTGGAGGAATGGACCCGGTGCATGACCATGTAGTCCAGTAAATACTGGCCGTAATTTTGAAAAGTCCTCCGGGTCAAAACCTCCATCTCTTCTCTTGACCATCTCCCCCTGCTGACCCCCTCGATATTCCTCCGGACAGATTCTCTTGTCTTCGGCATCAAAAGACAGAAGAGAGTCCCTATCACCACACTGAAAAACTTCTGGGCCGGACGGGGAATAAGCGTCGAACAGAATTGAAAGAAGAAGAGGTAGATGAACCGGTAGACCGGCAATCGGCTGCGCTCCGCCATGTTCAACCACTCTCCTTTACCTGACGCATCAGATGTTCCAAACAACCAGCAAGAAAGAGAATACCAAGAGGCGGGAATTGGACACCTACCGCCTTAAGGATTCCGGATGGGGGAGGATTGAGAAGCAAGATTTGCATAGAAAGAGTTACGGCTGCGAGTCGGAGCGACCTGAGCCTGTCGAAGGGTGGAGGATATCAGGAGACTTCCGATACCTTTCGCAGAGGTCTCCCCAGCAGGCAACCACCTGATCGCTGACCAGGAGTTGAACCACCTCACACTGGTTTCCGCATTCATTGCACTCAAATCCCCGGGTGAAACAGGATTTCCGCAACAATTCAAAACCCTTAAATTGAGTCTTCATGGGCCTGGCTCTCCGGGCCAGCTTGGCAGCACCAATGGCACCCATGATGCCATAGGATTCCGGAATGATGAGCCCGATCCCCAGCTCCGCCTCGAGTGCCTTCCGTATGCCACGGTTGGCTGCCACCCCTCCCTGAAAGACGATGGGGGGGAGGATCTCCTTGCCCCGGCAAACATTATTCAAATAGTTCTTCACCAGGGAATCACAGAGCCCTCCGATGATATCCTCCACGGAGTGCCCGATCTGCTGTTTATGAATCATATCCGTTTCTGCAAAGACCGTACACCGGCCTGCAACCCGAACGGGGTGTTCTGCCTTTAAGGCAAGATCCCCGAAGGTTTCAATGGAGATTCCCAAACGCGAAGCCTGCTGGTCCAAAAAAGAACCTGTCCCTGCAGCACAGACGGTATTCATGGAAAAATCGACGACCACCCCGTGTCGCAAAACAATGACCTTGGAATCCTGTCCTCCTATTTCGAAGATCGTCTTCGCTTCGGGAAACAACTCGATCACGGCGATGGAATGTGCGGTGATCTCATTCTTGATGAGGTCAGCCCCTACCAGATAAGCGGCCAGGTGCCGGGCGCTCCCGGTGGTCGCCACTCCGTTGATGGAAAGATCGGTTCCCAGTTGAGACCCGATCATCTCCAGTCCCCTCTGGATCGCCTCGAGAGGACGGCCACTGTTTCTGAGATAGACCCTGGCGATGACCTCATCCCTTTCATTGATCACCGCCATCTTGGTCGTGATCGATCCGACATCAATCCCTAAGTACATTGCGAACTTTCTCCGTGAATCAAATCTCTCGCCTTCAATGACTGATTACCAATACGGGTCATGGATTAGTGTTTGGTTATTGAAATTTGGTTATCGGATATTTTTCCCTTTCCTTTTCTTTCTTCCATCACATCCCGAAACGCCTCCAGACGGGTGGTCAACCCCTCTCTCCCCGAATGCTCATCAAGAGAAAGGATGAGAAAGGGAGTGAAGGTCCCTTCCCCCCTCGTCTTTAACCTCCTTTTTACGAACTCCTGAAGGAGGGCATCGATTCCGCATTTAAAAGAGGTGAGGAAGACCACTCCATCCACTCCTCCTGAAAGAAAGTGAAAGAGGGATCCGACGATCTCCCTCCCCGATGACCAGTAAATCTCTTTTGAAAGACCCGAGATCTGCCGGTCGATCTCCTCTTCGGAAAGAAGATCAGGGGTGAGGATCTTCATCCCGAGTCCTCTGGCGAAGGAGAGGATATCCTTATTGATGTCGCTATCAAACAGGTTATAAGGGTGACCGACGAAGGCGACCCGAAACGAACCTGCTTCCATCTCTCCTCTGGAAGTTAATGGAGCAGAGACCTCCATCTGAAAGAGTTGTTTTAAAGGAAGCGCGTTGATCCGATCTCCCCATTCCCTCTTGAACCTCAAGGAAAAAGCCTCTGCCCTCTGAAAG
>CAZXMB010000063.1:14368-16048 GCA_964641715.1 uncultured Syntrophaceae bacterium
CCGATCTCCCCATTCCCTCTTGAACCTCAAGGAAAAAGCCTCTGCCCTCTGAAAGGCCTCTTTGCTCTCTTTGACCGTAGCTCCCAGCCTCTGGCCTATCCGCAAGAAGGAGGACCGCAACGAATGTTCTCGGGTGCGAAGATCGATCGTTTCGTCAATAATCGGGACGCTCCCTTCAGTGGCAAGACGGATGATATCCGGTGCCCCCCGGAACTTAGGACACATGATGTAACTCCGATCGAGGCTGACCAACCGGGGGATGAACAGGTGCTCCACACGGTCCTTCAATAAAACCGAATGGGTTACCAGAAGCTTCATGGGAAGACAGCTGTCCTCAAAATAGACGAGCTTTCCTCTCTTTCCCACCTCATCCGAACAGATGACCTTCCAGCCCAATGCCTCGAAGAAGGTCTTCCAGAAAGGAAAGTATCGATAAAACATCAGGGCTTTTGGAATGCCGATGGAGCCTTTCTCTTCCATTGTAACATCTCGACAAAGGCCTCGAGCAGGGTCTGAATTCGGCCTTCGATCTCCTGTTCGTCCAGGAGAAGGGTGAGGACAGGAATATCAACATCCTTTCCCACCCGGGTCAGAATCCCGGAGGCAGTGGTCTCCGGCATGCAGGCAAAGGGCATGAGATGAATGACCCCATCGTATCCCTCTCTGGACCTTAAGATCGTCTCCCCGATGGAGACATTACATTCCGCTCCCACATCATAACCGAGGTAAGCCTTCGAGGCCTCAAAAAATCGAATCCTCTCGGAAGCCTGGTCCGCCTTGTTCCTCCTCAGGCTCCTCAGGATATGGGTGGAGAACCAGGAGGAGCGGGTCACCTCCGCTCCCAGTTCGCCTAATTTCTGTTCCACCCCCCGGTTGATATGGGGATCCATCACGGTGTAGAGTTCTCCCACGATCGCAATTTTTAAAGGCTGGCGAGAGGGATCCTGTTCCGTCTCCCGGAGGAAAACCTTACCCCTCCGGAGTGCCCCCTCCAGCGCCCGGGGAGTTCTGGCCTCGTCGACCCATGAAAGAACCCTTCTGAGCCTCTTCTGGGTCTCCCCTTTCTTGATTTCCATTGGCCTGACCTTCATCGCCATCTTCTCCAGTGACTCGCAGGCCATCATCTTTTTCCACCCCATATAAAGCCCGTAGGGGAAGAGAAGAATGTTTTTGAAGCTCAACTCCTTCTTCAGCTCTTTTGTCTCCTCATAATTCTTCCAGAGGGCCGGCCAGGTCAATCGAGGGGGGATCGTCAGCCATCGATAGTGAAGTCCCAGGTCATCGAGGATGACCTTCTGGACAAGGTCATAAAGCCCGAGCCGGCAGGGGGGACCGCTGCCCACCATCACGATCGTATCCGCACCCTGTTCCAGGGCTTCGATAAAATTCCCCAGGATGATCTTAAAAGGAAGACAGATGCATTCATTGGAATGCTGAACGCCTAAGGTAAGCGTTCTTCGGCTGGTTTCAGGGGGAAGGAGATAAGGAATGCCTGCGGTTTCTGCAATGGCCTTGCAGAAGATATGCATGGTGCCAAGATGAGGGAAAGTGACCTTCATCCATGTCTACCCCATGATTGCATGAAATCTCTGTACTTGAAATTTTTAAAAACTTTTAAATCGATGAAGAGTGAAGCTCCCCGCCCACAGGGCGGGGCTTCCCGGAAAGGAAATCTCATTT
>CAZXMB010000064.1:0-15958 GCA_964641715.1 uncultured Syntrophaceae bacterium
CTGGACAATAAAGGATAGATATTTTTTTAAAAGGGGCTTTTTCTACAGATTCGTTGATCCACATTATAAAAAGCAGGGATTTAATAGGCTACCTTAAGTGGAGTTTCGTGGAGCCCCGGTACAAGTCACTGGCCAGTAGGGTCTGGCATCGGTAATAAGGTATTTCCTAATTCTTTAACGTGAACCTCCACTTGCAAAACATTTCTTTAGGATGGGGATCAGGTGGAGCAAAAAGACACTCTATTCGAATACGCTCGTCAATCTCCTGCGCAAAGCTCGCAAACTCCCCCCGGTGCATCTCTTTACAGACAAATTCTCCCAATCCCCTTTTGAGACGGGCTTCCTGGGTAGGACAGTTGGGAACAGTGATGATCACTTCATCTTTCTTCTCTTCGATCTGATAACCCACCAGAATAGTCCATGTAAAGTATCTCAAGGTTTCCACAAACCCCTTCAGTCCTTTCTCCTTGATTCCAAAGCGACTGCGAATATCCTTTGCAGCCATTCCCGCAACACGGCCCCAGACCCTCTCATTGAGCCGTTCCGCAGTGGGTTGGTCAAAACGCTCGGCCACATAGAGAAACCAGAACGCATCGATCACCCGGTAATGCCAGAGCAAAAATTGGATATAATCTTTCAGCTCGTGGGGCTTCATCTTTTCAAAAATTCTGATATCCATCTGTTTCTCCCTTCTCTCCAGCCTTCCGGATCAATGAGGGTCTTAAAAATTCCAGGAACTTCGGTTCCCTGCCGGCGGAGGGGAAAATGTTGAGCCGATGAAGATGGATCTGTGCTGCGGACCGTAATAAAAAAACGGGAAAGTAAAGAATGGAGTTGAACCATGAGAGATCGGGAGATTACTTCCTTCGTGCCCTTCCCGCAGGTTTCCGCCTGCGTGAAGGAACCTTTTTCTCAACTCTCTGGGCCTTTTTCTCTTCAAGAAGCTTTCTGACCTCGCGACGGCCAAGCTTTCGAAGCGCTACCATCACCGCCTTCTTTTTCATGCCTGGGTTAAACTGTCCGGCCTCCCATTGATGAATGGCCCCCATGGTCACTCCCGCAAGAATAGCCAGCTCCTTCTGGGTGATGTTCAGATGCTTGCGAAGGCTTCGAATCAAACGGGGAGAAAACCGGGATTCCTTCACCTCTTCCGGAGTTGCTTCGAGAGGCATTTTACCTTTTTCCATCTCTTTTTGATGAGAAGCGGTGATCCGTTGAAGCGTTAAAACCGCCTTGCGGAGTTGCGAGACTGTTGCTTTCAGGGACCGGACATCCCTTCCCAACGGAACTGTAATTTTTCGAATTTCCCTCTTTGCCAAACGGACGATTTCAGATTTGATGATTGATTCTACCTTTCCCATCGACCCCTCCTTTTATGTCCTGATCTGTTTCTCCATCCTGCTGATCAACCCTTTTGCCCTTGCCATCTTCCTCTTCTGATCAACCAACCAGCCCCTGTTTCGTTTCATCTTCTTTCGAAGGGATGAAAAATTCTCTTCCATTCCTTTTTGGGAAGGAGTTCCGATGGGAGAGATTTGGTCCAATAGCCTTTCCGGTTTCTGGATCTCGCTCACCTCCCTCTCCGAAATCGGCCGGCTGACCTTCATCTCCCGGAGGGCTTTCCTTAAGCCTTCATAGGAAACCTCTTCTCTTCCCTCCCCCTCAGAATATTTGACCGCTTTCTCCATCACCATCTTCGCTTTTCGTAAGGGGAGCCCGAAGGAACGGGCCATCCACTCCATTAAAGGAGTAGCACCGACAAACCCAACGCTTGCCTGCTCGGACATTTGAGACGAATTGACCCGCAGAAGCCTGATCACATCCTCCATCATGAAGAGGGAAGGTTTGATCTCCTCTACCAGGTCCATGATCCAGTACTTTGTCCACTGGGTATCCCGATTATATCCCATAAAAAGCGCCTTCCCCATGGAGAGAAGGCTCATTAATATGCCCTGTGCAAACGAGGCTTTCGCCTTGATCACCTCCAGAGAACAGGGATTCCGTTTCTGAGGCATGATGGAGCTACCGGAGCAATGCCGATCATTCAGGCGGACCATATTGAATTCGCGTGTGGATAAGAGGATCAGGGTCTGGGCTATTGTGGAGAGATGATCCGCCATCACGGAGAAGATATAGGCCAATTCTGCCTCAGGCTCCCAGCGTTGCGTGATGGGATCTGTGACATTCTCGGTGGGGCCATCAAAACCTAAAAGTTTCGAGGTCAGCTTTCGATCCAGAGGAAAAGAGGTTCCATAACCCGCAGCGGCTCCCAGGGGGTTTCGATTGAACAGATCAAACCAGTGGACCAACCTCTGGATATCCCGGCTGAGGCCTTCGGCAAAGGAGAGAAGAAGGTGGCCGAAGGTGGTCACCATTGCATGCTGGTGGTGGGTGTAACCGGGCATGACGGTTCGCCGGTGCTCCCAGGCCTTTCGGAGAAGCGACTCAATCAATCCGATCAACCCCTCGACACATTCCGAAACCTGATCCCGGAGGTAGAGACGCATGTCCAGGGCGATCTGGTCATTTCGACTCCTGCCTGTATGGACCTTCCCTCCATATTCCATGCCCGCCCGCTCAATGAGAAAACTCTCGATATTGGTATGGACATCCTCACGGGAAGGGTCGAGTTTGAACTTCCCTCTTTGATAAAGGGATTCCAGTTCTCTCAATCCTTTCAGGATCTTTTTCCCGTCTTGTCTTGAGAGAATACCCTGACGGCAGAGCATTAATACGTGGGCCCGGTTTCCCCATATATCATAAGGGATCAACCGTTCATCCGCGGGCGGAATCCCTCTCACATCTCTTCCTGAGAGAAAGTCAACCACCTCCTGGGTAGGTAACTCCTCAAATCGTCCGCCCCACAGCCTATCCACTTTCATTCGCCCATCTCCTATTCTGTTTTTCGCCTGGCCAGGATCTCAAAGGGAAGTCCACGAATGAAAGCCGCATCTGCACAGCGCCTCTGATCAAAACCGGAGGTTTTGATGGAGCGGATTTCAGGTGAGAAGAGGCTCGTCTTCGAATCCCGGTGGACGATATCAATATTTCCCTTATAGAGCTTGATCTGATATTCCCCGTTGACCACCTTCTGGGACTGCTCGATAAAGGCGTCCAGATCGTATCGGAGTGGGTGATAGGCCATCCCATGGTAGATCAGGTAAGCCCACTTCTGATCGATCCCTCTCTTGAACTGGACCTCATCCTTGGTCAGGCAGAACTGCTCCAGATCCCGATGAAGTTTAAGGAGGATGGTCGCCGCAGGGGCTTCGTAGATCTCGCGGCTTTTGAGGTCCATGATCCCGTCTTCAAAGAGATCAAGCTTACCGATGGCGTGTCTTCCTCCGATGACATTCAATTCCGGAATGATCTCCCCGAGGGATCTCCGTTTCCCGTTCATTTTCACAGGAACCCCGTCTTCAAACTCAAGGGTGATCAGGGTAGGCCGATCAGGTGCCTTCTCAGGGGGCCGATACCACATCCAGATATCATCGGGAAGGGGCTGATTCAGATCAATCGCACCGCTGGCGATCGATCGGCACCACATGGTCTTATCATCGCCTCCGGTGATCATCTCCGTGACCGGAACACCCCATGCCCGGCACAACTCCTCTTCCTCCAATCGGGTTAAATCGAAATCCCTTACCGGGACGAGCACCTTCAGGTTGGGGGCAAACATCTTGAAGACATTGTGCATGCGATACTGATCATTCCCCTTTCCGCTCGAACCCTCGAGAATGGCGTCACACCCCTCCCTCCGGGCAACCTCCGCCACCTTCCTTGCAACAATCTGCCGGGTCATCGAGGTCGAGACCGGGTAACCGAGATAGTCGGAGTTCGCCTGAAGCGCCCGTGCAATCCAGATCTCCGTAAATTCATTTAGCAGATCGAAAAAGAGCGGTTTGATCTTAAGGGCCCTTGCCTTCCTTCTGCTCTCACGGATCTCTTCTTCTCCCTGACCGATATCAATCGTAACTGGAAGGATCTCCCGGGCTTTATATTTTCGTCGTAGTAATTCTATGGAGAGTGCGGAATCCAACCCTCCGGAGTAAGCCACTGCAACCTTTTTGACCTTCGGAACCTCTGTTTCTTCAATCTTCTTCAGAATCTTCTTGATGTCCATGGGTCTCACCTTTCTTCAAATTTAGTCTGTCATGTTACCATAAATCCCTCTCTTAAACAATGTCTTTCATTCAGCAGAAATT
The DNA here is from genome assembly GCA_964641715.1 of uncultured Syntrophaceae bacterium. GTDB lineage: Bacteria > Desulfobacterota > BSN033 > BSN033 > UBA1163 > CAZXMB01. The sequence goes on from CAZXMB010000064.1 coordinate 4,206, forward strand.
CTAAGAGGGGTAAATGAATGGGGGGTGAAAGAACGGGGTGGGTCACTGGAAGGCTTTAAAAAGGCTGAAATGATCTGCACACCCATGCATTAACGTATTTGAATCTTCCCCGCTGGCCCCTCGACGACCTCCCCTATGAGGGATGAATGAATATCCCCCTCACTCCTCAAGGTTTCCACAAGCCTCTGGGCCCTATTCGGAGGAAGAGAGATCAAGAGCCCTCCGGAGGTCTGAGGATCATAGAGGAGATCAATCAGAAGGCCGGATACCCTGGAATCCACCTCCGCCCGGCAGGAAAAGAATTGGCGATTGGAATGGGCACCCCCCGGAATCAATCCACTCCGTGCATATTCAAAGGCCTCTGGAAAGATCGGGATATTTTGGGATTGGATCATCATCCCGACCTGGCTGGCACCTGCCATCTCTAAGGCATGACCGATGAAACCGAATCCTGTAATGTCTGTGCAGGCATGGGCCCCGGACGCTCTCATCCACTCCGATGCCTTCCGGTTCAGGGCGGTCATACTCTCTACCATCTTCCTGACCGCCTCCTCAGAGGCCATCCCGGCCTTGAGAGCGGTTGAGATGATTCCCGTCCCGAGAGGTTTGGTGAGCACGAGTTGATCTCCCACCATCGCCTTCGCATTGCTCAGGACCTGGTGGGGATGAACAATCCCTGTAACGGCCAGACCATATTTAATCTCCTTATCTTCAATCGTATGGCCGCCCACCAGGGCCACATGAGCTTCATCCATTTTCGATAGGCCACCGCAAAGGATCTCTTTTAAAATAGAAGAGGAGAGGGTCTGGATGGGAAAGGCCACCAGATTCATCGCCGTCAGAGGAGTCCCCCCCATGGCATAGACATCGCTCAGGGCATTGGCCGCCGCGACCTGACCAAAGGTGAAGGGGTCATCGACAATAGGGGTAAAAAAGTCCACGGTCTGAACGAGCGCGACCTCGTCGTTGAGTTGATAGACTCCTGCATCATCCGAAGTCTCCGGACCCACCAGTACCCTCGGGTCTTTTCGAAGGGGAAGTTCCCTCAGAACTCGATCCAGATCCTCTGGACCCATCTTGGAGGCTCAACCCGCTTTCTTGACAGTTGCGGTCAATCGCACTTTATCCATGCTTCTCCTCCGTCATCCTCTTAAAATGATCGCCTCTCGCCTCCTCACCAAACATCGTCCGGCATCCTGTTGAATATCATAGCTTGAAATCAGGGGAAGGGTCAAATCGGTCTTTTCAATATATTAGCCCTGTTTTTTAAAAAAATCCCGATATTCTTTTTGGTTGCCTAACGAATGGAAAATTGATATAAGATAATAATAAGATTGGGTATCCGGAGTCGAACGCAAATCGCTATTCCTAATCCCCTCCTGTATGAAGGGGAGGGGGTTCAGAAGGAGGTGGGGTATGTATAAGAAGATGTTGGTCCCTCTGGATGGTTCTGAACTGGCAAAAAGGGGGCTGGATGAGGCTGTAAAATTGGCCAGGCATTTTGACTCGGAGATCCTTCTTTTCCAGGTCGTTCCGTTCATGCCTATCTACGGCTCTCCGGAATTGGTCACACCGCTCCTGGTGGATGAGAAGCAGAAGGAAGCCGCGGAAAAGTATCTCTCGAATCTTGCCGAGGAATTGAGAAAGAAAGGTCTGAAGGTAAGGGCAATGGTCAAGACAGGCCAGCAGGTGGCTCTGGAGATCATTGACTTTGCCAAAGGGAATGATGTCGATCTGATCGTCATGTCCACTCATGGCCGTTCAGGGATCACCCGGTGGGTCCTGGGGAGTGTGGCCCTCAAAATCTTGACCCGAGCAGAGACGCCCGTTCTTCTTCTCCGTTCAAAGACCTAAATATTTCACATGGAAACCATCCTGGTCGGACTCTACATTGCCTGTGAGCTGGTAGCCAATGTCACGGCTTCCAAACCCGTCCAAATATTAGGGATCGTGGTGCCGGCCGCCATCTTCATCTATACCCTCACCTTCACCCTCATTGATCTCATTAATGAATCTCTGGGAAAACAGGGGGCGCGAAAAGTCATCCTGGCCGCCTTGATCGCCAATCTCCTCCTCGCTCTCTACGGACAACTGGCGGTCATCCTTCCTCCTGCTTCTTTCTATTCCGGGCAAGAGGCCTTCGCCTCGGTAATAGGAAGCACGCCGAGAATCGTCTTCGCCAGCCTCACCGCCTATTTCATCAGCTCTCTTTTGGACGCCGAGATCTTTGCTCTCTGGAAGACCCGTGTCCGGGGGCCCAAATGGCTACGGGTATTGGTGAGCAATACCATTTCGACCGGGGTCGATAGCGTGGTCTTCATCACTCTCGCGTTTTATGGGCTCATGCCTGTCCGGGCTCTCATTGAGGGGCAATATGTGATTAAGATGGCGATCACTTTGCTCAGCCTCCCCCTGATCTATCTGATCAGAAGGCCGAGAGGAAATTAAAAAGCTGTTTAAAACTTATGAAACGAGCCCATATCTTCCTCATCTTCATCCTCTTTCTCACCTTCCTTTCTTTTTACCTTCTTTACCGGATCCTCTCGCCCTTTCTCCCCTCCCTTTTATGGGCGATCCTCTTGGCGATCATCTTCTTCCCCCTCTCCCAAAAACTCCATCTCCTTCTCAAAAAGAAGAGGGTCCTCTCTGCGATGCTCATGACCCTCCTCGTGGTCCTGGTGATCGTATTGCCTGCCGGTCTTCTGATGGTCTCCTTAACCAATGAGGTGGTTGATTTCTATCACTGGGTGGAGGAAATGATCAAAACCGGCCGTCTTCAGGGCTATCTGCTGAAGATAGGGGAAATGGGAATGGTCAAGTGGGTCCTCGGGAGATTGAATCAGTATGCGGATCTTCATCGGATCGATCTTGCCGGTTTTCTATTGAAAAATGTTCAGCAGATCAGTACCTTTCTGTTCAACCAGACCTCCACTGTCCTCAAGGGTGTCTCTTCTTTTATTATCGGATTTTTCTTTACCCTCCTCTCCCTTTACTATCTTTTCAAAGATGGAGATCATCTGTGGTTGAGGCTCAAAGAAATCATCCCGCTTCCGCCCAGTGAGAGGGACCTGATCATCTGCCGTTTCAAAGAGATGGTCTATGCCGCCCTTTACGGGGGTTTGCTCATCGCCTTGATTCAGGGGATATTGGGCGCACTATCCTTCTGGGCCCTGGGACTCCCCTCTCCTATTTTCTGGGGGGCAGCCATGGCCTTTCTCTCCTTCATCCCGATTGGTGGAACCGCTCTCATCTGGATGCCGGCCACACTCTTGCTTTTCATTCAGGGAGCCTTTGGAAAAGGTCTGGTTCTTTTAGGATTAGGGGTTTTGGTGATCAGCATGGTGGACAATCTTCTCAGGCCCCACTTCATCGGCGCAAAGACAAACATCCACCCTCTCCTTCTCTTTTTTTCAGTCCTCGGAGGGATCCAGGCCTTCGGGATGATCGGTTTGGTAGGAGGCCCATTGATTGCAACCCTCTCCCTCACCCTGATCGAAATCTATATCGAAGGGGTCAAGGAATTTTAGAATGCCGAGTGCGGAATGCGGAATGAAACTTCCAAAATCCGCAATCCGAATTCCGCAATCTCAAAGGCTGGGGGCCTCGGTGATTTCCACTTTGAATTCCTTGGCCTGAGGGGGTAAGTCCTTGAAGACAACCATAAAGGGGATGGATTTCCCGGAAGGAGAGATCATCTCTTCGGGAGTTTTGGGTTTGATGATCATTTCACCCTGGAAGAATTCGGGTGGAAGGGCCTTCCATTCTCCCCGAGGAAGGAGACGGCCGCAAAGGGTTCCCTTCTCAGCCACTCTCGATTTCTCCTGATCAAAAATAACAACCTTGACCCGGATATGTCTTCTGTCCTGCCGGGACTGATTATCCACCTTCCCCTCGATGATAAAGAGGGAAACCTCTCCTATCTTCTCCTCATAACCATTGAGGTCTCTGACCACCAGACCTTCTCTCTCGGTCCCCCATATCTGATTCCAGAAATCCGTTATTTTTTTAACAGGATATTCCAAATAGGGCGAAAGTTTGCCGCCGGATTCCATCTCTGTCCAGAGGGTGAACAGACCGAAGACCAGAAGAACAATGATCACAATGAGCCCAAAGAACCGGAGGGAACTCTTCCTCTCTCTTCGAACCTTTCTCCCTTCCTCGATCACCTCGACCGGCTCAATCCTCCGGGCCTCGGCTTCCTTCTCCTCGGAGATTTCTTGAGGAGTGACCTCCTCTCTTTTTTCTAAAGGCGGTTTTTCCGAAAAGAGAAATTTTTCTTCTTCCTCCTCGATGACTTCCGTTTCTCTCTTCTCTTTCTTCTCCTCCTCTTTCTTCTCCTCTTCTTCCGGTGGAGACACCTCTTTGCCTTTCTGCTCCGGACCGATTAACTCTTCGTGATACTTGGCAAAGGACTCGAAATCCTCGACCACCTCCTCCTTCGTTTCCGGAGGAGGGACGACGTAGAAGACATGCTGACATCTTGAGCAACGGACCTTTGACCCCTTCGGTGAGATCCTGGAGTCATCGAGGCGATACTTGGTGAGACAGGAGGCACAGGTAATGATCATCGAAAACCCCCTTCGATTGATTTTTCAACATTATGGAGAAAGGCAGGAAAAAAATCAAGAATAAAATGCAGAAGGACCAAACGCTCGATGCCGGATACTTGAAACTGGATGCCGGCATCCTGAGGCTGGCATCCAGTATCGGTTTCAAACGGGTCATCCGAACGGCATGAGTTCAGCGACCCAGACGTTTTTTGAACTCGTCCTTCAACAGGGGAACGACGGTGAATAGGTCTCCAACAATACCAAGGGCGGCAATTTTAAAGATGGGAGCTTCAGGGTCCTTATTGATGGCGACGATGACCTCTGATGTCTTCATCCCTGCCTGATGCTGAATGGAGCCTGAGATGCCACAGGCAATATAGATCTTAGGCCTGACCGTCCGACCCGTCTGCCCCACCTGATGCTCGTATGGGACCCAGCCTGAATCCACGGCCGCACGGGAGGCACCCACGGCTGCACCCAAGACCTCAGCCAGTTCACGGATCGGTTTAAAACCCTCCGGTCCTCCTACCCCTCTTCCCCCGGAAACAATGATTTCCGCATCCACCAGATTGACCGTTTCTGCCCCCTTGATGAATTCCAAAACTTTTGTCCTGACCTGTTCTTCCGTCATCTGGAGGGTTTCCCGGATGATCTCACCTTTTCTCGAATCATCCCTGGGGGGCATGGGAAACACCTTGGGTCTCACGGTGGACATCTGAGGACGATAATTGGGATAGTCGAGAATGGTCGCCATGATATTCCCGCCGAAGGCAGGCCGGGTCTGTTTAAGATACTTTGTCTCAGGATCAATGTCCAGGCCCGTACAGTCCGCTGTCAAACCAACCTCTATGGTGGTGGCCACGGTCCCTGCAAAGTCCCGGCCCTGGGTGGTGGCTCCGAAGAGGACGATCTCGGGTTTGTATTCACGGATGAGATCAACCGCTGCCCTCGCATAGGGATCGGTACGATACACCTTGAAGAGAGGGCTTTCCATGACATAGACCTTTTCAGCTCCGTAAGCGATCGCTTCTTTGGAAAACGAATCTGCCACTTCATGATCTGCGAAGAGAATCCCGCAGAGTTTGCATCCAAGCGAACCGGCCAATTTCCTTCCCTCCCCGAGGAGCTCAAAGGAGATATTGGAGACCTTGCCAAATTCATGTTCAATAAAAATCCAGACATCCTTGTAGGCCGCTGTATCGATGGTGACCGCTTTTTCTTCCTTCTCTAAGGTGATCGCACTGGCCGGGCAGACATCCACACAGGCCCCGCAGAAAGTGCATTTCTCATCCACCGCAGCGATCCCCTCTTTCATACTCAATGCCCCAAAGGGGCAGGCAGAGACACAGGATTCACATCCTGTGCAGGTATCCTTATCAATCAATAACTTAGCCATTCGCTTTTCCTCCTATCTAAATTGGAAAATTGGAATCATAAAGTGATGGAATGTTGGGTCAAAAACCGTTTTATATCTCTAATGACTCTTCTTGGTTTATCAATATTCTAATATTCCATCATTCCAATAGAATCTTGATTATTTTATGAATTTGGTGTCCATCAATCTGTTGACCAGTTGAGGGACGACTTCGGTTAATTCTCCCTTTAAAATCTCGCCACCTCCTCCTCTTGCCTCCGGAGAAAAAATCCTCATCACCCAGGTGGGAGATCCTTTTAATCCGATGCGATTCTCATCCGCATGAATATCCTTTGCGGTGAGGGTGGGGATCTGCGCCTTGGCCGCCTTTTTAATCCCTAAAAGAGAAGGGAGCCTGGGTTCGTTGATATCTTTCACGACCGTGATCAAAGCGGGGAGCGAAGATTCCACAACCTCCCTTCCGTGCTCCAGAAGCCTTTCCACTATGATCTTCTTCTTCTCAAGGTTAATCTCCCTGATCTTTGAGACATAGGTAAGTTGTGGAAGTCCCAGGCGGGTAGCCACTCCGGGGCCGACTTGAGCCGTATCCCCGTCAATGGCCTGTTTCCCGAAGATGATGAGATCCGCTCCTCCGATCGATTCGATCGTCTTGGACAGGGCATAGGCCGTAGCAAGCGTGTCTGCTCCAGCAAAGGCCCTGTCGGATACGAGATAAACCTTATCCGCGCCTACGGCGAGGGCATTCTTCAACACCTCGATGGCCTGAGGGGGCCCCATGGTGACCACATGGACTTCCCCGCCCATCTTTTCTTTGAGGCGGAGAGCCTCCTCAATGGCGTACTCATCGAAGGGATTACAGATGCTTGCCACCCCTTCCCGGATCAGGGTGTTGGTCTTCGGATCAATCTTCACATCTGTCGTATCCGGAACCTGTTTGACACATACTGCGATCTTCACGTCCTTCTCCTCCTTATCTTCCTTTAAAATTGGGTTTTCTCTTTTCGACGAAAGCCGTCATCCCCTCTTTTTGGTCCTCACTGGAAAAACCGATCCCGAAGGCATAAGATTCCAGGCTACAGGCCTCCGCCAGATCCATATTGAAACCACCATCAATAACCATCTTGGCCAATCTCACTCCAACCGCTCCGTTCGCTGCAATCTGTGCGGCTATTTTTTTTGTCTCCTCCATCAGGGAGGCCTGGGGGAAAACCCGATTGACGATCCCCATCTGGAATGCCTCCTGGGCAGTAATCATTCTTCCCGAGAAGATCAACTCCTTCGCCTTCCCTTTTCCGATCAGGCGAGGCAATCTCTGGGTCCCGCCGAAGCCGGGGAACACACCGAGGGTAACCTCGGGGAGCCCGAACCTGGCATTTTCAGAGGCGTAGATGAAATCGCAGGCAAGGGCGATCTCCGTCCCTCCTCCTAAGGCAAAGCCATTGACCGCAGCGATGGCGACCCGATTAAGGTCCTGGATCATCCTTAAGGTATGATGACCGAGTTTTGAAAAGTTGAGCGCCTCGATGGAGTTCATATTCTTCATCTCCATGATATCCGCCCCTGCCACAAAGGATTTTTCTCCCGCTCCGGTGAAGATCAGAACTTTCATTTCTGAATGATCTCTGACTTCCTGAATCCCCATCTGAATTTCATTGAGGGTCTCAATATTTAAAGCATTGAGTGCTTTGGGACGATGGATGGTCAGGATCCCGATCTCCCCTTCAAAGGACAATAAGATATTTTTATAATCCATTTTTTTCTCCGTTTCGCGTGCCCGTATGGTTAATTCATGATTCTTAACTCTAAACTTTTAACTCCTCTCAACGATCATGGCCATGCCCTGCCCCCCGCCGATGCAGAGGGTCGCCAGCCCCAGGCTCACCCCTCTCCGCCCCATTTCGTGAAGGAGGGAGACGATCAATCTCGCACCGGTACAACCGATGGGATGGCCCAGAGAGATCCCGCTTCCATTGACATTGGTTTTTTCGAGATCGAATTTGAGCTCCCGTATACAGGCAATCGCCTGGGAGGCAAACGCTTCATTCAGTTCGATCAATCCGATGTCCCTCAGGGTAAGACCGGCCTTCTTTAAGACCCTCCTCACTGCAGGAATGGGGCCCAATCCCATATAGGCTGGATCCACCCCTGCCGAGGCATAGGCCTTTATCTTTCCCTGAGGCTGAAGACCTAACTCTTTGGCCTTTTCTTTGGACATGAGAAGCAAAGAAGCGGCAGCATCGTTAATCCCCGAGGAATTTCCGGCGGTGACCGTTCCACCGTTTTTAAAGGCAGGGGAGAGTCTGGCCATCTTTTCCAAGCTTGTATCCATTGGCCTCTCATCAACCTCAAAGACGATGGGATCCTTCTTCTTCTGAGGAATCATCACCGGTACGACCTCCCCCTTCAAGATCCCCTTCTGAATGGCCGCCCTCGCCCTCTGGTGGCTGAGCAGCCCGATTTCATCCTGTTCTTTTCTCGAAATCCCGTATTTTTCAGCAATATTTTCAGCGGTCAGTCCCATATGATATCCATAAAAGATCTCGAAGAGACCGTCGAAGACCATCAAATCAACCATTTCCTGATTGAACATCCTTGCGCCCCACCGGCCCATCGGAAAGGCGTAAGGGACCTGGCTCATATTCTCCATCCCTCCTGAAATGACAATCTCCGCCTCCCCTGTTTGAATCGCCTGGGCCCCCAGGACAATTGCCTTGAGACCTGAGGCGCAGACTTTATTGACCGTAAAGGCATTGGTCTCTTTCGGAACTCCTCCGTAGATCATGGCCTGCCGTGCCGGATTCTGCCCCTGACCGGCCTGAAGGACGTTCCCCATAATCACTTCATCCACTTCCACCTCTTTAAGCGAACCATCCCATTGATAATAGGATTTCTCCAGTTCCGTCATTCCTGTCCCTCTATAAATATCAGGGGCTATCTCTGAATATTCTTTCCTGGCAACTGGTTTAAGACCTGTCTTTCTCAAAACCTCCCGAATCACCGTTGCTCCCAATCGGACTGCTGACACATCCTTGAGTGAACCTCCAAACGTACCGATAGCGGTTCTGCATCCGCTGACAACAACCACTTCTCTCATATTGTTCTCCCAATACAAATGATATTTTTCACAAGTATGTTTTTTTAGCCCAAATCCGATCTTTTGTCAACATCTTTTTAAAGATTCTGGAAATTAATAATTTATTTTAGATTTCGATAGATTAGCCGCTATTGAGATAGCTTTGATAAGATTCCTTGGATCAGCCAATCCCTTTCCGGCAATATTGTAGGCTGTCCCGTGAGCCACAGATGTCCTGATAAAGGGAAGCCCCAGGGTAAAATTAACCGAATCCATTAGACCATGGATCTTGATCGGGATGAGTCCCTGATCATGATACATTGCAATTACGGCATCAAATGGAAGCTCAGTGGAAAGGTCGAAAAAAGAGTCAGCGGGAAAAGGCCCTTCAACCCCTGACCCCCGGGCCTTTGCTTCCCGGATGGCGGGAATGATCTCCCTCTCTTCTTCCTCCCCTAAGAGCCCCTCCTCTCCGCAATGGGGGTTAAGACCGAGGAGAGCGATCCTCGGATGGGGGAGATCAAAATATCTTCTCATTGCTTCCTCTGTCAAATGAATGGTCGAAAGGATCCGCTCTTTGGTGATCCATTTCGAGACCTCTCGAAGCGCAAGATGGGTGGTGACCAGGACGACCTTCCATTTCGATCCTAAAAACATCATTGCCACTGAGGAGGAGGAAGCCAATCTAGCCAAGAGTTCGGTATGGCCAGGAAAGGGATAACCTGCCAGATTGATCGCCTGCTTGTTGATGGGACAGGTGGTGATTGCATCAAGCCCCCCTTTCTTCACCTGCCTGACCGCCTCTTCAATATATCTCACCATCCCTTCTCCGCATCTCTTGTCCGGCCTTCCGAACCGTAGATGGTACGCATCGATCTGGGTCAAGGAGAAGAGAAAAATCCGGTGAGGCCCATACCCCTCTTCCGGAATCTTTTCCAATTCCTCCACCCCGATGGGCAGTCCTTCTTTCCTGGCCATATCGAGGAGCACTTCTCGATCGCCAAAAACGACGGGCCGACAGATCTGATATAATTCCCCCTGTGATAAGGCCTTGACAATGATCTCCGGCCCGATGCCTGTGGGATCGCCCATGGTAATGCCAATTTTCGGGAGTGTCATCAAATTACCTTCTCTCACCTCCGGCCCTGTGTTTGCAGGCCTGTCCCACAAGAGACCTCTTAATGATCATCTTGGATCCTCCAATCAAATTTTTTCTCCGGTGGCCTCGATATTATGCATTTGGGTGAGACCAAAATGAGGCTCTTAAATCTGGGGCTTATCGAAATCCCCACTCGTTTTGGAAGAATTTGATGATGTTTCAGGAAGGGATCGAGTAAGTATAAATGTCTCTTGTTCTGTTCAATAGGAGAGGGAATCCCGATGTATTCTTTGCCATAAAAAACCTGGAATTCTCCTTCCGGGGTGATCTTAAGCTTATAAGAAAAATTCTTGGATTCAAGAACGTATATATCAAAGAAACGATTGATCAAAAGATGATCGATCTGGGCGACCTGACCTGAATACTCAAGCCTTAGATCGTGTATGACAGCCCATCTTCTTGAATTTCCAAAATAGAAGTCGATGTAATAGGCAGAATCCTTTTCACCATAAACCCCACTCCTGATTGCCTTCAGCTCCCTTTCTATCAAGAACCGTTGGTAAGAAGTCAGCTTACCTCCCAGCAATGCTGCCAGTTCAGCTATTTCTTCTTTTTTCGAATCCATCTTCTTGATAATCATTCATTGCTCCGGAAGCCAAAATATTGGTTGACTCAAAAATTGGGGCAGAAGGTGAAGCCGTTGACTGAAAAATTCAGTCAGGAAATCTGCTCAATCTGTCCCAAACAAGTCATAAATCTCTCTCAATGGCTTAAACCATGGAGAGGTCATGTCGATTTCATAATAGACCCGTGCCTTCGTCTCGCGTTTCTTCAGAATCCCCAAGCAAAGGAGATTCTGCAGTTCTCTTTGGACCGTCTGAAGAGATAGTCCGGTTTCGAACATGATTTCTCGCTGATACAGTGCCTGTTGAGGGTGGCTTAAAAGGAGGCCCAGAATTCTTGGCCTCGATGTGGACCCAAAGAGCCTAATCATCATCTCTTCCCTATGATCTCTCTTTTTCACTGGCATCGATGAAAATTATATGTTGACTGAATTTTTCAGTCAACAGGTAAAAAAGGAGCACCAACTACCCCCAGAACAGAAGTCCTTGACTCAATAACCTGGTCTTAAGGGATTGAGGACGAAAAATCATTAAAGAGTATTCCACTTGACTGAATAATTCAGTGAAGCTCCCCGCCCACAGGGCGGGGCTTCCCGGAAAGGAAATCTCATTTATATTGTGCCCCTTGCCCCCGCCTACAAGGCGGGGCTTGCGGGGCACTTGCCGGTCAAAGCTTACGGAAGCGTTGGTTGAAAAATGGAAGCACCTATCATATTCACTCATCAACGCATCTCCACATTGATGTTCTCACCATTCTTACCGAAATAAAGCACACAAACTTAGAAGATCAGATAAGTGAGACAGGCCGGACAGACAAGGAGGACGAAATAAAACTGAATAGACCCGATCAACTATAAAAACAAGGAAGCTCCAATCTTTTTATGGATGATACATTAAATTTTCAATTGACAATTGAAGAGGTGACCCCTAGGCCCAAATCATTTCAACATGGCTTTTAAAATCGCTTCGAAAACTGACTAATAGGGGGAAATCTATAAAATGTATTTATGATGCTTTCGTTTTCGGCGCAAAA
>CAZXMB010000065.1:0-7359 GCA_964641715.1 uncultured Syntrophaceae bacterium
AAAATCTTGTCAATCCTTGACAATTCTTCTATCCATCTGATAACTTTAAAAAATAAGGTTTAAACATGCCGGGCAAGTGGGTTAAATTTTTCAGTCTTTTTCTTCTTTTATCTCTTAGCCTCTCTGTCTCTTTTCTCAAAGGCCAGGATCGGAATCGAGCCGCAGTCCCTGAGATCACTTTTATTGGCAAAGAGGAGACAAAGTGGATGGAGAAAAGGGAGATTCTTCTTCCCAGTATGGTGGCTCAAGGGGTTAAGGAGGAACCTTTGATCAGTGCTTTTGATTTAAGGGAGGAAACGATTGGACCGATGAGGAAGATGAGCCCCTCCGCCACCCAACCCGGTTGTGCCTACAGAAGCCGGCTCACCAGAGGATTGGCCGGAGCGGAGGAAAGAGATAAGGCCTACTATGAAAGGGGGAGGTACCACTATCTCGAAAGGAAGTATGAAGATGCCATCCAGAGTTTCAGGAGGTTGGTAGAGGAATACCCGGAGAGTCCCCGGAAAGGATCTGCCATTTATTGGATGGGAGAGGCAAAATTTAACCAGGGGAAGATGGTGGAGGCCTTCGCTTATTTTCATGAGGTGGTGGAAAAATATCCTGACAATGAATTTTATGCCCATGCCCTTTATTCCTGCGGGTGGATTCAATTGGTGAGAGGAAATTATGGGGAGGGGCAACAGTATTTCCACCGGGTCATTGATCTACGCAAGGATCACCCCATTGCCCAATCCTCACTCTTCTGGTCAGGATACTGTCTCAATGCCCTGGGACGATACCACGAATCGATCAAAGAGTTAGAGGCTCTTCTTCAAAGATATCCCGAAGGAATATGGAGGCCAGAGGCGGATTATCTGATGGGCGTGAACCATTTCAGGTTAAAAAGATTTCGGGAAGCGGCCAACCTCTTTCAGAATTTTTGGACACGGTATCCCAAACATCCCCTTGAAGAGATCGCCCGTTATGCACTGGCCTGGAGCCAGGTCTCTTTGGGAAATCACACGGAGGGAAGAAAGGCCTTTGAGGAGATCCTGCTTCGGTTCCCCGGGACCAGGTTTTCAGACCCCATCTTCTGGGGGATCTTAAAGACCTATCTTGGAAACGACGAGGTGGAGAGGGCCAATCAATTTCATCAAAGATTTCTCTCTTTTTTTCTTCTCTCTCCCTGGAGAGAACAGAGCCTTTTTGATATCGGGCAATACTATTTCGAGAAGAAGAATTATACAAATGCCATTTATACTTTCCGGCAACTCCTCAAGGTCTCTCCCGAGAGCGATCTTCAAGAATGGGCTTATTTTATGATAGGGGAATCATTTTTTAACCAGAAGGAATATCCCCGTGCCATTGATGCCTATCAACAGGTTCTCTGGAGCAAAAGGAAGACCTCCCTGGAGGATCAGGTTTTTATGAGGATGGGTTATGCCCACTTCTCCTTGAAAAATTATGATGGGGCCATCCATTATTGGGAGAGTTTGCTTAGTGATTTTCCAGGGCATCCGGAAAAGGTGGAGGTCCTTTACTGGCTGGCGGAAAGCCATCTCTTGAAACAGGATTACCGGAAGGCAGTGGGAGTTGTGGACCAGTTAAAAGGAGATCCTCAACTTTACCCCAGAGGATTGAATAGTCTGGGTTGGTACCATTTTCAGAGGAAAGAATGGAAGGAGGCGAATCACTATTTTCTCAAGATCCTCTCCGAATTTCCTCAATATCAAACCACTCCCTCCCTTTCCCTGATGGTGGCAGAATGTTTTTTGAATCAGAATGATTACTCCCAGGCCAGAGCCTATTTGACCCGACTGATTGATTTCCCTGAGGCGGATCAGGATAAAGAGAAGGCTTTGTATCTCTTAGGCTGGGTGGCCTACCGGGAGGAACGGTTTGACGAGGCATTGAGCCATTTTCAGGAGCTTAGGGATTTTTATCCGGCAGGGGCTTATGGTGATGATTCCCAGTACTGGATTGCATGGTCTCATTTCAGAAAGAAGGATTTTCCCAAAGCCATTGATGCCTATCAGCAGCTCCTCACCCAATACCCTGAGAGTCCCTTTGTTGCCGGTTCTTTGCTGAAAATAGGGGATGGGTATTATAATCTCAAACAGTATGGAAAGGCCATTGAAGCCTACCACCAACTGACGGCAAAACACCCGAAGTCCAAAGAAGCTCCGGAGGCTCAGTTCGGCATCCTCCTCTGTTACTTTCAGGAAAAGAGGTACGATGCATTTGCGGTAGGGGTCGATGCCTTTGTGAAACGATTTCCCAGTCATCCCCTGGCCCCTCAGGCATTGATCCAGTTGGGAGATTTCTATCAGGAATCTCGATTGAACGAAAAGGCGGCCAAAACTTATCAGGAGGTGGTCCGGCACTATCCGAATCATGAAGGAGCTGGAGAGGCGCAGTTTCGAATCGGTCTTCTCTTCAAATTGGAAAAAAGATGGAGTGAGGCGATCGAAGAGCTGGAGAAGTTCATCAAACACTATCCCAAGAATCATCTCCTCTTGGAGGGCCATTTGGAGGTCGCCGAACTTAATCTCCTTCTTAAAAATTACCCGAAGGCATTGGAACGATTCGATTGGGTGATGAAAAATCACCCTCAACCTCTTTTCGTGAAGAGGGTCTACTTGGGGATGGAGGAGGCCTATCGGAACTCCGGGAAGAGCGATGAGGCCATCAGGTTTCTGAAAGAATATATTGGAAAATTTTCCGGGGATGAAGGAAGGTGGGAGGCCTCCCTGAGATTGGGAATTCTTTATCACAGCCAGAAGAGATATGAAGAAGCCATTGCCATTCTTTCCTCAGCCATACAGAGCCCGGAAGAGCAGGTTTCAAGCCAGGCCCAATTTAAATTGGGAGAGGTTTATCAGGAAGTCGGAAATAGGGAGCACGCCATTCTCCAATTTTCTAAGGTCCTCTACCTTTACCCCCATCTCCCGGAGATGATGGAGGGGGCACTCCTCAAATTAGGGATGCTCTATATGGAAGAAAAGAGGTTTCACGAAGCCAGACAGGTCTATCAAAAACTCTTTGAGAGGACCAAACGGGAGGAGAATCGCCAGTTGGCCAGGAGGATGCTGGACCTGATTCAACAAAAGGTCATGCCCTGATGAAAAAAGTGTCAAAAAGAAAGAAAAGGGTCCTTCTTTTATCAACACTCCTTGTGGTGGCCATCGGTTTCTGGCTATGGCTCTTCTTTTTTACACCCCATCTTCAGCCTCACCTCCGGGAGACCTGGAGAAATTTCACCCGGGAAGGCAGAAGAATCCTGGGCTGGGGAAAAAGTGAGATCCCTCTGGAGGAGAAGAGGATAAGGGAAGAGGTGATCCTCAAGAAGATGGAAGAGGCCAATGCTCAGCAGGACTGGAGGGCACTCGCCCCTGAATATCCGAGTTTGAAGAAGACCGAAGCTCCAACCGAAGAAGAGAAGATGAAGGCTTTAAGAAGTTCTCCGGAGTTCAAGGAGATTGAGAAGGAATGGAATGAATATGTGAGGAAGAAAGAGGACTCCCTGCTTCCGGAGGCTCAGGTTCCCTCTCCCAGAGAAACAGGTGATTGGCCCCGGTTGGAGGATAAGGCCACCCAGAGAATTATCGGGAGGCTTTTGGCATCAAAAGAAAAGATCCCCCAGGTAAAACCCCTGGAAGAAAACCTCCGGTTGGGGATGAAAGGGCCTCTCGCTTCAAGAAAAATAATCATACGGCCTCCCCTTCCTCAAGTCCACATTAAGATAGAGGCAGAGGTTGAGATGACCCTTTGGGTATTGCCCAACGGGACCGTAGATCGGGTCATTCCCTCGATGAAAGGGGATATGGAACTGGAGCGAATCGCCATCCAGTATTTGAAACAGTGGCGATTTGCCCCCCTGATGAGGGATCAGCCTCAGGTGGAGCAGTGGGGGACCATTCCGATTAAATTTAGGCTTCAGTAGAAGGACCGTGGGCCAAAGATTTTAGATTTAAAAAACTGAGATCTTAAATTTGAAATCTGAAATGAGAAAAAAACATCTCCTTTCCTTGTTTCTCATCATCTTTATCACTCTTGGATTTTTCACCTTTTTCGGTGATAAAGGGATTTTTCACCTTTTTAAATTAAAGAAGGAACTGGTTCGGATCAAGGAGATCAATCTCAAAGTGGAGGAGGAGAATCGGAGACTGAAGGAGGAGATCAGACGCCTCCAGCATGATAAACGATATATTGAAGAGATCGCACGCAAGGAGCTGGGGATGGTCAGGGAGGGAGAGGTCATCTACCAATTTGATCTCCCCACCCCGAAGAAGGAGAATTCGAAATGAAGGATGAGGGGCAGATGAAAGACCTTGTGGACATTGATCTTCGAGTGAGATATGCCGAGACCGATCAGATGGGAGTAGCCTACTATGCCAATTATTTAGTCTGGTTTGAGGTCGGCCGGTCAGAACTCTGCCGGGGGAAAGGGTTCCGCTACGTTGAATTAGAAGAGTTAGGATATCGTCTGGTGGTTGCGGATGTTCACTGCCGGTATAGAAATTCCGCCAGATATGATGAGGTCGTGACGGTGAGAACCCGTCTGAAAGAAGTGAATAAGAGGATGGTCACTTTCGGCTACCAGGTCCTTCGTAAGGAAGGGGAGGAGGTTATTGCCGAGGGTGAGACCCGACATATCTGTGTCGATTCGAATGGTAAGACCAAAAGCCTTCCCGAGAAGTTCCTGAATTGCCTCCTCGGATAGTTTTTCCAATCCCCCCACCGGGTCTTTCGATTCGTCAGGGTAAGCAGGGACAATCTTTTCTTAATGGCTAAGAAAATAAAAGTTTATGGTATAAAGGCAAAGGCAAAGAGGCCGGTTTTGTCTTTAGGTAGAGGCAATGGTTTTAAGTGATTAGACCTAACCCATTGACCTTTCACCAAACCAGCTTCATAGCCCTAACCTCTTAACCTTGCCTAAAAGTTCATTTTCATCCTTCGCGGGTGGCATAGCCCTTATGAAGGATTCCATTGAAAATTAAGTGACGATAAGGTAATGTTTCAGCAATGGAAAGTCCGAAAATTTTAGTGTTAAGATTGAGTGCGGTGGGGGATGTCATTCGCACCCTGCCGGCGGTTCAAACATTAAAAGCCCACCTTTCATCTTCCATCACCTGGATGGTTGAAGAACCCTCAGAGACACTGCTGGAAAGCCAACCGGAGATCGACGAAGTGATTCTTTTTCCAAGAAGGCGATGGTCAGAGGGGATGAGGTCTGTCCGGAAGATCGGAAGGACTCTCATCGAAATGGCGAGATTTACATTGACTTTAAGAAGGAAGAAGTTCGATGTGGTACTTGACTTTCACGGGATCCTGAAAAGTGGAATCCTTTCTTTTATCTCGGGGGCTTCCCGCCGGATAGGCTTTGAACGGAGATCGAGCAAAGAAGGGAATTTCATCTTTTCAAATATTAAAGTGAGACTGTCAGAGGATAGGATCAGCCGGTACCAGCGGAATTTCGCTCTTTTAAGAGGAATGGGTCTGGAGATTAAGGATTATCATTACCAATTTCATATTCCCTTAGAAGACAGGAAATATATTGAATCTTTTTTCAATCAATTTTCGACCCTTTCGGGAAAGCCTGTGATCGGAATTCATCCTGGTTCGAGTCCAAAGACCCTGTATAAGAGATGGATGCCTGACCGATATGCAAGGTTAGCAGACAAGTTGATCCGCGAATTGAAGGCAACCGTCCTCTTCACCTGGGGGCCAGGGGAGTTGGAAGGAGTGAAAGAGATCCAGCGGAAGATGAAGGAGTCCTCGATATTGGGCCCTTATACGGAGTCTTTAACTCAATTGGGAGAAATCTATCGG
This sequence comes from uncultured Syntrophaceae bacterium, assembly GCA_964641715.1. Taxonomy (GTDB): domain Bacteria; phylum Desulfobacterota; class BSN033; order BSN033; family UBA1163; genus CAZXMB01. The sequence goes on from CAZXMB010000065.1 coordinate 5,812, forward strand.
CATTGCGATCTATATGTTGGTGGAGACACAGGACCGACACATATCGCCTCCTTAATGGGTGTTCCGGTGGTTGTCATTTTTGGACCCACTGATCCGATTGTGAATGAGCCTCTGGGGTTTCACAAAAAGGTGAGAAAGGAAGTGGGTTGTAGTCCATGTCGGGACCGATCTTGCAATAAATTAACCTGTTTAAAGGCCATAGAAGTAGAAGATGTTTTTAAAGCAATAAGAGAGATTTTGCACATAACTAATTGATAATATGTTATTATTGACGGGAAAGTCGGCTGAATGCCCCGCCTTGTAGGCGGGGATGGAAGCCGACAATATTAATGAAACTACCTTAACCCGAAAGCCCCGCCCTGTGGGAGGGGAGCTTTACTTTAATGATTTAATAATATAACCTTTGTATTAAATTTATAAAAAAATGAAGGGTTTTAGAATAGATTTAGATGGGGTGAATCGAATATTGGTTAGGGGTGTGAATTGGGTAGGGGATAGCATTCTTTCCTATCCCGTACTTGAAGCCTTAAGGAAGAGGTTTCCCCGTTGCCAAATCGCTGTTCTCGTCCCAAACCATCTGGTTGATTTATGGAAGACTTCACCCAGTGTGGATGAAGTCATCCCTTTCCCAGAGAAGAGAGGGATGAAGTCTTTATGGGAGGATTTAAGGGTCGGTCGTTCCTTAAGGAAGAAAGGGTTTGATCTGGCTCTCATCCTGCCCAGGTCCTTTCATTCAGCCTTCCAGGTCTTTTTGGCGGGGATTCCAATCCGGATGGGTTATGAGAACAGGGGCAGGTCAATCCTTCTCACTCACAGAGTTCCTCGAACAGAAGAAGCGCTTCGCTCCCATCGGGTTCACTATTACCGAAAACTGATGGAGCCCTTTGGAGAGATGGGAGATCTTTCCTTCCCCCGTCTCCGCCTCAGAGATGAGGATAGAGAATGGGCTGAACAGACTTTAAAAGAGTTGGGGGTTTTAGACGGAAGACCATTGATCGGCATCAATCCCGGCGCGACTTATGGGTTAGCCAAATGTTGGCCGCCAGGCCGATTTGGGGAATTGGGAAAGAGGCTCTCACTGAAATGGAAGGCGACTGTGCTCATCTTTGGCAAAAAAGAGGAGCAGGCGATAGCTGATGAGATTCTCCGGGTTTCAGGGAAAGGGGGGATCAGCTTGACTGGAAAGACCGGTCTCCTTCAACTGGCTGCCCTCCTCGAGCGATGCCTCCTTCTGGTGACCAATGATACCGGAACGATGCATGTTGCCACATCCGTAGGAACTCCGGTGGTCGCTATTTTCGGCTCTACCGATCATCTCACCACAGGTCCCTGGGGAGAGGGCCATATTATAGTGAGAAAGGAGGTCCCCTGCAGCCCTTGTTTAAAGAGGGTCTGCCCCATAGACCATCCATGTATGGAGCTCCTTACCGTCGATGAGGTGGAGGAGGTGGTTGATAAGAAATTGAAGGACTTATTGAATAACGAAATTCTCTGCTTAGCGGCAGGCAGGCAATCACCAATCATCAAATAAGATCCAATGACCAATGA
>CAZXMB010000065.1:7459-12469 GCA_964641715.1 uncultured Syntrophaceae bacterium
CTTTATTTCGTCCGATAATTGGAATTTGGTGATTGGTTATTATATTCTGGCGGTTTCGATGATGGCAGATGAGATGGTTCGTAAGCTTCCCATTTCCGTTTATGTCCTGACCTTTAACAATCTCAGGACGATTGAACATTGTTTGAAAAGCCTGAATTGGGCTGAAGAGATTGTGATCGTTGATTCCTTCAGCACGGATGGGACCTTTGAGATCTGCAAACGATATACCGATAAGACCTATCAGGTTGAGTTCAAAGGCCATCGGGATCAGTATCAATATGCGGCAGGCCTGACCACTCGAGATTGGATTATGTTCGTTGATGCCGATGAGGAGGTTCCTCCGGAACTGGTGGAAGAGATTCGAAGGGAGTTAGACAGGGAGACAAAGGAGGCAGTCGGCTTTTTCATTTACAGGAGAACCTACTACCTCGGGAGATGGATCCGATACGGGGGGTGGTACCCGGATGGGGAGATCCGGCTCTACCGAAGGGATAAAGGAAAGTGGGAAGGAGGACTCCATGCCAAGGTGGTCGTTGAAGGAAAGGTCTCGGTCCTGAAGAATCAATATCTCCATTATACCTATCGGGACATTTCAGATCAGATTCAGACAATTGATCGGTATTCCAGAATTGCCGCCGAGGATATGGACCAGAAAGGGGAACGGTTCAGTCTTTTTAAGCTCCTCTTTCATCCACCTTTTCGGTTTGTCAAGGAGTATCTCTTCAAATCTGGATTTCGAGACGGTTTGCCCGGTTTGATTATCGGAGTATCCACCATGTTTTATGTTTTTATTAAATATGCGAAGCATTGGGAGTCGACCATTTCGAGGAGGCACAATGAAAACAGGTCTTGAGGAGGCCTTCAGAGGGAAGAAAGTGCTTGTGACCGGAGGATTGGGATTTATTGGATCGAATCTTTCCATCCGGTTAGTGGAGTTGGGTGCAAGGGTGACGATTGTCGACAATATGATGCCCCGCCTGGGGGGAAATCTCTTCAATGTGGGAGAGATTACGGATCGCATCCATATCAACTTCAGTGATGTCAGGGACGGACATTCCATGGATTATCTGGTGAAGGAACAGGAATATATCTTTCACCTGGCCGGGCAGGTGAATCATGTGGACAGCATTCGAAATCCCATTCAGGACCTGGATATCAACTGTCGGGGCACACTGGTCCTGCTCGAATGCTGCCGGAAATATAATCCCGACACCAAGATCGTCTTTGCCGGTACGAGGGGGGAGTATGGTTCCAGCGTGAAGCTACCCGTAGGGGAAGACCATCCCACCAATCCCAAGGGCATCTATGCGGTGACCAACCTCTCTGCGGAAAAGATGGTTCTGGTCTATGATGACGTCCACAGGATTTCAGGAACCTGTCTCAGGATCACGAATACTTATGGACCCCGGCATCAGATGGCACACGATGAATACGGGGTCCTCAACTGGTTCATTCGGAAAGCCATTGGCGATGAGCCCCTTCCTGTCTTTGGAGATGGGCGGATCCTGAGGGATTTCCTCTATGTGGACGATCTCGTCGACTGCTTTTTAGAGGTGGCGACCTGCCCAGCGGCTTATGGTGGGGTGTTTAATGTGGGGACAGGGATCCCGATCAGTTTCATTGAACTTGCTGAAAAGATTGTGGAGATAGCAGGTTCTGGGAAAGTGACCTTCACAGAATTCACAAAGGAGCGGAAGGAAGTGGAGCCCGGAGACTATTATACGGACATTTCCAAGATTAAGCGGATCGTAGGCTGGAAGCCAAAGGTCAGCCTTGATGAAGGAATTGGGAAAACGGTCGAATTTTATCATAAATATAAGAAGGAGTATTGGGGTTGAAAAATTGCGAAATGCGGAGTGTGGATTGCGGAATATGAAAAACAAATTACAAATCTTTCTATCCCGCACTCCGAATTCAGAAATCCGCATTTGAGGTAAGGATGGTTCCCTTCATTGATCTGACCAGGCAATACAGGGAGATTGAGGACGAGATCCTTTCAGCCGCAAGGCGGGTCTTTGAAAAGGGACGGTTCATCCTTGGCAAGGAGCTCTCTGCCTTTGAGGAGGAATTCGCCCGTTACTGCGGGGTTCGATATGGAGTGGGGGTAGGTTCAGGAACCGATGCCCTCTATATCGCCCTGAAGGCGGCCGGTATCGGGAAGGGCGATGAGGTCATTACTGTACCTCACTCCTTTGTATCCACAGCCCTGGCCATTTCTTTAACCGGAGCCGAACCGGTTTTCGTGGATATTGATCCGAAGACCTGTAATATGAACCCGAATGCATTGGAGGATCTTTTGAAGAGCCGGATGAAGAAGAAGGGGGGGAACGAACCCATCAAAGCCATTCTTCCTGTCCATCTCTATGGTCACCCGGCGGAGATGGACGCCATTATGGAAATATCCAGACGTTATCATCTTACTGTCATTGAGGATGCCTGCCAGGCCCATGGTGCGGAGTATGGAGGCGGGAGGGTAGGGTCTTTCGGAGCAATGGGTTGTTTCAGCTTTTATCCAACAAAGAACCTGGGTTGTTATGGGGATGGGGGGATGGTGGTGACCTGCCATAAAAAATTTTACGAGAGGCTTCTGCTCCTGAGGAACTATGGAGAGAGAAAAAAATATCACCACACCATTAAAGGATGGAACAGCCGTTTGGACGAACTGCAGGCAGCAATTCTACGGGTGAAATTGAACCATTTGGATCAATGGAATGAAGAGAGGAGGCAAAAGGCGTTCCTTTACAGGAAATTGCTTGAGGGGAATAGCGTCCTTTGCCCGATCGAAGAAGAGAATAGCCGGTCGGTCTATCACCTCTTTGTCATCCGGACAAAGAGGAGGAGTTCCCTCCAGGCCTTTTTAAAAAAGAAGGGGATCGAAACACTCATCCACTACCCCATTCCCATCCATCTTCAGAGGTCTTTTAAGGAATTGGGATATCGAAGAGGGGATTTTCCGATTACGGAAAGGTGTTCCCAGGAGGTGTTATCTCTTCCTTTTTTCCCTGGGATCACACCCCCGGAGATTAAAGAGGTGGCCAATCAGATACGAAAGTTCATCAGGACAAAAGTAACCCATTAACAATGAAGATTTTGCACCTCTTTAGTGACTGGAAATGGACAGGTCCCTCCGGACCGATTGTAAACCTATGCAAAGAATTGGAGAGAAGAGGGCACGACGTGACTCTGGCTTATCGAAGACCTCCGTTTCCCGTGGAAGACAGTTTGGAAAAGAAGATTCTTGAAGAAAAAATTCACGCCACTGATCGCTTTCGCCTGAACCGACCGTTCAGATTTTATTCCCCTTCTTCGATCAGGGATAATCTCTCCGATCTGTTCAGCCTTACAGGTTATCTTCGTTCAGAAAGGGTGGAGATACTCAATGTCCATCAATCTCACGACCATATCATAGGAGGGATTGCGGCAAGGAGGTCCCATACCCCTGCGGTTGTTATCCGGACAGACCACAAACGGGATCCCCTGAAGCCGAGTCTTGGAAACCGTTTTCTCATCTCAAAACTGTGTGACGGGATGATTACTTTTTCGGAGAGGGCAAGAGAAGAAGATGCCCTCCATTTTGAACTTCCCATGGAAAGGGTTTGCAAAGTGACCCCTGCTTTAAACCTTGATCAGTATCATCCTCAGGGGAGTTTTAAAAATATGAGAGAGGTGTTTGGAATCAGCCCTGAGGAGGTCGTCATCGGGATGGTTGCCCGATTTCAGAAATACCGGAGGACAGAGGTCTTCCTGAAAGCGATCAAGAGAATCGTCAAAGAATTTCCAAAGATCAAAATCCTCCTGGTGGGTCGCTCGAGCCAGATGAACGAGAGCGTCATCCAACCCATGAAGAGGCTTGGCGTTGAGCCCTGGGTGGTGCTCGGAGGGTATCGGAACGATGACTATATTGATACATTGGCCTGTCTGGATATCTTCGTCTTTCTGATGGCCGGTTCTGATGGGACGGCAAGGGCATTAAGGGAGGCCATGGCTATGGGAAAGCCGGCGATCGTGGCGGATCGGGGGATGTTGCCTGAATTGGTTGAGCATGGGATCTCGGGTCTGGTGGTAGAGGATTCCCCGGAAGAACTGGCTCAGGCGACCCTTCTGCTGCTTCGCTCTCCCGAATTAAGGGAAAAGATGGGAGAGGCCGCCTATGAGAAAGCTCACCGGGAATTCCGGCTGGACCGCCAGGCCGAAGAGGTTGAGGCATTTTATGAGGAGATGGTACGATTAGGGAGATGGATAAAAAGACAATAACGAATAGCACGAATATTTTATAACAAATGACACGAATGAGAACAAATAGGGAGAATCCTTCACAACGGTAAAAACCTATTTGGGAAACAAGAGTTTTATTGCCCCCCTTTTCCAAAGGGGGGGATGAGGGGATTTTAAAATGCTTCATTATGATAAACAGTTAAAGCCATTATCCCAACGTCTCAGGAAACACATGACAGATGCAGAAAGTCTATTATGGTCGAAATTGAGACGGAAGCAGTTGAAGCATTATCAATTTTACCGACAAAAGACTATAGGAGAGTATATCGTTGATTTTTACTGCCCCAAAGCAAATCTTGTAATAGAGCTTGACGGTGGTCAACATTATTCTGAAGATGGCAAGAGAAAAGACCAATTACGAGACGATGTTCTTGCAAAGATGGGACTAAATATCCTCAGGTTCTCAGATAGGGATGTATTTGAGAATATAAGTGGAGTTATGGAGAGGATTTGGAGTCATTTATGATTAATAAAATCTCCCCTAACCCCTCTTTGCCAAAGAGGGGGATAGTGAGAAAATTTATTCTTAAAATGATGAAAGGAGTTATTTAAAAACAATCCTTAAAGAATCCCCCCTTAGCAAAAGGGGGGATGGGGGGATTTGAATTCGTTACCATTCGGATCATTCGTTTATGAAAAAGATGAGATTTGCCACTGCCATTCTCCACTTTTCTAAGAAGAAGGGGGGAGCAGAAAAATACCTGGTAGAGCTTTGCCAGAGAATGGCCGACGAGG
>CAZXMB010000065.1:12569-15806 GCA_964641715.1 uncultured Syntrophaceae bacterium
AAGGGGGGAGCAGAAAAATACCTGGTAGAGCTTTGCCAGAGAATGGCCGACGAGGGGCACGAAGTCCATGTCTATGCGGAGCACTGGGAGGAAGAGGCCCAGGGGATCCATCTGCATCGAGTGAAGACGCTCCCATTTCCCAGGAGTCTTCGTCTTCTCTCCTTTGCAATTCGGGCGACGGGAGAGATGAAGAAGGGAGATTATGATGTCACCCTTGGGGTTGGAAATACCCTGGAGGCCGATGTGCTTCAACCCCACGGAGGCGTGCATTGGGCCTGGTTCTGGAGGAGCCTGAGAGCCTATGACAATCCGATTCTCTGGACAATAAAATTGTTGATGAGGGTGTTAAGTCCAAAACAGTGGGTAAGCGGGTGGATTGAGAATGCCCCCTATAAGAAAGGTAAATTTACAAAGATCATTGCCATCTCCGACATGGTCAAACAGGATATGATACAATGGTATAAAATCCCTGAAAACCGAATTGTTGTGGTGTATAACGGGGTAGATATCGAACGGTTCCATCCTAAGAACCGGCAGTATCGGGAGGAAATTAGAAGACGAAATGGCATCGGAGAAGAGTTCGTCATTCTCTTTGTCTCAAATAATTTCAGGATGAAAGGGCTCTGTTATCTGATCAGGGCATTGGCTGAGGTTAAGAAATCAAATCCCTTTCCCTGCAAATGTTTGGTTTTAGGAAGGGGTAGAAAAGCTCCTTATGCCCGGTTGGCCGAGAAGTTGGGAATTTCAAAAGAGGTCATTTTTGCCGGCTCCACGGATGAACCCGAAAAATATTATGGAGCTGCTGACCTTCTCGTCCATCCCACCTTCTACGATGCCTGCTCGCTCACGGTGCTGGAGGCTTTAGCCAGTGGCCTTCCTGTGATCACCACCTCCTTTAATGGTGCCGCTGGTCTGATCACCCATGGAGAGGATGGATGGATCGTTACAGATCCATCAGACAGGAATGAATTAAGGAAAGCCCTTCGATATTTTTCAAATGAGAATTTTAGAAAAGAGGCTTACGGAAAGGCAAGAAAAAAAGCAGAAATGAATTCCGAAGAAGCCAATTGTCAACAAATAATGGCAATCTTTAAAAGAGCGATCAAGAGCTGATTATGGGAGAAGTACTGGCACGAATTGAAACTCACGATTGGGTAATTGATGCCCTTTCCAAAGAAGGAAGGGGGTCTCTTCTTGATGTTCCGGCGGGGACAGGGGCATTAGCCGAACGGCTGAAGGATTTGGGATTCTCTGTCTCTTGCTGTGATATCAATCCTTCCTTCTTTTCTGCGTCCGGGATTGAGATTAAAGAGGGGGATCTTAACCAAATGCTTCCTTATCCTTCAAAATCTTTTAATTTTATAACATGTATCGAAGGGTTAGAACATCTCGAAAACCCATTCAATGCCATTCGGGAATTTTACAGGTTGTTGAAATATGGAGGAAAAATAATCATCTCTCTTCCCAATTATCTCAATATCGAGCGAAGGCTCCGTTTTCTGATTACAGGTCTCTTCTCCAAAATCCCTTCTCCAACAAAATTGGGAAAAGAAAAATTCGATCATCTCTGGATGCTACACCTTGTTCCGTTAACATATCCTACTTTAAAACTGGTGATGGAACATGAGGGTTTCAGAATTCTGTATGTCGGAAAGGACAAAAAGAAGAAGCGGATGAAATGGCTTTCCCCCATCGTTTGGGGCATTAGACTCTATTGCCTCTTTTGGCCTAAGGAGAAGAAGAAAGAATATCATCTGGATGATACCCTCTCTCGCCAAGTCATCATGGGGGGGAACACATTGATCATTGTTGCCCAGAAGAGGATAGCCCGATGAGATGGAGTAAACAATTTCATTTTCGAGAGGAAGTCCATCAGCAATACCCTGAGATCTGGAGTTTAAGTATCGTCAGAAAAAGGTTACCGTTTATCTTAAAGTATTTAGGGGAAGGCGAGTCTATTCTCGAAATAGGAGCCTTTAACAGGGCATTAGGGGAACGGATAAAAAAATATTACCCAAAGGTGCTTTACAAAAGTATGGATATTGACCCAACCTATCATCATGATTACTTTTCCTTCAGTGAAATTCATGAAACCTTTGATATGGTCCTTCTTTTTGAAGTCATCGAACATCTCGGCCGGGAAGAGGGGAGGGAGATGGTAACAAATATTTATCGGGTTTTAAATCCCGGGGGGAAAGTGATCCTGACTACCCCCAATGTCTTTACACCTGGACGTTACTGGAGAGATGTTACCCATCGGACTCCATACCATTATGAGGAACTCGGGGGGCTATTTTTAGGTCAGGGTTTTAAGTTATTGGAAATCTGCCGACTCTGTAGAGAGCCTTTTATAAAATATTTCCTGAAGGCCTATCTCTTCTCCCCCCTTTTTCATTTACTCGGTATCGATTTTACGAAATCTATCCTGTTGGTTGCCCAAAAGCCCGAGGGGAGAGGATCAGAAGGATGAGGATTGCTTATCTGATCCATAGTTTGGAAGTGAACAGTTGCCGCTATCGTGTTCTTCAGTACCTTCCCTATTTAAAGAAGAATGGTGTGGAAGTTTCCATCCATTTTTATAAGCGGGGATGGCTGGAAAAGATCATATTTTATAATACCCTGGGCCAGTATGATATCTTATATATCCACCGAAAGCTATTTCCTCCCTTAGAGTTTTGGTATATTCGTAAAAAAGTAAAGAAAATCGTTTACGATTTTGATGATGCACTCATGTACCGAAGCTCGAGTTCGAAGTCTTCTTATTCCTTCTCCCGTCGGTATAAATTTTCCTACATGATGAAAAGGGCCGATTTTATTATTGCTGGAAACCAGTTTTTGAAATCGGAGGTTCTTCACTACAATCCTAATGTGACTATCATTCCTACCTCTATTGATCTTTCGCATTATCCATTAAAGGATAACTGGCATCAGAAAGGGCCCATTACCATAGGCTGGCTGGGGAGTGGCAGTACATTGAAATATTTAAAGGCTATCATGCCCGTTTTGGAAAATCTTTATCAACGATATCCGCATTTTCAACTTAAGATCATATGCGACCAGTTCCTTGAAGGGATGCGATTACCTGTGATAAAAAAGCTATGGGCGGAAGAAGAGGAGAGCTCCGACCTAAGAAGTGTTGATATCGGAATCATGCCACTGAGCGATGATCTCTGGTCCAGAGGAAAGTGCGGGCTTAAGATTTTACAATATCAGAGCGTAGGCCTTCCCGTGGTCTGT
>CAZXMB010000066.1:0-15713 GCA_964641715.1 uncultured Syntrophaceae bacterium
GTCACAAAATGGAATTTACGATTCCTTTTTAACATATATTCATTTGAGGTCAAGCTTTTTATCGATCTATATGGATCGCCCAATAGTTGGGTTTATCTCAAAAAACTCTCCTTGACCATCCAGGAGAGATTTGTTATGAAAATCCTTCAGGAGGAACAGATGACATCGCTGGAAGAAAGAATAAAGGTGGCATCAGGGGAAGGGAAAGTTGATCTCCTGATCAAGAACGGAAGGGTGGTTGATGTCTTCTCCGGCCAGATTGAAAAGAAGGACGTAGCCCTCTTTGATGGTTTTGTCATCGGGTTCGGGGATTACGAGGCCAGGGAAGTCATCGACGTCAAAGGGGACTTCCTCTGCCCTGGCTTGATCGATGGGCATGTCCACATTGAGTCGAGTATGGTGAGTCTCCGGGAATTTTCCCGGGCAGTCCTCCCCAACGGAACCACCACGGTGATCATTGATCCCCATGAGATCGCCAATGTCCTCGGTCAGGAGGGCATCCGTTTTATGGCCGAATCAGCCATTGGCGTTCCTCTGAATGTCTTTGTCATGATCCCTTCCTGTGTCCCGGCAACCCATCTGGAGACCTCCGGGGCAACGCTTCGGGCAGAGGATCTAAAGCCTCTTTTGAATGAACCCTGGGCCATCGGACTGGCAGAGATGATGAATTTTCCCGGGGTGATCCACAGGGATCAGGAGGTCCTTAAAAAGATTGAAATGGCCAGGGGAAAACGGATCGATGGCCATGCCCCAATGCTTTCGGGAAAAGGCCTTTATGCTTATCTCGCCGCAGGAATCCGGTCCGATCACGAATGCACCATGCCCAGAGAGGCAAAAGAAAAATTGAACAACGGGATGTGGATCATGGTGAGGGAGGGCTCCACCGCCAGAAATCTCAATGACCTTCTCTCTCTGGTCAACTCTAAGAATTCAAGACGGTTCTTCTTCGTTACGGATGATCGGCATCCAAAGGAACTCCTTGAAGAGGGGCATATCAACGGTATGGTCAGGCAGGCAATCCGAAGAGGGGTTGATCCGATCCTGGCCATCCAGATGGCCACGCTCAATGCCGCGGAATACTTCAGACTCGATGACCTGGGGGCAATCGCTCCGGGATACAGGGCCGATATTGTCACCTTTGAACACCTGGGCCGATTCCGGATCAGGAAGGTGTTCAAGGATGGACTCCTGGTGGCTGAAAATGGAAAGGTGTTCCCCGGGGTGATCATGTCAAAGGGGAGAGAGAAATTGAAATGCAAGGAATCGATTCGCATTAAGCCAATGGAAAAAGATCCCTTTCTCCTTCGAAGTGACCAACCCCTTGCCAAAGTCATCCAACTGATCCCAAACCAGATCATCACAAAAAAAGCGGTGAAGAAAATCATCCTGAGAGAAGGCGTGGCTTATCCCGACCTCAAGGAGGATATCCTCAAGATCGCCGTCGTGGAAAGGCACCAGGCCACCGGAAATATCGGGATCGGTTTTGTTCAGGGATTTGGATTGAAGAAAGGGGCCATGGGCTCTTCCGTGGCTCACGACTCCCATAACCTCGTCATGGTGGGGACCAATGATCCAGATATGGTCAAGGCGGTGATGATGCTCAAAGAGATAGGGGGAGGATGGGTGGTGATCTCAGAGGGAAAGGTTTTAGCCTCCCTGCCTCTTTCGATTGCCGGACTAATGGCGGAGGCTTCCATAAAGGATGTCGATCAAAAAATAAAGGCTCTCCACAGGGCGGCAAAAGGGCTCGGGTGTGAGGTTCCCGATCCCTTTATGACCCTCTCCTTCCTCTCTCTCCCGGTCATCCCTGAATTGAAGATTACGGACAAGGGATTGGTTGATGTGAACCAATTTAAGATCGTACCCGTGTTTGGAGAAGGTTGATTCTAATCAGTATGCAGAAAGCAGTAAGCAGAATGCAGAAAAGGAAAACAATTTTTAGATTTTCAATGCTGGCTTCTGCCTACCGCTCTTTCAGGAGAACTTAATATGGACTGGGACAAATTACTCGAGGAAGCCACTCAATACCTTCAGGAATATATTCGGCTTGAAACGGTCAATCCTCCCGGTAACGAGATCGAAGGGGCTGAGTTTTTTAAAAAGATCTTCGATGCCGAGTCCATCCCCTGTGAGCTTTTCGAACCTTCTGCGGGGAAAGGCAATCTGATGGCCACCCTGAAAGGGACCGGAGAAAAGAGACCTGTTCTCCTTCTCAGTCATATCGATGTCGTCCCTGCCGAGACGAAATGCTGGGAAGTGGATCCTTTCAGGGGCGTCATTCAGGAGGGGTACCTTTACGGTCGGGGAGCACTTGATAATAAATCGATGGGGATTGTGGAGATGATGAGCCTTCTGATATTGAAGAGAGAGCGCGCCTCCTTAAAAAGGGATATTCTCTTCTTTGCCTCTGCCGATGAAGAGACGGGTGGAAGATGGGGAGTCCGGTGGGCAATGGAGAATCTTCCTCCGTTGGGACGATCGGAATATGCCCTCAATGAGGGAGGATATATGATGCTCAACGAAAGCGGAATTCCTGACCGTTATGAGGTCTCGAGCGGCCAGAAGGTGATCCTCCAACTCAGATTGAAAACCAGAGGCACCTCCGGCCATGCCTCCATGCCCCATTCGGACAATCCCAACGTCAAACTGGTTCATGCCCTAGAGACGATCACCCAATGGGAAACCCCTTATTGCGTCCTCCCAATGGTCAAAGAGTACTTCTTGAAGATGGCTCCGAAACAACCCGCTTACGAGAAGGGTTATTTTGAGGATATCGAAAAGGGCCTGAAGGACGAATCCTTCAGGATCTGGTTGACCTCCAATCCTATCTTTAATGCGATGTTGAGAAATACGATTTCCCTCACCGTTCTTCAGGGTGGAAGCAAGGCCAATGTGATCCCTTCGGAATCCACGGCCACCCTCGACTGCCGCCTTATCCCCGGTACGGACAAAGAGGAATTCCTAAGGGAGGTTGGAAAAAGGGTGGGAGATGAAATAGAGGTGGAGGTCATTGCGGAGAGCCGGTCCCTTCCTCCCTCTCCTCTCGATACGGAACTTTTTCAGGCCATCCAAAAAATGGCTGACGAAAATGATCCGGGTTGTCCTGTGGTCCCACTCCTCCTCCCGGGGGCCACGGACAGCCGTTTTCTCAGAGAAAAAGGGATCATCACCTATGACTTCTGCCCTTTCCGATTACCGGAGAAAGAATTGATGAGGGTTCATGGAAATAACGAACGGGTCGCCCTGGAAAATCTGAGATTCGGAATGAAGATGATGGTGGGCCTGATAAAAGAGATCGCTGTCCAATAGGGAAGGGATCCCTCCCCCTGAATTACTTCCGAAACAGGGCGAAGAATAAGGTCAAAATAATACTGATGAGGATGGAGGTGGTCAGAGGGAAATAGAAAGTGAACTTCTCCTTTTTAATGAGGATATCTCCGGGAAGTCTTCCCAGCCACGGGATTTTCTCTCCAATGACAAGGAGAAGCCCGATGACGATAATAAAGACCCCAAAAAGAATGAGCATCTTACCCAAAGCACCAAACCCAAACATCTAAATCCCTCTATTGTCCGTTGTCCATTGCCTATGGTCTATTGTTATAAAAAACTGGCAACGGACAACTAACCACTAACAACATTCATCTTTTTGGCAAAAACCTTTCTTTTTCGCTATAGATGCATCCGCAGTATTGCTGTCGGTAGAGTCCCATGGCCCTGGAAACCTCCACCCCTTTCCTCCATCCCGGCCTGAAGTCTTCATAATAGAAAGGAATCCCCACCTCTTTGGCCACCCGATTTCCTGTCTCTTGTATCAAGTAATGGTCCTGGTGTGCACTCTGGAGAAGCGTCGTTGAATATTGATCGAAGCCTCTCTCCTTGGCCTCTCGAGCAGTGGCTTCGAGACGAAGGAAGTAACAATAGGAGCATCTCTTTTCCGGGTGGTGCGAGACATTTCTTAAAAATTCCTCAAGGAGATATTCGTCCCGATAGATCACTTCCAGGCCCACCTCCCCGGAGTACCTTCTTAAAGTCTCCAGCCGTTTTTGATACTCCTGATAGGGGTGGATATTGGGATTGAAAAAGAAGCCCGTGATCTCATCCCCTCTCTCTTTAACCCTCTGAAGGGGGTAAATCGCACAGTTGGCGCAACAGATATGGAGAAGTAGTTTCATCTCTTTGTTCGTCATTCCTGCGGAAGCTCGGCTTCGAGTCGCAACGACAGGAATCCAGTATTTTTGGGCTTTTCTGGATACCCGTTCCCCGATCGTTGTCGAGGACAAGTTTCACGGAAATGACAACTTTTTAAGAATTCATCAACTTTGGAATTTGAAATTTTTTTTTTAAAACTTAACTCGCGGCCAGCTTCCTCTTTTCGGTCTCTTCCCTCCTCGGGACCCCAAGCTCCTTTTCTACTTCCAGAATCCTCTCTGTGGTCTTGAAAACGGTATCCGGGTTGAGGGAAATGCTATCAATACCGCACCGGACTAAAAACTCGGCAAACTCGGGATAGTCACTCGGGGCCTGCCCGCAGATACCGACCTTCTTTCCCTTCTTCTTCAGCCTTTCAATCACCCACTGCACCATCTTCTTGACCGCAGGGTCCCTTTCATCAAAAAGATGGGAGACCTTCTCTGAATCCCGGTCCAAACCCAGCATCAACTGGGTCAAATCATTGGAGCCGATGGAAAATCCATCAAAGATGTCGCTGAATTCATCCGCTAAAATGACATTGCTGGGGATCTCACACATCATGTAGATTTCGAGGCCGTTCTGCCCCTGAACCAGACCGTATTTTCTCATCTCTGCAACCACCAATCTCCCCTCTTCCACCGTCCGGCAGAAGGGGATCATCAATTTCACATTGGTCAACCCCATCTCATCCCGGACCTTCTTCATCGCAAGACATTCGAGCCCGAACCCTTCCTGGTAATCCATATCATAATAACGGGAGGCTCCCCGGAAACCGATCATGGGGTTATCCTCCACCGGTTCAAATCTGCTCCCTCCGATGAGATTGGCATATTCATTCGTTTTAAAATCGCTCGTCCGAACGATCACGTCTTTGGGATAAAAAGCGGCTGCGATCTTCGCCACCCCCTGAGCCAGCCGATCGATAAAATAGGCCTGCTTATCTTCATACCCGACGGTCAACTGCTCGATCTCTTTTTTGATGTGGTCTTCTGGCAATGAATCGAACTCGACCAGGGCCATGGGATGAATCCGGATAAAATTATTGATAATAAACTCCAGCCTTGCCAGACCTACCCCATCATTCGGGATAAAAGAGAGATGGAAGGCATTGTCCGGATTTCCCACATTCATCATAATCTTTGTCTGGGGTCTTCGGAGATGCTCCATATCGAAACGTTTCACTTCATAATCGAGGATCCCTTCATAGATGATTCCGGTCTCCCCTTCAGAGCAGCAGACCGTGGCGCTCGAATATCCCCTCAGGAAATCACTCCCGTTGCCTGTGCCCACCACACAGGGAACACCCAGTTCGCGGCTGATGATAGCCGCGTGACAGGTCCTCCCGCCCCGGTCCGTGACAATCCCCGCGGCTACCTTCATGATGGGCTCCCAATCCGGATCCGTCATCTGGGTGACCAATATCTCCCCTTTCTTAAACCGATCGATCTCTTTCACACTGGAGATCACATTGATTGGCCCGGCGCCTATCTTTTCTCCCACACTCCTTCCCTTCACCAAGGGCTTCCCTCTTTCTTTCAGGACATAGGTCTCCAGAAAGTTCTTCTCCCTCTGGGATTTCACTGTCTCAGGCCTGGCCTGCAGGATGAAGAGTTGCTGGGTAATACCATCCTTTGCCCATTCAATATCCATCGGACAGGCGTTTCCGGATTTTTTGGAGTAGTGGTCTTCAATGATCACTCCCCATTGGGCAAGGCGAATGATCTCCTCTTCACTCAGGATAAAATTTGCTCTCTCTGTGGCCGAGGCGGGGATATTCTTTGTCGAACCCTCTCCTTCGATGGCATAGATCATCTTGATCTCTTTGGTCCCAAGGGTCTTCTGAATGATCGGTTTAAAACTCCCTTTCAGACAGGGCTTAAAGACATAGAACTCATCGGGATTAATCACCCCCTGGACAATATTCTCTCCCAGACCATAGGCTCCCGTGATGTAGACGACATTGGGAAAACCGGATTCGGTATCGATCGTGAACATCACTCCGGAACAGGCCTTGTCCGAACGGACCATCTTCTGGATGCCAATGGAAAGGGCCACCTGAAAATGGTCAAACCCTTTGTGAACCCGATAAGAGATGGCCCGATTGGTAAAGAGAGAAGCAAAACAACGTTTACAGGCTTGGATCAGGGCATATTCGCCGCGGATGTTGAGGTAAGTCTCCTGCTGGCCTGCGAAACTCGCCGTGGGTAAATCCTCCGCGGTCGCACTGCTCCGGACAGCCACATCGGTATCCTCTCCATACTCCTTGCATAACTTTCGGTAGGCCTTTACAATCTCCTCCACGATCTCCCTGGGGAATTCGAGGCCGTAAATGAGCCTCCGGATTCGGCTTCCTCTCTCCGAAAGTTCCTCCACATTCTCCACGTCGAGGTCAATGAGGATGTCCCGAATATTCTCTCTGACCCCCGGTTTTTTCATGACATATTGCCATTCCTGGACGACCCCCTTGTCTAAAAAATCATGATAGGCATGGACCGTGATCGCGAACCCGTTGGGGACGTTCACGCCAAGCTGGGCCAGTTCCCTTCGCATCTCTCCGAGGGAGGCGTTCTTCCCGCCTACCAGAGGAAGATCATGGAGACCAACTTCATCAAGCCAAAGGATATAAGGTTTTTCTTCCATCTTTCCTCCTTGAAGTTCATCTCTTATTAAATTTATCTAAAGCCGGTGAGCTTGTCAACCCCAAGCAGTAGAGCAAGATGAAAGGAGGATTGATTTTTCTATCAATTCAAACTAATATGATTTCTATAAACATTTAAAAGGAAGAGATTATGAAAAGTCCGAAATACGTTTATCTCTTTGAAGAAGCAGAGGGTGCTGACAAGAAACTCTTTGGAGGGAAAGGGGCAGGGCTGGCAGAGATGACACGCATGGGTCTCCCTGTTCCACCCGGGTTCATTGTAACGACCGACGCCTGTCTACGGTATTATGAAAACAAGAGGAAACTTCCCAAAGGGTTGATGGAG
Organism: uncultured Syntrophaceae bacterium; assembly: GCA_964641715.1. Lineage (GTDB taxonomy): Bacteria > Desulfobacterota > BSN033 > BSN033 > UBA1163 > CAZXMB01. The sequence goes on from CAZXMB010000066.1 coordinate 7,176, forward strand.
GAGGTCCAGGAGAACCTGAAGAAGGTTGAGGAAAAGACGGGTAAGATATTCGGAAACCCTCAAAATCCCCTCTTCTTCTCCGTCCGATCGGGCGCGGCCCTCTCCATGCCGGGGATGATGGATACCATCCTCAATCTGGGGTTAAATGACGATACCATTGAGGGACTGATTCATCTTACCTCGGATGGCAGATTTGCCTTTGATGCCTTTCGGAGATTCATCCAGCTCTTCGGAAAGATTGCCCTGGGGCTTGATGAGAAGGAGTTTGATGAGATTCTCAACAGAATAAAACAGAAGGCCGGCGTGACGGATGACACGGAGCTTGATGCAGACCACCTCAGGGATATCTCTGACCAGTATCTCGCCTTAATTAAAAAGAGAAGAGGCTCTCCTTTTTCTGAAGACCCCATGGTTCAATTAAAACTTGCCATCGAAGCGGTCTTTAACTCCTGGATGGGAAAGAGAGCGGTCGATTACCGGAGGGAATTTCATATCACCCCTGAGATGGCCAATGGGACAGCGGTCAATGTCTGCACCATGGTCTTCGGAAATATGGGCTTCGATTCCGCCACGGGGGTGGCGTTTACAAGAGACCCCGCCACAGGAGAAAACATTCTCTACGGGGAATATCTGGTCAATGCCCAGGGTGAGGATGTGGTGGCTGGCATCAGGACACCCAAGCCCGTCCAGGAGATGAAGAAGGAGATGCCGAAGATTTACCGGGAATTGGAGCGGGTGAGAAAGGCTCTCGAAGAACATTTCCACGAGGTTCAGGATTTTGAATTTACGGTGGAGCGGGGAACCCTCTACATCCTTCAGACCCGAAACGGAAAGATGAATGCCCAGGCCATTGTCCGGACCTCCAGAGAGATGGCTTCGGAAAAGCTGATCGATAAGGAGAAGGCTGTTTTGAGGTTAAAACCTCACGATCTGGAGCAACTACTCCACAAGCGGATTGATCCGGGGTATAAGGGGAAACCGGTTGCTGTCGGACTGGCCGCCTCTCCTGGAGCTGCCTCCGGGAAAGCCGTCTTTGATGCCGATGAGGCGGAAAGGATGGGAAAACTGGGCTACAAGGTGATCCTTGTCCGGGAGGAGACAAAACCGGAGGATATCCATGGGTTCTTCGCCTCCCAGGGAATCCTGACGAGCCGGGGCGGAAAGACCTCCCATGCGGCAGTGGTGGCAAGAGGGATGGGAAAACCCTGTGTTTCTGGATGTGAGGCGCTTCATATTGACCCCGAAGAAAGAGAGGCGTCCATCGGGAACCTCCGCATCAAGGAGGGAGACTTCATTACCATTGACGGGTCCAAAGGCGAAGTCTATATGGGAGAGGTTCCAACCGTTGATCCCGAGATCAGCAAAGATCTCCTCACCCTTTTGAATTGGGCGGATGAGATCAGAACAACGGGGGTCCGCGCCAACGCCGATACGCCTGAGGATGCGATCAGGGCAAGACAGCTGGGCGCAGAGGGGATTGGCCTCTGTCGAACTGAAAGGATGTTCAATGCCGTCGACCGGCTTCCGATCGTTCGGGAGATGATTCTCGCGGGAACAAAAGAGAAAAGGGCAGAAGCCATTTCCAGGCTTCTTCCCTTACAGAAAGGCGATTTTAAAGAGATCCTGCGCGCCATGAAGGGATTACCTGTAACCATCCGGCTTCTCGATCCTCCACTCCATGAATTTCTCCCCTCTGCGGAGGAGTTGACCTCGGAGCTAAGGAACCTCGGAAACCTTGAATCCGCCCTTGATTCAATGGAGAACATCTCCGAAGCGATGAGGTATCTCGATACCCCTTCCAAGGAATCTCTCAAACTCCTTGAGCATGTAGCCTCTGATATTGCCGAGATCAAGGAGAAGCGGCTTGATAAGAAGCTGGTTCGAAAACAGCGGGAGACTCTCCGGAAGGTGAAGGAGATGATGGAGGTCAACCCGATGCTCGGCCATCGGGGAGTAAGATTGGGAATCACCTACCCCGAAATCTACAGGATGCAGATTCAGGCCATTATGGAGGCAACGGCTGAATTGGTCAAAGAAGGGGTGAATGTCCAGCCCGAAATCATGGTTCCCCAGGTCTGCACCGCTCAGGAGCTGAAATGGGTTTATGAGCTGACGAAAAAGTTACAGAAGGAAGTGGAGAAGGCGTACGGGGTGAAGATCCAGTTTAAATTCGGAACAATGATCGAAGTGGTCAGGGCCTGTATGAGGGCAGGGAGATTGGCAGAGGTAGCTGACTTCTTTTCCTTCGGAACGAACGACCTCACCCAGGCGACTTTCTCTTTTTCGAGAGAGGATGCGGAGAATAAATTCCTGCCCCTTTACAATCAACGAAAGATTCTTCAGGATAATCCTTTCGAGGTCCTGGATGTAAAGGGGGTGGGAAGATTAATGATGATTACGATTGAATGGGGAAGGAGAACAAAACCTGACCTCAAGATCGGGATCTGCGGGGAGCATGGAGGCCATCCGGAATCGGTCGAGTTCTGTCACTCCATTGGTCTTTCCTATGTGAGCTGTTCGGTCCCGAGACTTCCCATTGCACGCCTCGCCGCAGCCCATGCAAAGCTGAAAGAACAGGAGAAAAAAACTCCCCCAAAATACGATCCCGATTATCCCAGTCTGTTTTTCTAAAACGGGAAGTCAATAATGAAAATTCGAAATTGAGAAGCGGTATTTAACTTCCTATTTCCTATTTTCCATTTATTTAAGGCTCAACGGTGAGGACTTTTCGGTCTTTCAACCTAACATATCCTCGATGGGTGATTCGCAGGTGGGGAATGGCCGCCGTGCTGAGGGTATCCACGGTGAGAATGGGGTTTTCCCATCTCACCTCATTCTCTCTCAGGCATTCTCCCAGGTATTTTGTCTCCTCTCTTATTCTCTCCATCGGTTTCAATGAAATCAGTCCACAGAGGGGAGCGGGAAATTCTGCGACAACTTCTTCTCCGATGGCATAGACGCCTCCTCCTCCGATCTCCTTAAGTCTTTCAATGACCGTTTTCATCGATGGATGATCACACCCCACGATGATCATATCCGTGCTGTCCCAGTTCATCGTCGTTCCATAGGCCCCTCTCTGGAGGCCAAATCCCTTCAGCAATCCCATAAATGAACCTCTATTTCCAAGTCGGTCCAGGGCAAGAACCATGATGACATCTCCGGATTCCTCAGGTTGATCGAGATCAATCATTCTCTCCTTTGTGACAAGCCTGCTCACCAGCTCCACCGCCCTTGCCTTTCCATGGACCGGAAGCGGGGGGAAGGTATCATTCCCGATTTCTACCGTATGGAACATAGGTTCAGGGAAAAAAACCTTTTTGGGTTCGGCCAGTGATTTGCCATCCCTGAAGATGATTCTTCCGTCGGACATCACTAGCTGAGGCGAAAATTCACCGGGTGAAGGCACGATCACGATATCAGCCTTTCTTCCGGGTGACAGAGACCCGATGAGATGGTCGAGACGGAAGTGTTCTGCCACATTGATTGTCACCATTTGATAAAGTGTCTCCGGCGGAATGCCAAGTTTCAATCCACTTCTGACGGGGGCATCAAGATAGCCTCCCTCAATAAATCCCTCGGGATCAACGCCATCGGTTGAGAGGATCAGCCTTCTCAAATCGATCCTCTTCCTAAAGATGCCGGCAACAGTGGAGAGCTCCTTTCGGATGGAGCCTTCCCTGATCATCACCCAGTATCCAAGCCTCAGCCTCTCCAGGACCTCTTCTTCGGTAATGGGCTCATGGCAGGAGGAGACCCCAAGGTCGGCATAAGCCTGGAGTTTTCTCCCTGAGGCTCCTGCGGTATGCCCCTCTACCAACTTACCCATACCCAGAGTGACCGCAACGAGATCCCTTATCCTTTCCCCCTGCCTCCCTTCCAGAAAAATGTTCCCCCAGTAGATCTCACCCATCCCCAGACATTTTGGATCCCTCAGAAAGGGAAGAAGCGATTCATTGCTTTGAGCCATGACCTCTTCAGAGGGCGTGAGCCCGCAAAGCGCAGGAAGGGTGTAATAAAACCGGATCGGCTGTCCCTCAAAGCCCCTCACGGGAAATTCAATTCCATCTTTCCCCGAGATGTTTGCGGTTTCCATGATCTCGGTGATGATGGTGGTCACACCGGTTGGGATGACATGCCTGACAAACTCCTCAATACCATACCGGTTACTAACGGCATGCGTATGGCCATCAATCAATCCCGGAAGGAGGAGCATTCCCCCTGCATCGATCACCACGGTGTGCCCTTCTTGAAGGGGATCATGATCCGGCCCCACATAGGCAATTCTGCCATCCTTGATCCAGACCGATTCTCCCCGGATCAGTTCACCGGTGAAAACATTGAAGGTCTTTCCGTTCGTGATCAGGAGATCGGGAGCCAGATTCCCGGAGGCCACCTCACTCAGGCACTTCCTCAGCCGCATATCCTCCATTTCAACCCTCGGGGTGGAGAACTTTCTCCATCGGCCTCCAGAGAACCCTCGCCCTGCATAATTCACGATGATCGCTCTTCCTGAAGAGGCTGTGGAGATAGATCGGAGGGGTATTTCCAGAAGGTTCCGTATGGATCGTGATCTCATCTCCCTGCGAACACTCTGCAAGGAAGTTTGTTTCAAGGGACTGGATATGGAACATCCTGAGCCTTTCAGCAGAATAACTATCGAGGATCCACTCGATATACTTCGTGTTATGCGCATGGTGATGCATATCGATATCGCTGTAACGGACCGTAAAAGACTTCCCCACTTTGGCCTGAACAGGGCCGGGAAGCCTTTCAGGCTCCTCAGTCAGCGGAAGAGGATCGAAGAGATGCCCCATGTGTTGAAATAGGGGCTCAATCCTTTGAGGTCTTCGGCTCTTCGAGCTTAAGACTAACCAGGCGCTCTTCGCCATTCCAAGGATATCCCCTTTTTGATGAGCAATTGAAAAATGTCGCAGGGCAAACAATCGGCCTGTTCCCGCAAGCCAGGTCTTAATTCTGATCCGGTTTCCCCAATGCGGATATTCGTCCATTTGAATGGACAGCCGGGATAAAACCCAGAAGGACTTCTTCTCGGCGAGATCGTGATAACCCAGCTTCAGGTGATCCGCATGATGCCACGCGGTCTCCTGCATAAGATTCCAGAGGGCGGGGAGGCAGACCTCGTTCTTTGCATCCACTCCATAGAATGGGATGACATATTCATCCTCCCAGCTCCTTTTTATCTCTTCCATTGAAGTCTTCATAACCAAGACAGAAGTTTCCTGTCAAACATTACTGCCAAGCTCTTCAAAAAAGTCCATTTGATGATTGACCCTTTTTCAACTTATCTTCAGTTCCATCTCTTCGAGGCGTTGAATCCGGTCCCGGAGCTCAGCCGCCCGTTCAAATTCCAAACGGCTTGCGGCCTCTCTCATCTCCTTTCTCAATTTCTTGATCCCCTTGGAAATATCTTGAAGGGAAAAATATTCTTCCTGGGTATCGGAGACTGAAGGAACGGTAAAGTAGTCGGCTTCATAGATGGAGCTCAGAATATTCCGGACCGATTTTTTTATCCCCTGGGGGGTGATCCCATGGATTTGATTGTACTCTTCCTGTATTTTCCTTCTCCGGTTTGTCTCCAGGATCGCCTGGTCCATTGCGTTGGTTATCCTGTCGGCATAGAGGATGATCTGTCCATTCACATTCCGTGCAGCCCGGCCAAAGGTCTGGATCAACGATTTGCCCGACCGAAGAAAACCCTCCTTATCCGCATCCAGGATAGCTACGAGAGAGACCTCCGGGAGGTCAAGGCCTTCCCTTAAAAGGTTGATCCCGATGAGGACATCAAATTCCCCCAGTCTGAGATCCTTGATGATCTCAACCCGTTCAAGGGTGTCGATATCTGAATGAAGGTACTTGACCCGGATTCCGAGATCGGCATAGTATTCCGTAAGATCCTCAGCCATCCGTTTGGTCAGGGTGGTGACAAGAACCCTCTCCTTATTCCTCACCCTCCTCTGTATCTCCCCCAGCAGGTCATCCACCTGATTCTTCGCCGGTTTCACATCAAGGAGGGGATCACTCAATCCGGTAGGGCGGATGATCTGCTCGACGATTTTCCCTCTCCCTTTTTGGATCTCATAATCACTGGGGGTGGCGGAGACATAGACCGCCTGGCGGACACGTCTCTCAAATTCCTCAAACATGAGAGGCCGGTTGTCCAGCGCTGAAGGAAGACGAAATCCATACTCCACCAATGTCTCCTTGCGGGATCGATCTCCCCGGTACATCCCGATCAGTTGGGGGATGGTCACATGGCTTTCATCAATAAATAGAAGGTAATCCTTTGGATAATAGTCAAGCAGTGTGGGAGGTGGCTCCCCGGCTCTCCTTCCTGTCAGATGACGGGAATAGTTTTCAATCCCCTGACAGTAACCAAGTTCCTGAAGCATTTCTAAATCGAAGTTGGTCCTCTGGTCCAATCTCTGAGCTTCCAGAAGACGACCCTTAGATTTGAACCGGGCCACCTGCTCGGTCAGCTCTTCCCTGATCTTCTGGATGGCGATCTGGAGTTGGTCCGCAGGCGTCACATAGTGGCTTCCCGGGTAGATGGGAACTTTATCCAAAGGCTGTGTGACCTTCCCTCTCAAGGGATCAATCTCTGCAAGGTCTTCAACCTTTTCTCCAAAAATCCTGATCCGGACCGCCCGATTCTCCTCATGGGCGGGGAAAACCTCGATCACATCCCCTCGAACCCTGAAGGTCCCGCGGTGAAAATCGATGTCATTGCGTTCATATTGAATCTCCACTAATTTTGAGAGAACCTCCTCCCTTGAGATCCCCATCCCTTTTTCGAGGTAAAGGAGCATCCCGTGGTAGGCCTCGGGAGATCCAAGCCCGTAAATACAGGAGACACTGGCCACGATGATCACATCGTTCCTTTCAAGAAGAGAACGGGTGGCCGCATGTCGCATCTTATCAATCTTCTCGTTGATCCGGGTGTCCTTTTCAATATAGGTATCGGAAGATGGGATATAGGCTTCGGGTTGGTAATAGTCGTAGTAACTGACAAAAAATTCGACCGCATTCTCCGGGAAGAGCTCTTTGAATTCCCCGTAGAGTTGGGCCGCAAGGGTCTTGTTATGGGAGATCACCAGGGTGGGCTTCTGAACCCTCTCAATCACGTTGGCCATGGTGAAGGTTTTTCCTGAGCCGGTCACCCCCAGAAGGACCTGATGAGGTACTCCCTTCAGGAGACTTTCGCTCAATGCTTCAATGGCTCTGGGCTGATCGCCTTTGGGTTTGAAGTCAGAGACGAGCCTGAATCGATTCACAAATTAATTCTACAATAAAGGAGGAAAAATCCCAACTGAAACGGACGATCTCACCACGGAAGGAATGATCAGGTGAGAGCGAAAAGAGCTTCCGTTTCTCCTGAATCTCAGGGGCATGGACAGGGATGGGTCATGTGGCACTGACCTTCTTCACCCGAACCTTTTTGAGATCAATCTGCCCCAGGCCCATGTCATAGGCATGTTTTACAAACCTCACCTCTTCCGGCCTGAAGGGTTTGTCTGTCTTGGGATGTTTAAAAAAGGCAGCGGCATAAGCATCCACAGCCACAATATCAGTGGAGGCTATCACTTCTCTCGGGGATTCTGTCTTTCCCGGTCCCTTGGGACCATTGGCCGTGAGAATTTTAATCGCATCCATCACCACCAGATCCGGCTTCCGGAGCGAATTGACATCGGCGATGCATTGATGGATATCAATCTTATGAAGCTGTTCCATATCCCAGACAATCCCTACCAGGTTCTTCATCCCAAGGGTGAGTTCGGTGGCGAAATGATGTTTGGGAATGGGGAAATTGATGAAGATATCCGCCTCCAGAATATCCCTGAGCACTTCAGCGGTCTTGAGCTTCCTCCCGTTCGGAATCTCAACCTGTTTATAGGCATTCCTCCCGTGACCGGAAAGAACCTCTGCGCCTGCTTTCTGTCCGGCTTCTTTCAAACCGGATCGAATAAAGGCGAACTGGTGGCTATCACAGGTATGATCCCAAACCGCCACCCGACTTGCCCCATTTTCGTAACACATCTTAACCAGGGCATAGAGGAGATCAGGATTATTGGTACAGGCCTGGTCCGGTGTCCTCGCCCAGGCAATATTCGCTTTGATCACCACCCTCTGGCCTTTCTTCACAAAACGTCCCATCCCCCCCAGTGGAGCCATCGCAGCCTGCAGAAGTTGAGCAGGGGTTCCATCCTTGGCAATGACAAGATCGGGTTCATCAGCCGCATGAGCCAGTGTTCCATAGAATGGAAGCTTATCCTCCATAAAAGGAATCGCTGTTGCCGCCGCTGCCCCTTTGATGAACTGCCTTCGGGTCATTTTCTTATTTGGAAACCTGTCCATGAACTTAGTTCCTCCCTCTATGATATTCAACGACTTTAAAAAGTTGACATGATTCACCCTCCCCCTTGTCCCTTCCCGTCAAGAGACTGTGTCGTAATATGAAAAAACCCACTTTTCGAAATGGGGGAGAGGTGGTCGGGTGGAAAAGATTTAGAGCGGTAACCT
>CAZXMB010000067.1:0-15471 GCA_964641715.1 uncultured Syntrophaceae bacterium
AGTAAGCTATTTATTAAAATTTAAACCATTTTTGATAGTTAAGCAACCTGAAAGTTTAAAATAATCTTGCAAAAATCTTTTGATGAGTGTTAAATTATAAAAAAGGGTAAAAATGATAGCCTACGATCTCATCTGTTCAAATGGTCATCTTTTTGAATGCTGGTTTAAGGACAGCGCCTCCTATGATGAGCAGATGTCCGCCTGCATGATCAACTGTCCTGTCTGTAATGATACTCAAGTGGTGAGGGCCTTTTCTCCATTTATGATCAAGAAAGGGGACGGAGAAAAGAAGAAAGGGCAAGAGACTGTCTATCAGGCCTATCAGATGATCCAGGAATACATCGATAAGCATTTTGAGGATGTCGGAGCTGGTTTTGCCAAAGAGGCCCTCAAAATCCACTCCGGAGAGGCAGAGAAGAGAAATATCAGAGGAACAGCCACTCCAGCAGAGGAGGTTATCTTAAAAGAAGAAGGGGTTCAGTTCTTTAAGGTCCCGATCGTCAAACGACTTCTGAATTGAAATCATACTTTCATAGAGGAAAAGCGGTCTCAGGGCCTCAGAAAGAGGTTGACCTCCTGAAATTTTTCATCTCTGAAAAGTACGATTCGAACCGTACTGCCTGCCTTTAAGGCGTCAATCACTTCTTCGAATTCCTGAATACTTCCCACTTCTTTGAGATGGATTCTGGTAATGATATCTCCTGCCCTGATTCCGGAAGCCTCTGAGGCACTTTTAGGAATCACCTCGGAGACCAATACCCCTTTCTGTCCCTTGAAATTGAAGTGGGAGGCTAAAGAGGGAGTAAGCTCCTGCACCCGTATTCCGTATCTTTCCCCGAGCCCTTCCTTTTTATTAAGAGCGATTCCCTGTTCATCCAATATCTTCGTTGAGACAAAGATAGGGACTTTCGATTTCAGGGCGATGATGATGGCATCACTGGGTCGAGCATCGACCTCAATTTGACCTTTGTTCAGGATAAGAAAGAGGGTCGCATAATAAGTATTATTCTTTAAATTTACGATCTTGATCTCTTTCACCCTTACCTGAGCCTGGGTGAGAATGGAATGGAGCAAGTCATGCGTCATCGGTCTTGGATTGGAGAGATGATTTAACTCTTTATCGATGGCATTGGCTTCGAGAAGACCGATCCAGATGGGAAGCGCCCTCTTTCCCTCCTTATCCGCAAGGATGACGACAGGGGTATGGCCGATCGAATCCATTCTTACCCCCTTCACCTCCATTTCAACAAATGGAGAGAAAATTTCCTTGCTCAAAGTGATCCATACAAGTGAGAGGACCAGCAGGCCCGCAAGTCCTAACATGAGATATTTCCTCATCTCTCTCTCCTTTTCCGGGACAGGGCCCTTTTCCTCAATATCGCCATCAGGCCGATGATGATCTTCTGCCCGTCTCGCTTGGTTAAGGGATCGGATCGTTTAATAATTCTCTGACAGAAGGCGTGATAATGTCCTTCGTCCCAGCCCAGTTCCTCCAAGAGATAAGAAATAAAATCCTGTTGACCCGAAGTGGTCGATTCAAGGCCAATGGGAGTCTCAAAAGGGATGAGACGGCCTTTGGGTATGGGATGATCAGGGTGGGGGAGAAGTCCTTTAAATCCCATCTCCTCAAACCTTTTCATCACTTTTGCAAAACCTTCTCTTGTCAACCGGGCTGAACTCTCGACCCCTGCCACTCCTTTCAGGATCTGACGATAGGTCTCCTCACTCAGATGGAGGTCCTCTTTAGCGATATGGACAAGGGCTTTCTTCTTCTGTCCGATGGTCAACCCGATCATCCCATACATTATAAATCAATTCGGGAAAGAAATAAAAAGATTAGAAGGGTTCGACTTTCGAGTGAAATTTGGAATAAGAAATTCAGGGGCACCCGAGTTTTTAATCGCTCCGAACTCAAATCTAAAGGTGGCGGACTTATCTGAAGGCAAGGGTCACTTTAATGGGGTTTTGTGTGAATCTTCGGCTGGGGAGATCAAAACGGTTATGTGCTCATTCCAATCTCTTTTAACTTTGCCACTATCTTTTCCTTATCCATTATCCCCACATGACGAAAAAGTTCTTTCCCTTTGGCATCAAAAAAGACGAGGGTGGGGATGAGCTGGATTTTATATTCCCGGGCGAGATTCTGATACTTATAGACATCAATGACCAGAACCTCGGTCTTCCCGGAATACTCCTTGCCGATCTCCTTTAGGATTGGTCTCATCTGACGGCAGGGGACACAGGAATTGGCCCCGAAATCGACCAGGAAGGGTTTTTGGGCTGCCAGGGCCTTCTTCAGATCGTCTTCTGAATTCGACTCCGGCGGTTTTGCTGAAATTTTTTGAAGCCGGATCTGGTCAATTTCAATCTTGGCATTGCCCCGGAGTTCTTTCATGAACTGTCTCATTTCATTCTGGCGCTTCCCCTCACGGATAATCTGCTCGATATCAGCGGATACTTCCTCTAAAGACTTTCCGCCCAATTGGTCTTTCAATTGAACATAGACGGTTTTCACCTCTTCTTTGGTGACCGCCGGGGGGGCAGGAAATTTATTTTTCATCAGGTCTTCAATCAGAATATCTTCGGGCGACTTGGAATTCTTTGTCGTATCCTTGTAGGTCTTCACCGGGATGGTCAGCCCTTCTTTCTTTGCCGCCTGCAGAAGGAGCTTCTTAACGATGAGGCTTTCGAGAAAGGGTTGGGGCTCTTCCCTGAACATCTCTTTGAGTGGAGATTCCACTTTTTCCAGCTCTCTATTGAACTCTTCCACTGAGAGTATTTCGCCATTCACCTGGGCGAGGACCTGCCTGCCCGTGCCTTCGAAAAATAAAAAATAGAAAAGGGCTATTGCGGCCAGAAGGATGACCGCTCCTGAGATGATGAAGTGTTTTGCCTTCATTGCTCCTCCATACGGAGGGACAGATGATCATCCGTCCCCACTGCTTTCTAAATGGATTTGATCATGGATAGTTATCCCCTATATTAGATTAAAAATCAATATCCCCGCGAGAGCGAAGAAGAAGAGGGCAGTGAGGAGTTTAAGGGTGGAGGCTCTTCTCTGGAGAAAGAGGGAGAGTTGTTCCGAAGTGACTCCCCAGTAGACAATACCAAAGATAGCCAGCAGGGGGAGAATGTATATTAAATTGTATAAAATGAGGTATAGAGTGGCACTCCCCCGCAGGGACGTAATATTTGTAACGAAGAGGAGCGTCGGGAGATAGACCTGACTGGTGCAGGTTGATTGTAAAAGGGTGACGATGAAACCGATCAAGACAGCAACCAGAACAAAACGGAGAGAGTGAACTTCTTTGCTTTCTTCAAATTTACCACTTCTTGTTCGAATGAGCTGGTGAATCCTCCTTCTTAAAAAATTCGGAACTTGCAGTCTCATTTTGGAGGGTCGTCCTCTCTTTAGCTGGACATAATCGTATAAGCTGAAGATCCCGAGGCAGAGGGATAATATGAAAGTGACCGAGTAGATGATCTTAGAAAATAGAGGAAAAAATGAGAAGTACCTGATAAAACCGAGGATCCCGATACCCAGCAGGAGATGGGTGAGAAAACTGCTCGCTGAAAAACCCATTCCCACCATAAAGATCTCTTTTCGTTTTCTGCCAATCATGGTGAGGTAGGAGATGAAAAAGATGAGGGTGGCTAAGGCACAGGGATTGAGGCCCTCGACCAGACCTGCTGCGAGAATGGCAAAAACTCCAAGGGACTTAAAGCGTTCGATGATCATTTCTTCCGCTTTTTTCAGCTCATCCGGGGTAGGGGGGAGGGGGGTCTTTCGGACCCCCGGCTGAGCGTACTTCTTAATGAGAAGCTCAACTTTCGATTGAATGATTTCCTCCGGCGGCAGGTGATCGTTTCCGATAAAGATACTCGGTGCTATGAGACGGCTTTCAGCGGGGAGATGGAGTCGATTCGACAGGGTTTCATTCAAACGTTTTCCCTCAGGGGTGTTCAGATCGACCTCTTTGAGATTCAGTTTTGGATATTTTTTAATGAGATATTTTAGAAGGGCACCCGCCCGATCACATTTCGGGCAGCCCTTTTGATAGAAATAGGTCATATCCAACGAGACTGTCTCGGTGATTCCAATCGGGGAATCAGTTGAAGATGGAATTTCGATAGGGGGAGGGGGAACCTCGCCCTTGATCTGATAATCGAGGACAAGGGAGTTGAGCTTTTCCATCACCTCTCTTTCCCCGGAGAGGAGGTGGTTTCCGATGATGACTACAGGGAGTTCACTTTCCCTTCGATTGAATTGGGTCTCCCATCTTGCGAGAAGTTCATAATAGGCCGGATTCCCAACATCGAAGGTTTTGATATCGAGAGAGGGAAAAGTCGTTTTGAGTGTGGGGAGGTAACTTTGCAGGATGACCTGACAGGGCTGGCAATTTTCCGTATGAAAGAAGTAGAGCGGAATGGAAGAGGAAGATTGTGCCTGGGCATAAAAGTGGGAGAAAAGAAGAATGAGGATAAGAACGGGAGTAAAACGCTTTCCCATGATGGTTTTTCTTGATTAGGAAGCTATTTCCCTTCTGAGTGCTCTCTTATAAAATCGGGTCTCTTTTTTCAAGGTGATTTCTTTCTCTATAATCGTTGATGACGAAATTCATGAAATCCTAAGGCTCTTCATCCGATCATTGAGCGGCTTTCCCCTCTACCTTTGAACCAGATAAAAAAGCTAATCAATCACAAGGAAAATGTCAATTCTTTTCGCCCATTCCACAATTGGATTTTCCTCATCTTATGGCTTACAGGATACATGACAGACCCCGGTTGGTGTCTCCACCGCATAAGGGAAGTATTTTCTCTTAAAAAAGAGGGCCACATTGACCAGGCTGATCAAAACAGGAACTTCCATTAGGGGCCCGATGACTGCTGCAAAAGCCTGGCCGGAGTTAATCCCAAAGACCGCCACGGCCACAGCAATGGCAAGCTCAAAGTTATTTGAGGCTGCTGTGAAACTTAACGTGGTGGATTGCTCATAGGTAGCCCCCACCTTCATCGATAAATAAAAGGAGACGAAGAACATGGCAATAAAATAGATGCATAATGGGATAGCAACCCTTATGACATCCAGAGGAAGCTGAACGATATATTCGCCCTTGAGGGAAAACATGACCAGAATGGTGAAGAGGAGGGCAATCAGGGTAATGGGGCTGATTCTCGGAATGAATTTCTCTTCGTACCATTTCCGTCCCAGTATCTTCAGGCCAATAAACCTGGAAAGAACACCAGCGATGAAGGGTATTCCGAGATAGATGAAAACGCTTTTGGCAATCTGTCCGATGGTGATCCGGACCGCCATTCCTTTTAATCCTAACCAGGGAGGGAGAACCGTGATGAAGATATAAGCATAGATGGAGAAGAAAATGACCTGGAAGATTGAATTAAAGGCCACCAGGCCGGCGCAATATTCCCTATCCCCTGCCGCTAGGTCGTTCCAGACAATGACCATGGCGATACAGCGGGCCAGTCCAATCAAAATCAAACCGACCATGTATTCAAAGTGGCCAGAGAGGAAGATGATGGCTAAAAAGAACATGAGAATGGGTCCGATGATCCAGTTCTGAATTAAGGAAAGGGCAAGAACTTTGTAGTTACGAAAGACCTCTCCCATCTCTTCATATTTTACTTTGGCTAAAGGTGGGTACATCATCAGAATCAACCCAATAGCAATGGGGATGTTCGTGGTATCCACCTGGAATTGATTCCAAAAATTTACAACACCTGGAAAGATATATCCCCAGCCCACGCCGGTCAACATCGCCAAGAAAATCCATAGTGTTAAAAAACGGTCCAGAAATGAAAGCCTTCGGGCAACTTGTTGCTCGGTCATCTTCGATATTCTCCTTTTTTATTGATATTCTTAATGTCTCGACAATCCCTTTCCCTAACTTTTTTGAGATTCCAAGAACTCCGAGGGGACTTTGAGCCCAGCATTCTGGAGGATTTCAAGAAGCGCCTTTTGTTTCTCTTTAAATAGATCTGAAAAGAGAGGAGTGCATTTTACTATTTCGATCTTCTCATCTACAAGTTTGAAGGCAAAGGCAAGACAAGTTCGGAAACCACATTCTTTACAATTCGTCCCTGGAAGAAGTTTTTGGATATCGGATGGTTTTAATTGACCCCCATCCGAGTAGTTGGGCTCAATTTGGTCTTTTTTCTCGTAAGTTTCATTAATCAAATCTTTTAACCAATTTAGAATTTCATAGGCTTCCTTTTCATCTTCAATTAATGTCATGGTGACATGATTGGCATGAAGGGTGATCAGCTTTTCTTCGTTCCTTATGGTCAAGGTGAGAGCCGGGTGATTGTAGATACACCCTTTAATAATCGCATTGAGATAGGGAAAGACCTCGTGAATTTCGTCCGAAGCCTCTGCGATGACCCGGATCTTCTCAGGGTCAGCAATGCAAGGAAGGATGCGAGTGATTTTGCAAGAGTTGAGTAACATTCTACCTCCTAAAGTGTGATTCCTAAATAAAACATATAAATTCCAACGAATACAACAATAGAACCTCCGATTCTTTTCCCCCAAGTCTTGATGTTTGAGATTTCCCTCGATTTGATGAAACTCTCAGCAAAGCCGGCTGCCATCCCAGCTAAGAAGATCAGTGTACAATGGGCGATGGGTAAGATTTTTCATTTTGGTCATCCTTCCTCATTTTTTGCTAAGAATTTGAATAGATCTTCCCGAGATCTGGAGAAGGGGTCTCATTGATTTCTGGTTACCTGATCCAATTGGGGTTTCAGCAATTCTTTGAGAAAGAGAAGGGCATCCTCTTTATCTTCGTCAATGACAATCCTTGTCAATCGGGAGATTTCCTCTGAATTAAAGCTTACTATGACTTTGTGGATCATCATCCTTTTTCTCTTCTAACCACTTCTTGATCATTGATTTTGAAGGGAGGGTACCTTTTGATTTAACCTTGCCGTTGATAACAAGAACAGGGGTTACCATGAACCCCTGCTGAACCATCAATTTTCGATCGGAGATGTGGTTCAAATTTGCTTGTATACCTGATTCGGATAGCACGGTCATGGCATCCTTTTCTAATTTGTCACAGGAATAACAACCGGGGCCTACGATAGTAACCTCGAGAAATTCACTCCTTCCTTCATCTACTTTTTCGCCCAAGAATTTTCTAAACTCCCGGAAAAGAGCCTTTTTATATTCCTCTTTAACAGAGTTTGGAATATAGTTTCTTTTTCCTGCCCTCTCCACCAACATCTGTTTTAAGTCTGCTTCAGGTATTTTTCTCTGGCCTTTTAATCCCTCAAAGATTCCCTTCAGCCCAATAAATCCAACCTGCATATTTCCGACGAGAACAAGGCGGTAGTCTTTTTCTTCCATAGCTCTCTCCAATTGACATCGGTTTCCGCTTCTGTATCAATCCTTCACATTACCCCAAGTAGCTTCACCACGAGCTGACCCGCAAGAGCCCACATCAAGAGACCGAGCCCGGACCTGATCATTTTAGTTTTGGCCTTCATGCTGACTCTCGCCCCGAGATTTCCGCCGATGAGAACGGCAACGCCAGTTATTAAAATCAACACAATATCAAGACGGTGAGATGCCGCATGGCCTATTATTCCGGCAAGCGCCGAAAAGGATATTATCAAATGCGACGCCCCTGCTGCGAACTTCGTCGGGTACTTGCAGACATAGACCATGAAGGGAACGATGAGTAAACCGCCACCGACTCCCAACAAGCCGGAGATGATTCCCACGCCGAAACCGAAAAACGCGATGAGCGCGTACATACCAGGGGAAAGGTTTTTGGGGGGCTTTTCCTCAGCCTTCCCCTTTTCCCAGTAGGCATAGACCATCCTTGCCCCCACACCAACCAGAAAAAAAACGAATAACCATAATAAAACGGTGGTGTTAACAAACTTGGCCAATGCCCCCCCCATAAAGGCGCCAATGGAGATACCCGGTGCGAATATCAGTGACGTCTTAAAGTCAATCATCTTGTTACGGTAGAAAATATAACCTGCAGAAATCGAGGTTATCAGGTTCAAAACCAGAGAGGTAGAAGTGGAAAGTAATACCGGGTAAGCAAGAAGAATCAATAGCGGAGAGTAGACCGACCCCCCGCCCTGGCCAAACATGGAGAATACAAAAGCTATCACAAAGACAAAGGTGACGGCTAATAGAAGCGTAACATTTAGATCCATATTCTTGAGCCTCTACTACATTTTTCTCAGGCATTCGGGTTTGATTTTGCGAAGCCGGAGCACGGGATACACACTGGCTTTCCATCCTTCATATGCACATATCGCTCAAAAACATACTCACCGCAGATAGAACACATTATTTTGTTGAATGAGCCCTTCACTGGAGCAAACTTAAAATCAGGCCTTGGCTCAATCTTAAACATAAAATCATCTGATTGTTTATAGACCCAGTTAATGACTTCCTCTATAACTGGCTGTGGAATCTGGGATGGTTCCACTCCTTTTTTTCGGTACACAAAGAACTCAAACTTACCCATTTCGTCCATGAAATCAGGTTTGAGAGAATAGCGCACTGCGCCTTTCTTGGGATGATAGAAGGTAGCAGCCAGCTTCCCGTAGAAGGTCTTTTCCATCAATACCTTGCCGTAGGTTGCTCCAGTGGCCGCCTGGATCCCATCAACCATACAGGTCTGCGGATGACCCTCACCTATTTCAGGAAACACAAAAAAGCCGTGATCCTTCTCGCGCTCTACATTAAGGTATTCCATTGCAAGTTTGCTCATCCGGTAGCCAATCGGCATGAAGGGACAACGATGACCATGGAACTCAAAAGCCCAATCAGGTGGAATATGTGTTGTTTTCATCTCCTTGTACCTCCTATTTAATTTATTTAATCCATTCTTTGATTTCGTCCAGCTTTGGGACCTTTCCTGCTACCTTCACCACACCATCCACTACAAGAGCTGGAGTGACAAGCACACCATAATTGGTTATAGTTTTGATGTCTTGAACTTTAATCACTTCAGCGTCAACTCCCAATTCTTTGACGGCATCCTTGGCTCGCTCCGCAAGCTGATTACACTTTGCTCAACCCATACCTAAGATTTCAATCTTTTTCATTCCAGCCCCCTCCTTTAATGAGTTAAACTAATCTATGCTAAATGGAAATGACAAATCCGTAGATCAGGCCAGCTATAGTACAGAAAAAGGTAATCAATCCCACATAGACGAAAAGCCTTTTCAGCCCAATCAATTTGCTAATGACAAGAATACTTGGAAGGGAAATCACGGGATCAGCTAAAAGGTAAGCCAAGAGAGGACCCCTCCCCATCCCTAAGTCAAGAAAGGTCCTGGCCATGGGGACCTCCACAAGAGTTGGAAAGTACATAAAAACACCGAACAGGACAGCGATCAGATTTGAACTTATCCTGTTGCCCCCCACATAAGTTGTGATAATCTTCTCCGGAATCACCACTTTTAGAATCCCTGCGACAAATACCCCTACAAGAAGCAACGGAACAATCGTCCGGGCAAAGAAAAAGGTCTCTTTAAGCCAGGATACAGTTTCTTCTTTTGGCATCCAGAATATGATGATAAGGAGGACCCCTGCTATCAAAACAGCTAAAATTGGAATTTTCACTCCCCAGGTGATCAGGGATGAAGCACCCACCAAGAGGATGGCAACCAAAATGATGAAGAAAATCCAAAATCGCTTTGATCTCACCTCTTCGCCACCATCTGTTAGAGTTTGTGGGATGGATGGGGTAGGGGATTCTGCAAGGGCTACTTTTCCTTCACTTTTAAAGGTTGCGGTCAGAATCATCCCGATGAGACTTGCAAAACTGACGGAAAGGATAATTCGGGCAAGGGCCAGATCAGTCCCAATTAGGCCACCGGTATAGATGATTGCTAAGATATTGGTCGCAGGAGCTGTATAAAGAAAAGCAACTGCTGGTCCTAATCCTCCACCCCTTTGCCTGATACCGGCAAAAAGAGGGAGAACCGTACAGGAGCAGACGGCAAGGAATAAACCTGCCACCACTGAAATAGGATAAGAAATATAAGCCTTTGTTTTTTCCCCAAGATACCTCAATATCTTATCCTTTGGAAATAATGCTGACATCGCACCTGCAATGAAAAAAGCAGGAACTAAACAGTTGAACGTATGAGCTAAAATATAGTCTTCCAATGCTTCCAAACCACTTCTTAACATTGTCAAAACAAAATCCATACTATTTTCTCCTTTTGACTTTTGACCGGCAAGTGCCCCGCAAGCCCCGCCTTGTAGGCGGGGTCAAGGGGCACAATATAAATGAGATTTCCTTTCCGGGAAGCCCCGCCCTGTGGGCGGGGAGCTTCACTCAAGCAAATTTATGGATAAGCTTCCCAGTCTCTACCATTTGTTTCTTCAGCAGAAGACTGATACTGTCCAATATTTCAAAAATTTTCGGATCGCTCACCTTTACCATCACCTTTACGCCATCTTTTCTGGTGGTAACCAGATGGCTTTTCTGCATCAAGGAAATATGTCGAGAGATGTTCGATTGCTCGCCGTTGATTGCCGGGACAATTTCACAGATACACTTTTCCCCGGTCCGAAGTAGATCGAGAATCTTCAGGCGGGTGGGCTGGGCAAGGGCTTTTAGAACTTCTGCCTTTAACTCAAGAACCTTCTCGTCCATAAAATCCTCCATGTATATATGATTCATTAATCATATAATCAAAAATGAGGAATCTGTCAAGAGTGATTTTTTTCATTTTCATGGCAAGGAGATCAAGAACAGAATTCTTTAAGGGATTAAAGGGAAGGTGAAGTTTTTAGATGATGGGATGATAAGGAGTTCCAAATCTTGCTTGTTCAGGTAGGTCTTTGACGGATCACCTCTCCATTGGCACTCTGATCGGAATCATTTACTTCATGATAATATCGACCTTGGGCACATGGACGACAAAGGACCAACCCATTGAGCCGAACCTCACGACGGTCGTTGATCCCTTCATCGCAAATGGCACATCTTACCCGACTGACTGGCCTTCCAGGCCTGTCGTGGTCGGGGATGTGAACCCTAACATCTCGGACCAAAAACAATTCATTATCGGGCATGATTTTGTAAGCCTCCCGCTGGGCTGTCTTTTTATCAAGGCTGAGTGGAATGTATGTCCATATATGGTCGCGCGCCTCTTCTCGGGCTGAGATACGCACGGCGCGATCTGTTAAGGTGTCAATAAAAGTACAAGCACACTTTCCGTAATCCATGTGTTTCAGAGTTCGTTTGCCGAGCCGGCAGCCTGTGACCGCAGCAATAGCATCAGCCATGCAACGATCGATCTCTACATAAACTATGAGGCGCTTTTTGTCATGGGTTGGCTCATCAATTCCAAGGAGACGGCAGCCAAGCATTGCCATCCGAACGCCCAGCACCTGGCCAGAGCAGATGCATCCCCGATGCATTGTCTCCGCATCGATCAATAGTTCATCGAAAGAACGCATACCATACCTCCAAAATTAAGGATCGTCTAATGTCAATGTGGAAAATAAGATTTATTACGTCTGATATGGGATTCATGAACCAAAGGCCCCCCTGTTTTTGAAGAAGAGTAATAAGGGTTCATTAGAACCTATTACCAATTTTATAAATTCCCTGGTGAAGATCGCAATGCCTTTATAAAAACTGCTTTTTGCCTCTTCTTCCATACGAATGCAGAACTCCGGAATCCACTGAAGGAGATGTTCATTTAAAAATTGTTGCTCCATCTGCAAGAATCTCGATGCATTCGACACATCGTTTTTCCTCCATGCCTCAGCCTCATGGTATGAAAGGAGTGCCATGAATTTCATTTCTGCCCCTATGGAATCGGGTAATTCATCGGAGAGATCTATGCCAATACCTGCTTCATAATATTCCCTGAGGACATCCTCAGTCCATTCCCCCATGATCCTGCCTTCACTTCTCCACACAGATTCATAAGGCGGAGGAGGCCCATATCCTTTTTTGATTCCGCCGAAAAGCCTGGTGAAATCAACTGAAAGATTTTTTGCAACCTCCATCTCGGAAATATCCTTTATTGAATTCACAAAAAGTTCAAGGTTCTTCAAACCCTCTTTCATTTCACCTTCATCCCCTAAAATTGCAATTTTGAGGTTTTCAACGAATTCATCCTTCTTGAGTTTTTCCACGAATTCCTTTCTTGGCCTCTGTGTGTAAAAAGTACTCAAAAGCATATATATCCTACTTCTATTTTCTGCCTGGTTACCGAGCAAAAGGGTTTCTTCTTCGGTTAAATGGATATCTTCCCTCATGGCATGCCTTTTGTAACTTTAAGTAAGACTCTCCCGAAAGGGAGAGCTTTATTTAAAGGGAAAGTCGGTTGAACGTCCCGCCTTATAAGCGGGAAAGGCGTTAACGGGCTCCAGAATTGGAGTCCGTACCGAAAATATCAAAATATTAATGAGACGACCTTAAGCCAAAAGCCCCGCCTTATGGGTAGGGAGATTTACTTTTCTATTGTTCCGTAAAGCTTTGTTATTGCAGGACCGTTTTCCTTGTGACAGCCCAGACAGATTCCTCTATCTACATGGCCCATACCACTTATATCCTTGTATTTCTTCTGATAGGCATAATCAGGGGCAAAGCCTGAGATATGGCAGGATGAGCATTCAAGGCCGAGGGCCTGATTGTGTATGTTGTGAAACCGCTTTCCCAGTTCCATACCTGTAGTTTTTCCCACATTAATCTTTCCTGTTTTTATAGATTTGGCGGTCTGGGGAATATTCAGGGCAAAGGCATAACCTAAGAGAAGTAACCCCGTCACCAGAACAACTGCTATGGCTATTTTTATCCTCATCTCTCACCTCCTAAACTATGTAAAAGACCTGAGGCCTTGTGCCGTACTCTTTGTTTAGTTGTATAGCTCTCTTCTTTGCTATGAGACGGGAAACCTCATTGTCAGGGTCATCAAGGTCGCCGAAGTATCTCGCATTTGCAGGGCAGACCTTTATGCAAGCAGGCGAGGTATCGTAATCGCTTCCCGGTTTTTTACCCTCTTTGATTGCCTTTTCGATCCTGTGCCAGCAAAGGGTACACTTTTCAGTAATCCCCGGTTTCTTCCTGTGAAGGGGATGTTTTGCCTCTATCGGTAATGTCTCATAAGGAATCTTCTGCCCATCAGGATAGAAGGCCTTGCCCCTGTCAATGAAGTGAATTACCCCGTAAGGGCATGCGGCTATACAGTACTTTCTCCCCTTACATTTGTCATAATCAATCATCACAACGCCATGCTCGTTTTTGCTGATTGCTTTTTCAGGACATGCCTTCATACAGGGGGGATTCTCACAGTGCATGCAGTTCATCGGGGTAAAGATTCTACTCACATTCGGGTACTTCCCCTGCTCGTATTCAAGGACAAAGTTCCAATGGTTGCCTGGTTGCACGATATTCTCCGTCTTGCAGGCAGCAACGCATGCCCTGCATCCAAAACAGCGTTTCGTGTCAATTACCATTCCAAATTTCATATTCCACCTCCTATATTTTATAAACTTTTACTTTTGTATCATTAAAGCTGTTCATCCCTGAGATCCTGTCAGGATGAAGCTCGAGAATCCAGTTTGGATTTGCCCCCTTCTTTGCATAGGCAGGTATGCTGTGACTCCAGTGGCCATAGTGATAGCTTATTGCCACTGTATCAGGTTTTATGCCCTCTGTTAGCTTTGCCTTGATTTTGATTTTACCAGCACGGGATTCAACATAAACATGATCCCCATCTTTTATCCCTTTTTTCTTTGCAGTTTCTGTGTTTATGGCCACAAAATTCTCATCAGCATCATGGGCAACTTCCCTAAGCAAAGGCACCATCGCATTGTTACTTTGGTTGAAATACATCCTCTTGTAGGTAATGAGATATAGGTCATAACCCTTTGCCTCTTTGTGTGGGGTCGGGAATGCATGCTCTCTCCTCGGAAGGGGCGAGTAAACTATATCAAGGTCAGAGGTGTTGATATTCTTGATCCCATTTTTCTGAACAGTCTCTTTGACCTTTTCAGCTGTAAGCACCAGGTTTTCAGCATAGAAATTCATCTTTGGCTTTCCTGGCCCTTTAAACTTTGCCTCGACACCTTTGAGATAGATATCTTCTGAATGGAGTTTCTTTGCCTTTAATCCATGATTTTTGAGATACTCTATGTCTGTGCCATTTGCCTTTGCAATCTCTGCCACCACTTCATTTGAGGTATATTTCCTACCCTGTGCAAGTTTAATTTTCCAGGCGCCGTTAATGCCCTCGATGTATTTGTCCAGAATACCCAGCCTTTCGGCGAGCTCCATAAGGATGTCAAAGGCATCATATTTGAGATTATAGGCATTCACGATGGGCTGTCTAATAGCCATATGTTTGGACTCAAGATTCCATCTCGTATCAGACCAGTGCCAGGACTCAAGATAGGTCTTGTCAGGAAGCACTATGTCTGACATATCCGCCAACTCAGTAATAATTGTATCCATCACCACACTGTAAATCTTCTGATAGCCCTCAATCTGTTTTTTGATATCTGATGTGCTGAATGGCCTGTTTGTGGCATAGGACATCATGAATTCAGGCTCATACTGAAGTCCATATGCCTTTGGGTCGGCAAGTGTTAATGCAACCTGCTGGGCAACATTGTGTGTGCCATGAGGGAAGTAAACGCTTTCCTGAAGATCCACCCTCTTTGGAGGAAACTCACACTTTGAGGGCTCCATATATTTTGGGGTCTTATATACGTCGTGCAGATGCATTCCCCCCACTGCATCAAAGGCACCCACAAGCATCATCACAATCTGCCTGGCCCTGTTGTTCTGGACACCGTATTCATGGGTACTCAATCCTCTGAAGGTGTGTATTGCCACAGGACGGTATCTCAGAAACTTGCCATCCCTTATTACAGTTGAACCTATCTTTGCATATTCGCCAAACTCCTTTGATATTCTCTTGATGGTATCAGCAGGTACACCCGTAACTCCCTCCGTATACTCAGGTGTTACATCCTTTATGCTCTCCTTGAAGATCTCAAGGGCTGTTCTGCACGCTTTGCCATCAACGTTATAAGAACCTGAGAGGGCAGGCTCGACGTCGCCTTCATAGGGCTTTCCTGAATTGGTCTTTTTGTCCCAGATTAAAGGCCTTCCATCTTTCTTTACAAACTTCCCATCATTATCAACAAGCATGGAGGCATTTGTGTAAGTTGCAAGGAACTTTTCATCAATAAGATTATTTTTTATCAGTTCGTTTCCCATAGCAAGAAGGAATACTACATCGGTTGCAGGCCTTATCGGAACCCACTCATGAGCCTTCGCCGCAGCATTTGAGAGCCTTGGTTCAACGACAATGTATCTCATACCCCTTTCCTTATTTTCGATTATCTTTCTGTCGAGCCACCTTGCCCACTGCTCAGCCTCCATGGGGTTTGCTCCCATGTTTATAAAGTAATTACAGTTATCAAGGTCTGGCAGGAATGCATGATTACCC
>CAZXMB010000068.1:0-15316 GCA_964641715.1 uncultured Syntrophaceae bacterium
CGATTACGGCGGGAAGGCGATGGTATAGAGGTGCCTTCCGCCCTTCATCGGACCCTTCAGGAGGGCTTTAACTTCCTCCGCTGGTCTCTGGGTCAGATATTTGCTTTCGGGCAGCACTCCCGGAGGAAACTTGCCCATGATATCGTCATGAAGCTTCTTCAGATAATCGAGGGTGACTTCCACGCTCTTATAGGCCTTCTTCGGATCAGCCAGGGAAGGTTTTCCAATGACTCCTTCAGGATAGATCACGCACTCAATCCCGCCACAACCGACTGCACAATGGCCAGGAATCGGATTACCATAGATGTCTCCCCCCCGATCCAGATGTCCCGGTGGCAAAAAGCCCCAGGGGGTATTGTCCTCGGCATTTTCCAGTTGGACCATTTCAGGAAAAAGGGCCATAGAGAGTGAGGTCTCTGCCTCGCAGGCATGCTGGAAGGGATTGTCGTAAGGTCCGCCGTGGGCCTTGTCCATCAGGGTCTGACCCATAATCCTTGGAATATCCACAAAGATAAGGATTGCCGGCACCTGGTATTTTTTCCCGAATTCATTGATTGCCGAAGGGACAATATATTCCTGGCCATGCAGGCTCATGAAGATTTGTTTCCGGAAACCCGTATTCCAGAACCCAGCCATGATCGCCCTGAGATAAGCGGAAAAGACATCATCCGGGATCACCACTGTCCCGGGCTGGCCTAAATGGTGGTACGGATGAGACCCGTAGACAACAGGATGCGCAACAGTACAGCCCGTTGCCTTGGCCACCTCTTCCGCCATTCTTGTCACCATGAAGATATCTTCGCCATAGGGACCGGCTGCCCCGTGATTCTCCGTGGATCCAAGCGGGATGATAATCAGGTCGTTCTTCGTAAGCCTCTCTTCCACATCCTTCTTGGTCATCGTTTGAAAATAGATCTTACTCGGTTTGTCCATGTGTCCACCTTCCGGTGGTAACTTCCATTTTGCCATTTTGCTTCCTCCTTTTATTTCCTATGGCTTGGGAGTTGTGGGGAATAGATCCAGACAAACCTCAGGACTTCATCCCCGGTGTTAATGATTTTGTGGAGCTTCCCGGGCGGATTATAGATGCATACGCCTGGCTCAAGAGGGATCTCCCTGCCTTCGGTCACAAAGGTTCCTCTGCCGGCCACGAAATACATGACCTCCTCTTCATTGTCGTGCTTGTGCTCCGGCACCATTCCGCCCGGATAGGTCTCATTCACGCCCATGGCGAGATTCCGGGATCCTACAGTCTTCTCAGAGACCAGAATCCATGACATCCGGGGAGGATCCCTGCGCTCCCCCTTCACATCCTTAATGTTAATCACTTTAAGTTCTGACATGATCATCTCCTTAAAATTATCTGATCAGGATCCCTCCGTTTAAATCAATGGTGACACCTGTGACCCAGTCTGACCGGCGGGAGGCCAAAAAGATAGCCATGTCTGCCACATCCTCTGGCAGACCATCTTTTTGTATTGCCCGCCCAGCATTCCACGTCGCAAAAACTTCTGCCGGGTATTGTTTTGTTTGCTCTGTTAAAATAGGCCCCGGGGCGATGGCGTTGGAATAAATCCCCGAGGGACCGAGTTCTCTCGCAAGGGTCTGAGTGAGCCCGATCACACCCGCCTTGGAAGCCGCATAATTCACGCCGACACCTGGACGACCCGTTCTTCCTCCCAGTGAGGCAATATTGATTATTTTTCCCCTTCCCTGTTTTTTCATGATCGGAGTGACCGCCCGGCAACAGAGAAATGTTCCCGTCAAATTGACTTTCATGACTGATTCAAAAATCTCAAGGGTCATCTCCTCAATCGGTCTGTGACGGGAAATTCCTGCATTATTGACGAGGATGTCAATTCGGCCGAACTCACTGATCACCTCAGAGACGGCCTTTTCGACTTCTGTCTCATTGGTGATATCGACCTTAATGGCCATCGTCTTTTGGCCGGAAGAATCCAGGGAGGTTGCCACATTTTTTGCCAGGGGAAGATCAATATCCCATATCACTACCCGGGCACCTTCGATAAAAAATTTTTCAGCAATGGCCTTCCCGATACCCTTCCCGCCACCTGTGATGACGGCAACCAAATCCTTTAACTCCATTTCCTATTCTCCTTATCCTTCCAGAGTCGCAAAAGAATAGATTTCAATTCCCTTCCGCTCCTCCCTGTCTGAATGGAAGGCGGAGGGAACGACTCAATGGTTCCTTAAAAAACATCCCTTGGAATCTTCACTTTCCAAATCTGTTGCATTTCCTCCATCGAAATATCGAAGACGGAATTTCTCGGAGGCAGAACCTCTTCCCTCATGAATTCCGGGATATCGAAGAATTCTTCTGAAACCCCAGCACGCCGGTTGAATTCTCGTTCCGCTTTCAGGACATCGATTCCGATCTTCTGCACATCCTCGTAAGTGATATCCCACCCATAGCGTCCCTTCAGAAAGAGGGTAAAAAGTTCAGGGTTCTTCACAAAAGGAGGACGGGTGAAGAGACAGAGCCCCATGGTGTCGAGAATAGCCGCCCGGATCTGAAGCCTTCTCGAATTCCGAACCTGGTCTTCTTTTCCAATAGGGTTGATGGTCCTGGCGGTTTCAAATGTATTCCCTGCGGTATGGTCTGCTCCCATGGGAGAAGTGATATAGGTGACTCCGTTTCCTTTTAACGCGCGAGGGTCATAACCTGGAATGGCCTGGCCTTTGATTGCCGGGACCCTCCTCACTCCAAAGACCTTTCCTGTCACTACAACTCCGTTTCCGATGATTCGCCCGAGGTAAGTTCCCTGGCCGATCTGCCGAATCAGATCCTTTGCACCTTCGGCGTCCCCGAAGGGAATTACCCCGGCCTCCATGGCCACCCCTATCGCAGCTCCAGTTTCAATCGCATCCACACCCACCTCGTTGCAGAGGTGGTTTAGTTCGGCGATATCACCCAGATCGCCAATCCCGCAGTTCGGTCCAAGAAGCGTAATATTCTCATATTGGAGGGATGCTACGGTTCTTTTTCCCGAAGGGTCTGGAAAGATATTGGAGCATGAAATGACGCAACCTCTCAAACAGGGTGTTCCTGAACGGCCTTCCCCTCCTCGCTCTGCAATCACCTCTGCAACCCGTTCTCCTGCAATGGCCTCTGCTCTTTCAAACTGCCCTGCGCTAAAATTCCGTGTGGGAAGAAGGCCGAGCTCATTGGCGACCATGAGGATAGCAGGGGTTCCAAACTTATGCCTGTTTTCTGTCTTGGGATCATCCAGGATGGCCTGAGCAAGGGTTTTGCTTGCTTCTCGAAGAAGACCATCATCAAAAACATGGGGTAATACAGCCTCCGAATCATCCACCACAATCGCTTTGATCCCTTTTGACCCCATCACCGCTCCGAGACCGCCACGTGCCGCATAGCGAACCTGTATGTCATTTAAATCAGTCACAGCAACCCCAGCCCCTGCCATTTTCATCTCTCCGGCAGGCCCGATGCAGATGATCCCCGCCTCCCGGCCGAACCGCTTCCTCAGGAATCGGATGGTCTCTGAGACAAACTTCCCCCTCAACTCAGGGTACTCAGATAACGTGAGCTGATTTCCTCCAATCATCAAGACCTTCGTTCCCGCCTTCTCCGGAATATCTTCCAGCACCAGAGCCTTGATCCCGAGTCGTGCGATCTTCTTTCCGGCTTCGCCTCCCACATCGCTTTCCTTGACACCCTGCGTGAGAGGGCTCTTACCTCCCACTGAAAACTTCCCGGTTGTGGTAACGATAGTATCTCCTAAAAGGCCCGGAGCGATCATGAACTTATTGAAGCGTCCAAGAGGGTCGGATGTGGGTGGAACTTCCCTCAATAAGAACTTTGAGATCAGGAGCCTGCCCCCCCAGCGCATCTCCTCTTCGGTCGCTTCTTGTCTGGAAATCTCTCCTGTTCGAGTATTAACCCTTATGATCCACTTCATCTTTCACGATCCTTCACGATTCATTCATTCTTATCGGGCTTTTCACCTTTTCCAGAAGCTGGTTTAAATCGCTCGCCACGGATTCATTCAATTCAATTCCTTCTGCCAGGCTCTCTTTCTCTTTTTCAAACTCGATCTCCCCTGGAAGGTAAATTCTTGAGACTCCCTTTGCCTTCTTGGATTTTTTAATCGATCCAATATAAGAGTCCATGAGTTGCTTAAACTGATCAAGAGGCATAAACTTTTCAATGTCAATGGCCATGGTGAGGACACCGATACCGGTCGGCCCTAAGGGTTGATGAAAGGTCTTAATCTTCGGACCATATTGAGACCCTGAAAGGAGACCTGCGAGGATATCAATCACAAGAGCCAGGCCATATCCCTTGGGTCCGCCTATGGGCAAGAGCGTACCTTTCAATGCACCACTTGGATCGGTCGTCGGTGATCCCTCTTCATCGAGAGCCCACCCAAGGGGGATGGACTGTTTCATCCGTAGGGCTTTCCGGATCTTCCCCCGGGCAACGACACTTGATGACATATCGAGAACCAAAGGGGCTTCCAAACCACACGGGATAGCTATCGAGATCGGATTCGTTCCAAGGAATGGATCCGCCCCTCCCCAGGGAGACATGGAAGGAGCGGAATTGCTCATCACGATTCCGACCATTCCCTCTTCTGCAGCCATGAGGGTATAGAAGGCAAGAATCCCAATGTGATTCGTATTTCGGATGAGGGTCAATCCCATTCCAAGTTCTTTAGCCTTTTGAATATTCATCCTCATGGCCCGATGAGCCGCAACCTGGCCAAGCCCATTTCCTCCATCAAGAACAGAGTTCGCTCCATCCTCTCTGAGCACCCGGACTTTGGTTGGAATACGGATCATCCGTGCATCGACCCGGTCTGAAAGGAGTTTCAGAAAATGGACGCCATGAGTATCGATCCCTCTCATCTCGGCCAGGACCAGACACTCAGCCACTAACTTCGCCTCATGATCAGTGGCGTTCAACCCCTTAAGAATTTCAATTGAGATTTCTTTTAATCGTTGCGGCTGGATTTTCATCAGGCTATTTTTCGACCATCCCTAAGAATTCAAAAACCTTCTCTAACTTGTTCAGCTCGACGCTGGAGATACCCGCCTTCAGTCTTTCTGATTTCAACTTTTCTGCTTCAACCCTCTGGATAGATTTCTCCAGGACCTCTTCGCATTTCGATCGCTCAACCACAACCATTCCATCATCATCCCCGAGAATCAAATCTCCCGGGTGGACCGATACTCCCCCAAAAATGACAGGGTGATTGATTAATCCAAGAACCGTTTTCGTCGTTCCCTTGATGCAGAATCCACGGCAGAATACGGGGAATCCCATTCTGATGATTTCGGCGGAATCCCTGATGCACCCGTCAATGGCCAACCCTCCCAGCTTCTTTGCGACACCGGATGTGGCCATCAATCCTCCCCAGTAGCCGGCTTCATAATATTCCCCCACTGAAGTGACGAGGATATCTCCTGGCTTTGCCCGCTCCAGAGCCTTATGGAGCATCAAATTGTCACCGGGGTGGCACTGAACCGTAAAAGCAGGGCCGCAGAGCCGGACGCCACGGGTGATGGGCTTAATCACATGGTCAACTGCTCCTTTTCTTCCATAGGCTTCGTGGACAGTTGCAGTGCCGATTCCTCGAAACTGATCCATTAATTCCTTAGGGGGCCTATCAATTTGAGTTATTACATGGGTCATGGGTTGGATCTCCCCTTCTCCAATTTTGATCACATGATCTTTTTCAGATATTCCATCGAGTTTCTGAGATGGTTTCGGACTGCCTGTTCCGCTCGCACAGCATCTTGCGCCTCCATGGAATCCAAAATCTCAAGATGTTCTTTGAAAGACTCCTCAGATCGGCCCGGATGAGATTGATCGAAGAAATAGATACGGTTTCTCACCACATGATCCTGCAGTCTCTTATAAATCTCCATCAATCGATTGTTCCCGAGGGTCTCAAAGATAAAGGTGTGAATCTGGTCTCCAGATCTAAAATGTCTTGGAGCCGCTCCCCCATTTTCGCTTTCGGAGGAGATGAATTTGTCTCTTAAGAGTTTAATCTTGGCTGGATCCACCTTCATCACAGCCCGTTTGACCGCTTCACATTCTAAAATCTCCCTTATCTCAAATAGTTCTCTGATATCCTGAAATGAAATCCTGGAAACGAAAGCTCCCTTTACAGGGATATTTTCAACAAGCCCCTCCCTTTCGAGTTGCTGAAATGCTTCTCTAATCGGGGTCTTACTGATTTTAAGCTCTTTTGAAAGCATACCCTCATTGAGAGGCTCTCCTGGTTTGATAAGGTTATTGATGATTCTGCTCTTTAAGTTACCGTAAACAAATGCTTTTTTACTCTTCGAGTTATTCCTCATCCTTTTCATGACCTTAAGTTACCACATTTATAGATATACTAAAAATATATCATTAATATATTTTAAAAATATCTATACTATGAGTTAAATTTCTTTGTCAAGAAAAAAATCAGAATCTCTTGACTCCCTCAGTTTCGGGTGTTTTGATCCCTCTTTGGCAAAGAGGGATAAAGGTTCATCATTATTATTCTCCCGATTTATGGGCAACTTTTTACTCATGTAGGGAGGGCCAACAAGACCAGTGACGAGGATTGACTCCCCTCATTAAATCTGGTAGTTTTTGAAATAGGAGATAGAGATGAGAGAGAAGATTAGAAAAAAAGAGGATCTTTACAGTATCATCAAAGCCCTTAAGGCTAAAGGGAAACGGATTGTCTTTACCAATGGTTGTTTCGACCTTCTCCATGTCGGTCATATTCGATATTTAGAGAAGGCCAGATCCCTCGGGGATATTCTGATCGTTGGCTTAAACAGTGATCGATCGGTTCGGATCATTAAAGGTCCTGAACGCCCAATCCTTCCGGAGGGTGAGAGGGCAGAGGTCCTTTCAGGTCTCGGTTGTGTGGATTATATTACGCTATTTGATGAAGATACTCCTTTAGAACTCATTACGCTTCTTCAACCCCACATTCTTGTGAAGGGTGGGGATTGGACCAGAGAGACCACCGTGGGGAGAGAAGTGGTTGAGAAATCCGGCGGGCAAGTCATCATCCTTCCTTTCGAAGAAGGATCCTCCACTTCCAACCTCATCAAAACTATCTTAAAAAGATATGATAAAAAGCGTAATCCTTCATGACGGATTCGTCACACGCGAATCATGAAGATCCTCCTTTATCCCCCTTTTCCAAAGGGGGATAATTACTCCTTCCTTTGGCAAAGGGAGGGAGGAGGGATTAAAAGAAGTTATTTTCTAGGCAATGGATTAACCATGAAAGACCTTCGTAGAATGGGGGAATTCGGGCTCATCCGTGAGATCAGGAGGTGGACCACCCCTTCCCATTCCGACCTGATTCAGGGTATTGGTGATGATGTGGCAGTCATTAACAGAGGGAAAAGAGCATTACTCATCACGACCGATATTCTGATCGAGGACATCCATTTCGAGCGAACCTGGATCAGTCCCTACCATTTGGGAAAGAAGGCTTTAGCGGTCAATCTCAGTGATATTGCCTCCATGGGAGGTTTTCCAAAATACTTTCTGATCAGCCTTGGTCTTCCCAAAAATCTCCCTTTCTCTTTTGTCTCCTGGTTCTATCGCGGGTTAAGAGAAGAAGCAAAAAGGTTTCAAGTCGACCTGATCGGTGGAGATACCTCCCTTTCCCAGAAAATTGTTGTGAACATCTCCCTGATCGGTGAAGGGAAGAGAGAGAACCTCCTCTTCAGAAACGGAGCAGAGGTCGGAGACGATCTCTATGTCTCAGGAACATTAGGAGATGCGGCATTAGGATTAAAGATTCTCCAGGACAGAGGGGTCAAAAAAAAACCAAAAGGATTGATTGACAAACATCTCTCCCCTGTCCCGAGAATTGAGCTGGGCCAGGCCCTTTCCAGAAAACATATTGCCTCTGCCATGATTGATGTGAGCGATGGTCTCTTGAGTGATACCCAGCATATTTCAGAGGAGAGTCAAGTCGGAGCACGAATCTGGGAGGACCGCATCCCTCTATCGAGCCTCTATCAGAGATGGGCCCAAGCCTACTCAAAGGACCGATACCAGATCGCCCTCAGTGGTGGAGAGGACTATGAACTCCTTTTCACCGCACCCAAAAAAATGAGGGACCGGATTTCATTCTTCGTTCGCTCACTCCATGTTCCCATTACCCGCATCGGGGAGATTCTCACTAAAAAAGAAGGTCTACAAGTTATCCGGAGGAATGGAGAGAAATATTACCCGGATCGAATGGGCTTTGATCACTTCAAATGACAACCACATTCTACAAGAGATGGGTAGGGAATGAAACTGAATGATAATACAAGGGAAATCGTGTTTGGAGAAGGGAAATACTCTTTTCGCCTTCTTCTTGACAAACTCTATTCCCATTATTATCTTTTCAGCAACAGTGAAGATTTTATACAGGGTATTTAATAGGTTATCCACCTTCAATGGCCTGAGGAAGAGAATTTAATGTTTCCCCTTCTTAATGAGAGGATGAAGGAAATTCTAAAAATAGTTGTTGAGGATTATATCCATACGGCTGAACCTGTGGGGTCTAACACGATCTCGAAAAAATCAGAGCTCAACCTCAGCCCGGCAACCATTCGAAATATTATGTCGGATCTCAAAGAGTTTGGGCTTCTTTCACAACCCCATACCTCCGCAGGCAGGGTCCCCACGGAGAAGGGGTTGAGGTTTTATGTCGATTATATCCTCGATTTTCACGAGTTAAGCCCTCGCGAACAGGTAGAGATTAAGTCCAAATACTTAAAATACCAGACCGAAGGGAAAGACCTCTTCCGGGAAACCTGCCACATCCTTTCGTCATCCTCCCATTATCTCGCTGTGGTCTGGGCACCGCGGATGAGCATGCTTGTCCTTCAACATATCGAATTCGTTAAATTGAAGAGACATCTGGTCCTGGCGATACTGGTGAGCACTACCGGGATGGTCCAGAACAGGATCATCAAGATGGATGAGGATTTTTCACAATCCGATCTGGACCGCCTTTCTGATTATATGAACAGTCTTCTGACCGGTCTCACCCTTTATGAGGTGAGGGAGAAATTAGTCGATCAGATGAGGACAGAGAAGTATACCTACGATCGTTTGTTCGAGCAGGCGGTCAAATTAGGAGAAAAAGCCTTTTCCTCTTTCGATGAGACCGATGTCTTCATCGAGGGAAGGACGAACATTCTCCATGAGCCAGAGTTCGGGAACATCACGATTATGGCAGACCTGTTCAGTGCCTTTGAAGAGAAGGCGACGATGGTCAGGCTTCTGGATAAATGCCTGGCGCCCAGGGGAGTCCAGATTTCCATTGGTTCGGAGAGCGAGATACAGGAAATGGAGACCTGCAGTTTGGTGACCTCCACCTATGGGTGTGCTGGAAAGATATGGGGCGCTCTGGGAGTGATCGGGCCAAGAAGGATGAATTATTCAAAAATTATTCCCCTGGTGGACTATTCGGCGAGGCTTTTGTCAAAGATTTTGGAAACGCATTACTCTTAATTCGGGAGATGGAAAATGGATGATTCGGAGGAGAAAGAGATTCCCGTCACCCTGGAATCAGGCCAAGAGGGGAATGGTGAAAAAATATCATCAGAAACAAAACACCCTAAAACCAAGAAAAAAAGGGAGGACAAAGAGGTTGAACTGGGTGAAATGAAAAAGAAATTGGAGGAAAAGGAAAAAGAGGCAAAAGAGAATTACGATCGCTTCCTGAGGATGGCTGCCGATCTGGAGAACTATAAGAAGAGAGCGGTCCGGGAGAAAGAGGATTGGACGAAATATGCTCATGAGGATCTGATGAAGGCCATCCTCCCTTTTATCGATAATCTCGAAAGGGCGGTCAATCATGCTGAAAAGGTCGTGGATACCGGGGTCCTGATTGAAGGGGTAAAGTTGACCCTCCAACAGCTCTTAAACACCCTAAACAAGTTTGGGTTGACTCCTTTTGAATCGGTCGGGAAACCCTTCGACCCGGCCCGCCATGAGGCGATGGTGGTCGTGGAGACCGAACTTCAAGAGCCGAATCAGGTGGTGGATGA
This sequence comes from uncultured Syntrophaceae bacterium, assembly GCA_964641715.1. Lineage (GTDB taxonomy): Bacteria > Desulfobacterota > BSN033 > BSN033 > UBA1163 > CAZXMB01. Next base: position 10,057 of record CAZXMB010000068.1, read on the forward strand.
ATTCCAAAAAGGCTATCTTTTAAATGAACGTCTATTAAGACCAGCAACGGTTTCCGTGTCAAAGCCTCCGACAAAAGAGGCCCAGACGCCGGAGGCATAACTAATATATAAAAAGGGGGCATCACAATGGCTAAAACAATAGGAATCGATTTGGGAACAACATTTTCAGTAGTGGCTATCATGGAAGGAGGAGACCCGGTCGTTATCGCTAATCCCGAAGGAAGCCGGATCACACCCTCTGTCGTCGCCTTTACGGATAAAGGGGAAAGAGTGGTGGGCCAGATTGCCAAACGCCAGGCGATCACCAATTCCGAAAATACCATCTTCTCAATCAAACGGCTGATGGGAAGGAAATACAGGGATCCTGAAGTCCAGAGGGATATTAAAATCCTTCCATATAAAATCGTCGAAAACAAGAACGGCGATGCCTGGGTCAGTGCGAGGGATAAGGAGTATAGCCCTCCGGAAATCTCCGCTTTCATCCTCCAGAAGATGAAAGAGACAGCAGAGGCTTACCTGGGCGAGAAGGTGACCGATGCGGTTATCACGGTCCCCGCCTATTTTAATGACAGTCAGCGTCAGGCCACCAAGGATGCAGGAAGGATCGCAGGCCTCAATGTCATTCGAATCATCAACGAGCCCACCGCCGCTTCTCTGGCTTATGGGCTCGATAAGAAAAAGGATGAAAAGGTGGCCGTCTTTGACCTGGGTGGGGGAACCTTTGATATCTCCATCCTCGAATTGGGGGATGGCGTCTTTGAAGTCAAATCGACCAACGGGAATACCCATCTCGGTGGAGATGACTTTGATCAACGCATCATTGACTATCTTGCTGACGAGTTTAAGAAGGATCAGGGGATTGACCTCAGAAAGGATCGAATGGCCCTCCAAAGGCTCAAAGAGGCTGCGGAAAAAGCGAAGATTGAACTCTCCAACATGATGGAGACGGATATCAACCTTCCTTTCATCACCGCTGACGCCTCGGGGCCGAAGCATCTCAATATGAAGCTGACCAGGGCAAAGCTGGAAAAACTGACAGAAGATCTCATTGAGATGACGGAAGGACCATGCCGCCAGGCCCTGGCTGATGCCGGGCTTTCGGCAAGAGACATCAATGAGGTGATCCTGGTCGGCGGAATGACCCGGATGCCCAAGGTCCAGGAGAAGGTGAGGCAGACCTTCGGTAAGGAACCCAATAAGAGCGTCAACCCGGATGAGGCAGTTGCCATTGGCGCAGCCATCCAGGCTGGCGTCCTGAAGGGGGAGGTGAAAGATGTCCTCCTGCTCGATGTCACTCCTCTTTCCCTTGGGATTGAAACGCTCGGTGGTGTTTTCACCAAACTGATTGAGAGGAATACGACCATCCCCACCCGAAAGAGCCAGATCTTCTCTACCGCTTCCGACAATCAGCCTGCCGTGACCATCCATGTGCTTCAGGGTGAGAGGGAGATGGCCGGGGACAACAAGACGCTCGGTCAATTTGAGCTGGTCGGCATCCCCCCTGCCCCAAGGGGCATTCCTCAAATCGAGGTCACCTTTGATATTGATGCGAATGGAATCGTCCATGTCTCAGCAAAGGATCTTGGAACGGGGAAAGAGCAATCCATCAAGATCACTGCCTCCAGCGGCTTAAACGAGGAAGAAATTAAGAAGATGGTCAAGGATGCTGAGGCCCATGCCACAGAGGACAAGAAAAGAAAGGAACTTGCGGAGGCCAGAAACCATCTCGATACACTCATCTATACGACAGAGAAATCTCTGAGGGAGTACGGAGACAAGGTCGATTCCGGAGATAAGCAGAATATCGAAAATGCGATTTCCGGTGCAAAGAAGGCAATGGAGTCAAACGACCTCAACACCCTCAAGTCTGCCCAGGAGGAACTCACCCGTACCTCCCATAAATTGGCGGAAGCCATGTATGCCAAGGCCTCTCAGAAAGGGGGCGCAGGGGCAGGCCCTGAACCGGGAGCCCAGGAAGGTCCCAAACAGAGAGCCCAGGAAGATGTGGTCGATGCAGACTACGAAGATGTAAAGGATAAAAAATAACCGGTCTGCAGGAATCCTTATATAAAAAAGGCGAGAATTTTATTCTCGCCTTTTTTATATACCGAATTACTTCAATTCATAATAAAATTTAAATTTTGACAAGTCTTACCGTATGTGTTACGTTGTATTGCAAAGGAGGTAAACATGAATCAGACCCTGACCATACGAATTCCTGATGATTTAAGAGAGGAATTACAGGAGATCAGCAAGGCAGAAAAGAAACCGATCAGCGATCTTGTCAGGGAATCATTGCAGAGATATATCTCCATCTACCGGTTTCGTAAACTTCGAAATATGGTCCTCCCTTTTGCGGAGGCTCAGGGCATCCTCACCGATGAGGATATCTATAAAGAAGTCTCATGAGAGTGATCCTCGACACAAATGTGATTCTGGCCGCATTTGCAGGGAGAGGATTGGCGCATGCCCTGTTTGAACTCTGTCTGGAGAAGCATGAAATGATCATCAGTGAACACATTCTGTCTGAAGTACAAAGAAACTTACAGAAAAAATTGAAGATGCCCAAGGATAAAATTCTGATGATTGCTGAATACTTGAAGGAATTTTGTACATTCGGCAGCTATAAAAGGTTAGATAAAGAGGCCTGCAGAGATGTCGATGATGTCAAGATTCTGGGCCTTTCTGAAGCAGCCAAACCCGATTATATCATTACCGGAGATAAGGATCTTCTTGTGCTGAAGAAGTTCCATTGTGTCCCGATCATCACTCCAAGAGAATTCTGGGAGATATCCAAAGGAAAAAGAAATTAAGAATCATACAAAAGGAAAGGAGAAGCCTTTGGGTTTTTTTGAGAAATTAAAACAGGGACTTTCAAAAACCCATCAGGGGTTTGTAGAAAAAATGGATCGTCTCTTTCTCGGGAAAAAGACGATTGACCAGGACCTCCTGGATGAATTGGAAGCCCTTCTTTTTGAAGCAGACCTTGGAGTGAGGACGACCACTCAATTGATCGAGGGCGTCCGGCAGGGGTTGAAGAGAGGAGAGCTAAAGGATCCGGACAGGGTAAAGGAATTCATCAAACAGGAGATCCTGAGAATCCTGAAATCAGGTGAAAAACCCTTTTCCATAGATTTCACTCGGGCTAGGCCCTTTATCTTTATGGTCGTCGGGGTCAATGGAGTGGGAAAGACCACAACCATCGGAAAAATCGCTCATCAGTATTCCTCCCGGGGGAAAAAAGTTTTAATCGGGGCGGCGGATACCTTCAGGCCGGCTGCTGTAGAACAGCTCGAAATCTGGGCGAATCGCGCATCGGCCGATTTTATCAAACAGTCCAAAGGGTCCGATCCTTCGGCAGTGGCTTTTGACTCGATTCATGCCGCCAAGGCAAGAAATACCGACCTTATTCTCATCGATACCGCTGGAAGGCTTCATACCAAAGTCAATCTGATGGAGGAGTTAAAGAAGGTCAAAAGAATTGTTGGCAGGGAATGCCCGGGAGCGCCCCACGAAATCCTTCTCGTCCTCGACGCCACCACGGGTCAGAATGCCATCTCACAGGCAAAACTCTTTAATGAAGCCATTGGTGTGACCGGAATTGCCCTCACGAAGCTGGATGGGACGGCCAAAGGAGGAATCATTATCGGCATCAACGAAGAATTGAAAATTCCCGTTCGTTATGTGGGCATCGGCGAGGGGATAGATGATCTCAGGGAATTCAACGCCACCGAATTCGTCCAGGCCCTGTTTTAAGAAGCTCAGCAAGACCACTCACGGACCGCTTTCCGAGACGGTTGAGAGAAGGGATCAGACCCTCTCCATTTTCCCCCGGATAACATGTTTGAAGGATTCCACCACATGCGGGTCAAACTGCTTCCCTGCATTTTTGACAATCTCCTCCAATGCTTCCCACGGTGGCATACCCTTCCGGTAAGGTCTGTCGGTTGTCATGGCATCAAAGGCATCTGCCACAGCAATGATTCTTGCTCCCAATGGAAGTCTAACCATCTCCTTTTCGGGCCCCTCAATCGTATTGATGAAATATTGATGGTGGGAGACAACAATCGGGACAACCTCTTTGAGGACCGAACCCACAGAAGAAAGCAGGTAGGCACCCTTCACCGTATGCTCGTCAATCAATTGTTTTTCTTCGGTGCTCAATTCCGCAGCTTTCCGCAAAATCTCGCCGCTGATCTCAATCTTACCGATATCATGGAGCAATCCGGCGACACGGATATTCTCCACTTCTCCCCGATGCAACTCCATGGCAATCGCGATCTCCGTGGCCAGTTCCGAAACCCTCACAGAATGGCCTTTGGTATACCGGTCGGTTGACTCAAGATATTTCGAAAGAATTTCAAGGACTCCGACATAAGCGTTTTTTAAATCCCGCAGGCGGCGCTCATTCTGTTCATATAAGGTCCCTACCGCGACGCTGGCCAGGATGAGAAACCCACCCCAGGAGGCAAGCTGGGTGAAGCTCTTCATCAATTCCTGTCTCCCAAAAAAATGCTCGGGGAAGAGTATCGCTGAGATCACAATTACTAAAATTGAAAAGACTGCCGTCAGAAGGCCTAATCTCCTCCCCAGAAAGTAACCGGTGGCAAGCACGGGGAGGTAATAGAAATTTAAGACGACGAACTTCTCTTCGATCAGGTAGGTCCCGATGAAGGCCGCCGAAAGAATAATCAGGATAAGAATTTTTTCAAAATGCCTGAGGACAAATTCCTTCAAACCTTCCATGGTTCCCCCTCTTCTTGGTATCCGGATGATGTGAGGATAGAGATTCCTATAAAATAAAAAGCCACGACCTTCAATAAATTGGAAGCGGGTGATGTTCTATCCTGTTTTGGCAACCCGGCTATCCAATTTTTCAGGATCCGTGGCTTTCCCCTCCTGCTCCTTCTCTGGAACAGCGGGCCCCCACCGGATTCGGCGGGCAGGCGTCCTCTGATTACTCAGAGTTTGGCTTTATCTACAGTTAAACAGATTAATTTTTGCAAATTAAGTGCCAAAAAGGCTTTATACTTAATTAATTGATTTTTATAGATTTATTAAAATTTGAGGATTTAAAAAAGGTCTCAAATTGACATTTTCCGACATGAATAGTTCAAAATACGTCCTTTTTCGATTGACCGGCAAGTGCCCCGCAAGCCCCGCCTTGTAGGCGGGGTCAAGGGGCACAATATAAATGAGATTTCCTTTCCGGGAAGCCCCGCCCTGTGGGCGGGGAGCTTCACTCTTTGATTCTCGACCG
>CAZXMB010000069.1:0-3226 GCA_964641715.1 uncultured Syntrophaceae bacterium
GGCGGGGCTTGCGGGGCACTTGCCGGTCATGAGTTACCCATATTTTTTTCGAATTCTAATAGCATCTTCTTAACCTTCACCCCATGTCCATAACCTCCCAATCCCCCATTGCTCTCAATCACCCGGTGGCAGGGGACGACCAAAGGAATGGGATTCCGTCCATTTGCATTTCCAACAGCCCGGAAGGCTTTGGGATGACCAATCGCCTCTGCCACTTCCTTGTAGGATCGTGTCTGCCCGTAGGGAATCTTTTTCAGAAAAGACCAGACCCCTTTCTCGAAAGGAGTCCCTCTCATGTCCAGTCGGCAGTTGAAGCGCTTCAGCTCGCCGGAAAGATATTCTTTTAATTGAAAAATCGCCTCTCGATTTTTTCGGTCATCCCTGACCATCTCACCCTGGAATCGCTCTTTCAACCTTCTCAAAAAATCATTTTCGGATCTGAGGAAGTCCACCATGCAGACGCCTTGATCGGTGGAGGCCAGAAAAACCTTTTTTAAAAAAGTTGAATCAAATGAAGAATAAAAGATCTTTTCCATATCAACCTCCTCAATTGGATGACTGACACGATTCTGTTCTGGTCATTGGAGCTTATTGGGTATGGGGTTCCTGTAATTTTGTGCTTATCCAGTATTGGGCGGCTTTCACCAGTCCCATGGGACCGCTCATCATCGTATTCCCGCCCGGAGCGGCATAGATAAATTTAAAAGAAGTTCCCTTAAAAATATCGCGGTTGGGACCCGTGACGATGAACGACACTTCTCCGTGGAAAGGTTTCAGGGTGATGGCTCCATGCCCATTCTCCTCAAAAACCTTTTTTCCATCCAACTCTCCTTGAATGAGGAGTTTCAAATCGCTTTCTAACTTTTTGGGAGTCAACTCATGGGTATGATGTTCATAGAGGGCTTCGATCTTTTTCTCCAGCAGTAAAGCAGCAATGGTATGCCCATTTCCCACATTGACGATCAAAGAAGGTCCAATGATTTCATCAAGACAACCCAAGATGGCGGAGAAACAGGTATCCATCACCAGGACTGGAACTAAGGTGGTCCTTTTCACTGCCGCAACCGCTGCCTTCATCCTAAGGCAATATTCTGGGATCGAGTTCTCCAAAAAATGGAAGGTCTCCGGTCGGTTATCTTTTCGAAGCATTTTCTCCATATTCTCAAAACGAAAAGCTCGGTCTGAGACCCCTTTGGGGGCAACACCATGATCCTGAACCGCAATGGCAATGGCATCCACTTTGAGATCCTCTCCGAATTTTGAAAGGAATTGTTCAAGCAGTGGCAGATTGATTTCTCGAACCTCCAATTCCTGAAAATGGTTCGCCTCAGGCCTTTTACCCACCTCAATCCCCATTGATTTGACTTCATCCAAATCATTGCGAATGGAATAGGCAGCAGACTCTTCCATCACCACGCGATACCCCTTTTGAAGGTGACGATGAATGGCTCGACCAAGGGAACCTCCTCCAATGGTATCGCCGTGGATATAGATATGGCTTACGATCTTATTTAGCTCTTCTGCAAAAAATTTGGATGGAGTGGGCAGGACAAGACTGATGCAATTCTCAATCTTTTTTCTTGAATCAAAAACGAGAATGTCCTGAGTTCCCGCTCCGATATCAATCGCAAGAATTCTCATGGTTCCCGTGCCCGTAACCATATTAAAGGGACAGTCCCGAATCTACGACTCCGCTTCGCTCCGTCCGTAATTCTGGGACAGTCCCTCACTGCCTACTGCCTTCTGCCTACTGCTTACTGATCACTATCCTTTGATCACTCCCATCGGTACCAGTTTTACGACCTTCAGGCTGATGCCGGCACGATGGACGATATTCACCACCTCATTGACATCCTTATAAGCCTCAGGAATCTCCTCAACGATGGTCCCCCGGCTCGCTCCCCTCACCAGAATACCTCTCTCCTCCAATTCCCTCGTAATCGCCCTTCCCCTGGCGGCCTTGATGGCCTGATGCCGACTCATCACCCGACCCGCTCCATGGCAGGTGGAGCCAAAAGTCTCCTTCATGGCCCCTTCTGCCCCTATCAACACATAGGAACAGCGGCCCATATCCCCCGGGATGAGGACAGGTTGGCCGATGGATTGATAATCCGACGGGATCTCCGGGTGACGGGGAGGAAAGGCCCGGGTGGCTCCCTTCCGGTGGACACAGAGTTTCTTCTTCTCTCCATTGACGCTATGGCTTTCGATCTTGGCGATATTATGACAGACATCATAGATTAAATTCAATTTCAAATCCTTTGGGCCTTTCCGGAAAACCTGCTCGAATGTCTCTCGGACCCAATGGGTAATCATCTGCCGGTTGGCAAAGGCAAAGTTTCCCGCACAGGCCATGGCCGAAAGATAGTTTTCCCCTTCAGGTGAGGAGACAGGCGCGCAGCAGAGCTGAGGATCCGGAAGTTCGATCTGGTACTTCCGGGCGGCGTCCATCATCACCCGGATGTAATCATCGCAAACCTGATGGCCCAGGCCTCTTGAACCGGTATGGACAAGAACGGTCGCCTGGTCTTTGAACAATCCCAGTGCACTGGCTATTCCTTCATCGAAAACCTCAGCGACATATCCTATTTCGACAAAGTGATTTCCCGAGCCCACCGTTCCCAGTTGGGCCCTTCCCCTTTCCATGGCTCTATCAGAGATGAGGTCAGGGTCAGCCCCCTGAAGACAGCCCTGTTCTTCGATGTGGTTAAGATCCTCATCCGTGCCAAAGCCTCTGTCATAGGCCCACCTTGCCCCTTTCTTAAGTACCTGCCGTTCTTCCTCCCTGCTCAGTTTCAGGTCCTTCCGATGGGAACCCACACCCGAAGGGATGTTGATAAAGAGTGCATTGACCAGTTCCCTTATTCTCTCCCCAACCTCTGTGCGGCTCAAACCTGAGCGCATCAGCCTGACGCCTCAGTTGATATCGTAGCCAACCCCTCCAGGGGAAACAATCCCGTCGCTCAGGTCGAAGGAGGCCACTCCTCCGATGGGGAAACCATATCCCCAGTGGATATCCGGCATGGCCAGAGAATGGCCCACAATCCCCGGGAGCCATGCGACATTGGCGACCTGGACCAGGCTCTGGTCCTTTCGGATATCGTTGAGCATCCGCTCATCCGCATAGATGATCCCATCGGTCCTCATCTTCCCCTCCCGAGGGATTCTCCACCGGTAATCATCAATCTTCTGAATTTTAATTTTTTCCTCAGTAGCCATTGTGATT
>CAZXMB010000069.1:3326-12522 GCA_964641715.1 uncultured Syntrophaceae bacterium
CCGGTAATCATCAATCTTCTGAATTTTAATTTTTTCCTCAGTAGCCATTGTGATTATCCTTTGCCCAGAAAAAAGTCTAAAGTCTGAAGGTAAGGGCAAAGAGGCCGGTTTTGTTAAAGGGTTAGGTCATTGGTGTTTAAGCCCTAACCTATTTACTTTTCACTAAACCGGCTTCATAGCCCTAACCTCTTCCCCTTGCCTAAAAGGTCATCTACTAAAGATCCAATATCACTTGCGCCTTCCAACCCCCGTTCTCCTCCCGGACCTGGATCTGATGATAGGTCACTGCCTTCACTTCTGTCTTGATCACATGGACCCCTTCCTGAAAGGCCTCTCCCTTTACCTTTGCCTTCAATCCTTTTTCACTCACGGACTCCACATGAAATCTCCGGAAGAGGAGGCCCTCCACATCGTGGAGATAGAGGAGTTCCGACAGCCAGTCCACCATCAACCGCTCCAGACTTCTTTCCTCAATCCCGATTTCCCTCTCCACCCTTTGTTTCACCTTTCTCAGATCCGTAATCAGATGGAAGAAGGCTTCACCGGCATTTTCGAAAAGGGTTTTGAGATCCTGGCCATGGACGATGAGGCCAATATCGGCCGTGTGATTTAAGATCTCAAAGCGTTTCATACCTGACCGACTCTGATCCACTGGTATGCATCAGCGTTGAAGGAAAAGCCCCATTTCTGAAGTCTTCCTGAAAAATGGAATCATGATTTTTTCTTCTTTTCCACCTTCTGGAGAAACTTTTCCCTGGATAGAAGGATACGTTCATGTTCTCCTTCCGCCACCTTTTCCACCCCATCATAGGCATCCACCAAGAAGAAAAGCCGATTCTTATCCACCTTCTTGAGAAGGGCATGGGCAGTCACTTTCATCCCGAGGGGAGTCGGGGAAATATGCCTGATCCTGACCTCTGTCCCGAGACACAACTGATCCGGAGGAATAAAATCCCGGATGGCATGAATGGCAGATTCCTCCATCAATTGAATGAGTTTCGGGGTGGAAAGGACATCTACCGTTATCTCCCCTCCCCATCGGCTCACCACATCCTCTTCCCGGACTACTGTTTCTGCTTCTCCGACCAATCCCGGTATCATTTCGCTCCCCCTCATCTTCAGAACTCTTTCAAAACGTCATCCTCGTAAATCTTCTCCAGCCTCTCCTTATGGACGGATTCCTCCTGGGCAAGGAGCAGGAGCAACCTTTTCAAATCCGGCTCTTTCACCATCTTCTCCGTGGTCAGATAGAGCCGCTGGGATTTCTCTTCATTCTTGATGGCCATCCGGAGAATTTCACCATAATCCATTTCAGGGCTAAACGGCACATCCTCCATCCCTTCGCTCAATCCCAGTCCTTTCATCTCTTTCAATTCCACCGTTTCAATCTTCTTCAGGTTAAAACCCTCGAGCCTCTTCCTATGTCCATCCTCTTCTTTTGCCAACTCCTCAAAAGTCTTCTTTGCCCCCGGGTTTGATCGGTCTGCCGCCATCCTGTAGAAGGTGGCCGCATCGGCCTCCTTTCGAATGGCAAACCTTAAAATCTCATCTAGACTGTCCAATTTCATCTTCTTCCTCCTCCCTGGTAAAGCTTTTCCTTACTTCCGAAATAATTCGTTCCGCTTCCCCGCTAAAGTTTTCCGGAACCATGATTGCCCCCCAGCCTTTCTGAGGGAGGTAAAGACCATCATACGCCGTATCGAGATACGATTTGATCATAAAGGGAATCTCCGCCTCTTTGAGAGTCTGAGAAACCCGATCCCCTTCAAACCGATTTTCAATAATCCCTGCCTTCACCCATCGTACCATCTCTCCATCCTATGTTAAAATTATATAACGAATTGGCAATAAGCCCAAGAAAAAATTTTCACCATCGAATTGTTCAAGCTGAGAAATGAGATTAATGTGAAAATGAGGAATCTCAAATTTTTCGATTGACAAAAAGTTGGTTACATAATATATCAAGATTTGAAATTTTGTTGCACAATGTGAAACAACGGCAGGGGGTCTCCTGGATATCTCCTCCAAAAGAAATAAGATCGTTGGGAAAGAATCGGAGCTTGAGATGGGAATGACTATTACGGAAAAGATATTGGCCTCTCATGCAGGGCTGGAAAAGGTCGAAGCCGGGGATCTGGTCAATGTGAAAATTGATATCGCCTTGGGAAATGATATCACACTCCCGCTGGCAATTGAAGAACTGGAGAGAATCGGAATCGATAGGGTATATGATCGAGAGAAAATTGTCATCATTCCTGACCATTTTGCTCCAAACAAAGACATCAAGTCTGCTGAAAACTGCAAGCGAATAAAAGAGTTCGCAAAACGCCACCAAATACTCCATTACTACGAAGTCGGTGAGATGGGTATCGAACATGCCCTGTTACCTGAGCAGGGAATTGTATTACCTGGAGATGTGGTGATCGGTGGGGATAGTCATACTTGTACATACGGTGGAGTAGGGGCCTTTGCCACTGGAGTGGGCAGCACCGATTTAGCTGCGGCCATGCTCACCGGAGAGCTCTGGTTTAAGGTTCCAGAGTCGACCAAGTTCACCTACCGAGGCAAACTCCGAAAATGGGTCGATGGAAAAGATCTCATTCTATACACCATAGGAGACATTGGCGTGGACGGAGCCCTTTACCGGGCAATGGAATTTACTGGAGAGGTCGTGGATCAACTCTCCATATCAGGAAGATTGACAATAGCCAATATGGCAATCGAGGCAGGAGCAAAGAATGGGATCTTTCAACCAGATGAGATGACGGAGGAGTACTTCCGAGGAAGGGCCTCAAGACCTTACCGAATCTTCCGGAGCGATCCCGATGCCCACTACGTTGAAGTAAAAGAGTACGATACCAGTCAAATCGAGCCTCAAGTGGCCTTTCCGCACCTTCCCAGTAACACTAAGCCTATCAGCCAGGTTGGGGACATTCCTATTGATCAAGTTGTAATCGGGTCGTGCACCAATGGAAGGCTTGAGGACCTCCGGGTCGCAGCACAAGTCCTCAAAGGAAACAAGGTGGCTCCTTATGTCCGGTTGATCATCATCCCTGCCACCCAAGAAATTTATCGCCAGGCCATGAGGGAAGGGCTCTTTGAGATCTTCCTTGATGCCAAGGCCGTGATCAGCACTCCAACATGTGGTCCCTGTTTGGGAGGTCATATGGGGGTTCTGGCCAAAGGGGAGCGAGCGGTAGCTACGACCAATCGAAATTTTATTGGAAGGATGGGGCATCTGGAAAGCGAGATTTACCTCTCCAATCCTGCTGTGGCTGCTGCCAGTGCGGTGAGGGGGAAGATTGCCGCCCCAGAAGAGGTGGTCAAAGGTTGAGGAAAGGACGGAGAGAAGAAATGATCTTTCGAGGTTGTGTATGGAAATTTGGTGCAGATATCGATACCGATGTGATTATTCCTGCAAGGTACCTCAATCTCACAGATCCCTGGGAATTGGGCCAACACTGTATGGAGGGAGCGGTCCCTGGCTTTCATAAGAAGGTAAAACGAGGGGATGTCATTGTGGCGGAGAAGAACTTTGGTTGCGGTTCTTCCAGAGAGCACGCTCCTTTGGCGATCAAGGCGATAGGCATCTCGTGTATCATCGCTAAAAGCTTTGCCCGGATCTTCTATCGAAATGCTTTCAATATTGGGCTTCCTATCCTCGAATGTGCAACATGCTCGGATCAAATCGATGAGGGACAAGAGATCGAAGTCAATCTCAATACGGGTGAAATCCGAGACTGCTTAAAAGGACAACTCTTCCGGGCAAAACCCATCCCACCTTTTATGCAGGAATTAATTCGTGATGGCGGGTTGATGAAACATCTCGCAAAACAATTGAGACGATGAGCCATCTCGTTTCAGAGGAGAAGATCATGGGCGACATAGATCCGGAGCTGAAGAACCTACAAGCAAGATACTGGGAAGACCGGTTCAGGAACGAAGGTAAGATCTGGGGAGAACCACCATGCGCGACGGCCCTGGAATCAGAGGGGATATTTAAAAATCACCGTGTCACCAGAATCCTTGTCCCAGGCTGTGGATATGGAAGAAATAGTCTATTCTTAGCGAGGCATGGTTTTCACGTCGTGGGGTTTGATGTTTCTACCATCGCAATAGAAATGGCCAAAGAAGATGCCAGGAGGGAGAACCTCCCCATCCATTATTTTGTGGATGACCTTCTCCATTCCTCTCTCAAGGTGGGGATCTTCGGGGGGATTTTCTCCTTTAACACCCTTCACCTGTTCTTAGAAAGTGATAGAAAAAAGATTAGCAGTTGGTTCACCCGTGCCTTAGCCCCAAAGGGGATCCTCGTTTTGACTTCCATGTCCACAAGGGATGGAGATTTCGGTAAGGGAGAGAAGGTTGCCAGAAATACATTCGAGAGCAAAAAAGGAAGACCTGTCTTCTATTCCGCTGAGGAAGACATGCGAGATCTCTTTGAGAAGGAATTTCAGATCGAAGATCTCCGGGAGATTCAAGAACATGAAAACCACGGGGGAGGGGCACACTCCCATTGGATGTGGTTTTTCATCGGTTCAAAGAAATAGTTCCCCGAGAATTCTTCGTCGGCTCTCAGAACAACTTTTTCAGGCTTCCCATGAATCTCCTTATTTCCGAATCCTTGTAATGCCTCACTCTTCAGAGGAAACTTCCCAGAATAGGACAGGGATGTCGGAGAAAATCCTATAGCGGAAACCTCATCTTGTTCCTTAACTGCAAGAATACCATGGACACTGAGGGGATCATGTTCGTACGAGGGAAGTTACCTTTGCCAACAACAATCTTAGATCACCCGCTTGATAAAATTTTTAGAGATATTCCTGCCATATTATAATCTTTCACCCACGCTTCAGTGAGGCATTACGAATCCTTTTATTTTTTTCTTGACAAAACATTTGTATTAGGATATTGAAAATTATGGAATTAAGTTGCACAATGTGAAACAGATGTCTTTCATCAAATCTATCAAAAATAGCCTCGACATCCTGAACTGTTTTACCCCAAAAACCTCTGAAGTGGGTGTCACAGAAATCTCAAATAAATTGGGCTTGTCAAAAAGTACTGTCTCTCGAATTTTATCTACCCTTGAAAAGGGGAATTTAGTGGCCAAGGTCCCCACCAATCAAAAATATCGATTGGGACCCAAAGTCCTGGAATTGGCAAGTATCTTTCTATCGAATACTGAGTGGAGGCAGATTGCCATCCCCCATCTGAGAGACCTTCGGGATAAGAGCGATGAGACGATTACTGTCTTTGTGATCGAAGGGGACCATAGGGTCTGTCTTGAAAAGTTAGACAGTTCCCATGAGGTCAGGCAATTCCTTAATGTCGGGGGTCGCTATCCTCTCCATGCGGGTTCCGCCGGAAAGTTACTCCTGGCTCATCTATCCAGAGAGAAACGGCGAGAGATTCTTTTAAAAACAGGACTCCCTCGCTTCACACCTAATACGATAACGAACTTTAAGAGTCTGGAGAAAGAATTGAACAATATCTGTAAGGAGGGATACGCCGTAAGCCATCAAGAACGTGCCACATTTGTCTCTTCCGTATCCGCACCTATCAAAGATCTCAAAGGGGAGGTTATTGCAGCACTCTGCCTCTCTGGCCTCACCATTCGGTTTACTAATGAAAAGATGGTGGAATTCATTAAGTTAACAAAGATAACAGCGGAGAGAATTTCTCAGGAGTTAGGTTATAAAAAAACTCAAAGACCGAATGGAGGGCATTGAGATGGCAAGGTTTTATGAATATCAGGGGAAGGAACTTCTAAATAAAATGGGGATTCCTATTCCCAAGGGAAGATTGGCTACATCTCCAAAAGAGGCAAGGGAGATTGCTGAAGAATTTAAGCGACCTGTTGTCCTGAAGGCCCAGGTTCTCAGTGGCGGTCGTGGGAAGGCTGGAGGAATCAAATATGCCACAACACCAGAAGAAGTCGAAAAGGTGGCCCGAGAATTATTGGATATGAAGATTCGTCGCATGCCCGTGAAGAAGATATTGGCCGAGGAAAGATTACTGATCCAGAAAGAATTTTATCTCGGGGCCACAACAGATCCATCGTCCAGAAGACCGATCCTTATACTGAGCCAGAACGGGGGCATCGATATCGAGGAGATGGCACGAACCTCCCCGGCCAAAATTATAAAACAGCAAGTCAATATACTAAGGGGGCTCCGTGAATATGAAGCGAGGGATTTCGTCAGGAAGACAAAGGGTCTTTCCGGTGATCAGATCATCGCCTTAGGCTCCATCCTCAAAAATCTCTACGATCTATACAGAAAATATGATTGTAAATTGGTCGAGATCAACCCTTTAATTTTAACCAGAGAAGGGAGATTTATTGCCGGCGATGCACGGATCGATATTGATGACGATGCAATCTTTCGACACCCAGAACTTGGACTCGCATCCACTGAGGAAACGGGTGAAAGACCTCCCACGAAAATTGAGATTGCCGCAGGCAAAATCGATGAAGGAGACTACCGGGGAACTGCTCATATCGTCCAGCTCGATCCAGAAGGGTCCTATGCAAAAGAAAAAGGAAAGGTTCCCATCGCCTTTGATTGTGTGGGGACGGGGACCAGTCTGACCACCATGGATGAATTGGTAGAGCTTGGGTATTTCCCGATGAATTTCGCTGACACTTCTGGTAATCCTACTGCTTCCAAACTTTATCGGGCAACCAAGATCATCCTCTCTCAGCCTGGAATCAAGGGTTACCTCTTTGTATCCTGTGTATCGAGTCAACAATTGGATAATACCGCCAGAGGGATCATCAAGGCCTTGAAAGAACTTTATCCCCGTACATGTGGTAAACCCAACATCCCTATGGTCTTCACCTTTCGTGGTGGATGGGATGAGGAAGCGATAAGCCTATTTGAAGACCATGGTATAAGTCAATCCCCTTGGGTGAAGATATTGGGAAGGGATGCTACCGAAAAGGATTCGGCACAAGCGTTCGATTTCCTTTATCAAGAGTGGAAGAAAGCAACGGGAGGAATAAAAAATTGATGGCGAAAGAAGGACTCTTAGAATTTGAAGTATTTTCAGGAGGGAAAGTAATCATTGACATTTCTAAATGCGGGGACTGTATGTCAAAGGCCTGCATTCAAATTTGCAATTTACCCACGATGGGAAGGGTATTGGAACTTAAAAACGGAAGGCCATCCCTAAAAAAAGACTTGAAAGAGATTAAAAAGGGGGGGTGCACCGAATGTCTGGGATGTGAGTTGGAATGTGAATTAAGAGGGATGAAGGCCATCCAGATCATCTTGCCCACTCCTGAATTAGATGAATATTTAAAGGAGATTGAAACCAAGGGAATGAGGCCAGTATACAAGGTTTCTGGGAGGAGCAGATGAAGATGCCGCAAGAGGTTTATATCGTAGAGGTTGGCCCCAGAGATGGGTTACAGAATATCGAGCAATTTTTGGAAACAGAAAAAAAGGTCCAACTCATCAAACTTTTGGCACAAAGTGGACTCAGGAGAATTGAGGCCACTTCCTTCGTCCATCCAAAGGCCATTCCTCAATTTAGAGATGCAAAAGAAATCATCTCTGGAATATTAGGTCTTAAAGATGTTCAATTTAGCGCTCTCGTGCCAAACTTGGTGGGGGCAAAGAATGCCCTGGAGAGCGGAGTGAAGGAACTGGCTTTTGTCTTCTCCATTAGTGAATCCCATAACAAGAACAATGTGAACAGGACCAGAGAGGAGTCTGTCCAGGAACTTGAAAAAATCCTTTCCCTTAAAAAGGAGAATCCGGATATGAAAGTAAGGGTGAGCCTCTCCACGGTTTTTGGATGCCCCTTTGAGGGAAAGGTAAAAGAAGAGGAGATTTTGAGATATATCGGGAGAGTAAAGGACCTTGGAGCGACTACTATTACCCTCTCTGATACGGTTGGTTATGGTAATCCAAAGCAGGTGAGGCAGATTATTAAGAGCTGTCTGAATCAATTTCCCTCCATTACTTTTGGAGTTCATTTCCATAACACGAGGGGCCTCGGTCTGGCAAACGCCCTCGTTTGCTTAGAAGAAGGAATTATGATATTTGATTCTTCTATAGGAGGATTGGGAGGGTGTCCTTTTGCACCCGGAGCAACAGGGAACATCTCTACCGAGGATCTGGTCTTTATGCTTGATGAGATGGGTATTCGAACAGGGGTGAATATCGAATTACTTTTTGAGGCCTCTCGGTTTCTCCAAAATAATTTGAAAGACATCCCACTCTCCAGCCACCTCTTCAAAGCAGGTCCACCAAAAGGATGGAGTTACGTTTGCACTACACTGTAAGTATTAAGGAGAATGAATCTCATGGCGATATTGATTGATGAGAAGACCAGAGTGGTGATTCAAGGTATTACTGGCAGACAGGCGATGATGAATACATCTTACATGTTAGAGTATGGGACAAAAATTTTAGCAGGAGTCACTCCGAGTAAAGGGGGCGAAAAAGTTTCGGGAATCCCCGTCTATAATACGGTAAAAGAAGCAAAGGAGCACCACCCCGAGATTAATGCCACCGCTATTTATGTGCCAAATCGCCTTGCAAAGGAAGCAGCATTTGAGGCAATGGATGCGGGAATCTATTTGGTTCTCGTTATCCCTGAAAGGGTCCCCCAGCAAGATATGTTAGAAGTGATAGAATATGCAAGGGAAAGAGGATCTATCGTCATTGGCCCCAATTCACCTGGCCTGGTTAGCCCGGGTAAGGCACTGTTAGGGATGATAGGAGCCAGGGTAAACCTCGCCAGGGAATTCTTTAAGGAGGGCCCCGCTGGAGTCCTTTCGAGAAGCGGTGGAAATACGACCACCCTCTGTTATTATCTAACAAAGGCTGGAGTAGGCCAGAGTACAGCTATCGGCGGAGGTGGAGACGCCTTCATTGGATCGACATGGGCAGATTTGCTTCCCTACTTCGAGAAAGACGAACAGACAAAGATGGTGGTCGCTTTTGGAGAAATTGGAACGACCATAGAGGAAGAGGCTGCCGAGATGATCAAGGATGGAAGGTTTACGAAACCCTTCATTACCTATATCTCTGGTAAATATGCAAAGGAGGGGATGAGGTTTGGCCACGCGGGGGCAATCATCACTGGAGGAAAAAGGACGTCTTTCTCCAAGATTGAGGCATTAAGAGACGCTGGTGCGATCGTAGTGGACCATTTTGGAGAGATAGGTCTGGTGGCACGAAAG
>CAZXMB010000069.1:12622-13996 GCA_964641715.1 uncultured Syntrophaceae bacterium
TTTTCAAATGAAATGGCTCAAGCGGCTTATCCTGATAAACCCTTAGAGTTTATCGCTCCAGCAAGTCCAGGGGGCGGATGGGATCTCACGTGCCGAATGTCAGCGAAAGTTTTAAAGGAGTCTGGCCTCGTTCCACAGCCTATTACCGTTATCAATAAACCGGGGGGATTTGGGGTAGTGGCGATGACCGATATTGTAAGAAACCGCCGGAAAGACCTCCATACGCTCATTGCCTTTTCTGCGGTTCTGACCACTCAGATGGCGATCAAAAAGAACCCTTATACCTACAGGGATATCACTCCTGTGGCCGCTCTATTTGTAGACTATGGAGTAATTGCAGTAAGAAAGGATTCTAAATACTCCACCTTTAAGGATATGTTAGACGACTGGAAGAAACAACCTGGGGTTTTGACCTTTGCAGGGAGTTCTCCACCAGGTGGTTTAGATCATATGAGAATTGCAATGATTGCTAAGGCCATTGGAATTCCTGTAAAAGGTTTGAAATATGTGGCCTTTGGCGGTGGCGGGGAAGCCCTCGGTGCCTTGTTGGGTGGACATACAACAGCCTTTGTCGGAGAGGCGGGTGAGATCGCAGGCCATATAGAAGCCGGATCAATCAGACCTCTCGGACTCCTTTCTGACCGGAAGTTAACAGGGATTTTTGAGAAGGTCCCCCTGGCCAAAGAGTTTGGTATAGACGTGGTCTCACCTAACTGGAGGGGTTTCTATGCCCCACCCGAGATAACCAAAGAGGTCCGACAGTATTGGGAAAAAACCCTCTCCAAGATGGTAAAGACAAAACAATGGAAGGATGTTCTCGAGAAACAGGCATGGGTTGATTTCTTTTTGACCGGCGATAAACTCCAGAAGTTCCTCGATGACGAACTGGCCATGTACGAAAAATTGGCCAAGGAGTTGGGTCTTGTTCAATGAGAAACGTGGATAGAATCGGAGGGCTCATCATCCTTATCTTTGGAGCGGGGTATCTGCTCGGAGCGACCTCCATGCCTTCTGCCACGATCGGAGATCCATTAGGGCATAAGACATTCCCGGTCATTCTCGGCGGATTGATGATCTTCCTTGGGTCATCACTCCTCGTTAAGCCCGGGAGGGATACAGAATTCTCTCCGCTGAAGAGAACATTCATCAGTGTCATTCTCCTAGCAGGCCTCCTTGGAGGGTATGGGTATAGTTTGCCTATTTTGGGATACCCTCTCGGGACATTTCTTTTCCTTTTCATCACCTCCCGACTGATAGGAGAAAGGTCATGGATATTAGGCCTTCTCCTTTCAGCCGGTCTGAGTTTAGGGATTTTCATTATCTTTACTAAAATATTGGACATCCCCTTGCCTCTCGGGATTCTGAAGAACTTGA
>CAZXMB010000069.1:14096-15247 GCA_964641715.1 uncultured Syntrophaceae bacterium
ATCATCATGACAGAAATTTTTCACCACCTTGCCTATGGTTTTGGCATCGCTTTTATACCCATAAACATCCTCTATGCTTTTATCGGATGCCTTGTAGGCACTCTCATCGGAATATTACCTGGTATCGGACCTGCCGGGGGAATGGCCCTTCTCATTCCCTTAACTTATGGGAAGGAACCCGCCTCTGCAATCATCCTACTTGCAGGTATTTATTATGGAGCTATGTATGGGGGTTCCACAACCGCCATCCTTCTTAATGTCCCCGGAGAAGCGGCCTCAGTGGTGACGTGCCTTGATGGTTATCAAATGGCACGAAAAGGACTGGCAGGACCAGCCCTTGCCATTTCTGCTATTGGATCTTTTATCGCAGGAACTATAGGGATTGTATTCCTCATGCTGATCGGGCCACCCATGGCTCAGGCAGCCCTGAAGTTTGGACCAGCGGAGACTTTTTCCTTGATGGTCTTCGGCCTATCCACGGTAACGAGCCTCTCAGGTCGCTCGTTGCGCAAAGGCCTGGTATCTATGACGTTGGGCTTGATGCTGGCCACCGTAGGAGTGGACCTTCCAACCGGACTGACTCGATTTACTTTCGGTATCCCGAAACTCATGGAAGGGTTCGATGTCATTGTTGTGGCAATTGGCCTCTTTGCTGTGTCTGAAATCCTTACCTGTACGGAAGAGCTCTCTGTAGGTGAATATGTCCGCGAAAAAGTCTCTCGCATCTGGCTATCCATGAAGGATTTCCTCGAAAGCATGGGAGCCATCCTCAGGGGCACCTTCTTAGGATTTTTCATCGGGATTCTGCCTGGCGCAGCCCATGTCACTGCCTCTTTTCTCTCTTATACATTAGAGAAAAAATTTTCTAAAAATCCTGAGAAGTTTGGCCATGGAGAGATTCGAGGGGTGGCCGCTCCGGAATCTGCCAATAACTCAGCCGCCTGCGGTGCCTTGATACCTCTTCTTACCCTCGGTTTGCCCGCCTCGGCCGTGACCGCCGTCCTTTATGGGGCCCTCCTGATGGTTGGCGTGAGGCCAAGTCCTTTTCTTTTCCAGAAACATCCAGACGTGGTGTGGGGACTCATCGCCAGCATGTATATTGGGAATTTAATGCTTCTCGTCTTAAATCTCCCTTTGATCGGCATCTGGGT
>CAZXMB010000070.1:0-1187 GCA_964641715.1 uncultured Syntrophaceae bacterium
ATTTTCTGCTTGACAAATTTTGAGAAATTAAATATTTGTTAACGAGATTTAATTATATTTAATTCATTCTTATGAGAGAGATTGTCGAAAAACTGAGGGCCTTCCGGACGGCAAATCGGATGACCCTCAAACAACTGGCCCAGAAGGCCGGGTGTACAGATGCCTACCTCTCCCAGCTCGAAAGGGGTCATGCGAACCCTTCCATCATGATCCTCAAAAAGATTGCGTCCGCCCTTCAGGTGAAGGTCGTTGATTTCTTTCTCGAACCACAGAACGAGGAGAATGATGTAGTCTGCAAGGAAGAAGAGAGAGTCAATATCCGTTTTAAACGAGGGGACGCAAAGATTCAGATGCTTGTCCGAAATATCCGCAATAAACGGATGCAGCCTTTTTATACAACGATTGAACCCGGGGGGGGATCAAAGGGGCCTTATTCCCATATCGGAGAGGAATGTGGGATTGTTCTAAAGGGAATGCTGGAGATCAACCTGAATGGGAAGACGTATCGGCTGAAGAAAAATGAAAGTTTCTATTTTTCATCACAGGAGCCTCACAGCTGGTCAAACCCGGGTAAAAAGGAGACGATTGTGATATGGGTGGTCAGCCCGCCGACATTTTAATTGTGAGGAGGGAATAGAGGCGGAAGAAGTTAAACCTCAATTGAGCGGCTCTTCCTTGCCATTTCGAGGTGCTCAATAAAGGCTTTTTATTAAAAGCCGCTCAATTTCATTCTCGAAATGAGAATGAGGGGGGAATACAAAGAAAGGAGGAATGCAAAATGTGTAACAGGATGACGAGAAGAGATTTTTTGAAGAATTCGATGATTGGCGGTATGGCTTTGGGGGCAGGCGCTGGGATCTATGAGCTGGCACACGCCCAGGCGACCAACATCCGGTTCAGCACCTGGCATGCTCCTATGAGCAGAGAGGTAAAGACTGTATGGGAACCCATGCTTGAGGAGGTGAAGAAGAAAAGCGGAGGGAAGATCGCCTCCACCCTGTATGCAGGGGGTGCCCTGGGAAAGGGGCCAGAGCATTTTGATATCGTCGCAAAAGGTCTTTCCGATATGGGTTATTTTACTGCCACCTGGACACCGGGCCGATTTCCGCTTTCCGATGTTCTCTCCCTGGCCGCCTGGGTCGATGGAAAGGACCTTGCCGTCGATATCGGAAATGCGATGTATGAGA
>CAZXMB010000070.1:1287-13467 GCA_964641715.1 uncultured Syntrophaceae bacterium
TCTTCATGCCCCTTGGCGATGTCTACATGGCAATTGAGACAGGGACAGTTGATGGGCTTGTCACATGTCCCCCTATTTTTCTTTCTTTCAAGCTAAACGAGGTTGCCAAACATGGCGTGGTGACCACTTTTGGGTGTGTGACCGAAGGGGTGGTCATGAATCTCGAAAGCTGGAAAAAAGTTCCGGATGATCAGAAGAAGATTGTCGAAACAGTATGCAAAAATCCTTTCAAAACTACGGGGGGTCTGACAAAGGAAGTTTATAAGACGATGATGAAGGAGATTGCGGACAAAGGAGTGGCCCTTTATAATCTTCCCTCCGTTGAGGCGGAGCGCTGGTATGAGAAGTTCAGGGAGGAGACCCGGAAGTGGGTGGCTGATCTGGAGGGAAAGGGGCTTCCGGCCAAAGAGGTGGTGAAGATGTACAATCAGGAATGTGAGAAGCGAGGCGTTAAGGTTGTCGCCTTTCCAAAGGAGTGGGCGTGAGAAAGGTTTAAAGACGCAATGGGGTGATGAAGAAGGGGCGGCCCAGATCGCCCCTTCTTCGTTGTGTCAAGAAGCAGGATGGGAGAAGAGAATCAACCATGAAGTTCAAACAGTGGATCCATAGGATCAATTTTTATGCATGTGGTGTGGGGATGGGCCTTCTCATTCCGCTGATGTTGCTGACCACAGGGGATGTGTTGGGAAGAAAATTTTTTTCAAAGACAATCCCTGGGACCTTTGAGCTTTCCGAATATATATTGGCTGTCTTCATTCTCCTCGGAGCCGCCTATACCCAGCAGGTCAAGGGACATGTCGGGGTTGATTTTCTCACTTCTCGTCTCTCGCCCCGTCTTCGAACCGTTTGCGAGATTCTTACCACGCTACTCAGCCTCTTCATCATTGGAATTGTAATCTGGCAGGGTTGGTTGGAGGGCATCAGGGAACGGACGGTTTCGGATATGCTGAGAATCCCTCAGTATCCCTTCAGGCTCCTGGTCGCTGTAGGGGGTTTTCTCCTTTGGCTAGAGCTTCTACTTGACCTCTTTTACTCTATCGGAAAACTGAAAAGGAGGGAAACCGCATGAACCCCATCACCGCCGGGATCCTGGGGAGTGCCTTGCTTGTTTTCCTCCTGTTTCTCGGTATGCCCATTGCCTTTGTTATGATGTTTGTCGGATTTTTAGGGATCAGTTACCTGGCCTCCATCCATGCGGCTCTTCCGGTTGTGGCAAAAACCATTTATGAAACCGCCTCTCATTATCCCTATACCATCATTCCCCTCTTTATCCTGATGGGGGGATTTGCGGGAAGTGCCGGCATTACCCGTGAACTCTATGAGACCTTTGATAAATGGTTCAGAAAATTGCCGGGTGGATTGGGGATTGCGACGATTGCCGCCTGTGCTTTTTTTGCGGCATTGAGCGGTTCATCCGTTGCTGCCTCAGCCGCCATGGGAACGATTGCCATTCCAGAGATGAGGCGATTCCGTTATGCCCCGAAATTGGCTGTGGGTGTGGTGGCTGCCGGGGGGACACTCAGTTTTCTCATCCCGCCCTCTCTGGGTTTTGTCGTCTATGGAATGTTAACCGAACAGTCGATTGGTAAACTTTTGATCTCGGGCATCTTTCCAGGGGTTCTCCTCTCTCTGGCATTCATCACCATTGTTATTGTTCAGGTAAAAGTGGATCCCGGTTTGGCTCCGGCGACTCTGGGTGATGTCAGTTTGAAGGAGAAAATTCTTGCTTTCTCCGGAATTTGGGAGACCCTTCTCGTATTTTTCATCGTGATGGGAGGAATCTACCTGGGTTTTATCAATCCGACCGAAGCAGGGGCGATCGGTGCCACAGCCCTTTTTGTGATCATTCTGCTCAAGAGGAGATTAACCCTGAAAAATCTTTCCTCCTCTCTGCTGGAGGCGGCGAGGATCTCTGTTTTGGTCCTCTTCCTGGTTGCAGGAGCGAATGTCTTCAGTTACTTTTTAGCCCTCTCCACCATCCCGATGGCTGTCTCGAGCTGGATGGCAGGACTCCAGGTTTCTCGATACCTCATCCTTGCCATTATTATTCTGATTTACCTGATCCTGGGTTGTTTTCTTGATGCCATCTCCATGATGGTTCTCACCATGCCCGTGATCTTTCCCGTGATTCGAACACTGGGTTTTGATCCCATCTGGTTTGGGGTGATCTGCGTCATCATGATGGAGGCAGGACTGATTACCCCGCCGGTCGGATTAAATGTCTATACGTTGGCAGGAGTGGTAAAAGATGTCCCCATGCAGACGATCTTCAGAGGAGCTGTACCGTTTCTTATTTCGATGATCGTGATTGTCGTCCTCATCACGATTTTTCCAAAAATTGCACTTTTTTTGCCGGGGATGATGGGGAGGTAGTCTCTTTCGAAGAAAATGTGAAGCTCCCCGCCCACAGGGCGGGGCTTCCCGGAAAGGAAATCTTATTTATATTGTGCCCATTGACCCCGCCTACAAGGCGGGGCTTGCGGGGCACTTGCCGGTCAAATTTCAGAGTCCAAAGTTCAAATCATGTTTAGATTCCCCATTGACACAGTTTAATAAAAAGGAGAGTGAGGAGATGGCGTTGCTACCTGAGGTGAAGAAGCATTACGGAAAACAGAAATTTCTCATTGATGGGGAGTGGGTGGAATCGAGATCCACCGAGACCCATCCGAATACGAATCCTGCAACAGATGAGGTTATTTCAGAATTGCCACAGGCTACAGGCGAAGAGGCCCGGGTTGCAGTGATGGCCGCTCACAAGGCCTTCAAAAGATGGAGAGATGTCTCTTTTCGGGATCGGGCCCGTCTTCTCTTTGACATGAGGGCGAGGTTTGAAGAACATTCTGAGGAGCTTTCACGAATTCTCGTCCAGGATCATGGGAGGACGATTGAAGAGGCAAGGGGTTCTGTCAGAAGGGTGATTGAAAATATCGAGTCTGCGTGTTCTGCTCTCTACGGGTTGGTCCAAAGAAACGAACATATGGATCAGGTTGCAGAGGGGATTGATCAATATCTCCTATGGGAACCTCTGGGCGTTTTTCTCATCATTACACCGGGCAATATCCCCATGCATGCCTGGTCCTCCTTTGTCCCCTATGGTCTTGCAGCCGGATGTACTATGGTCCTTAGCCCGAGCAGACAGTGCCCTGTTGCCTCAGAGGCCATTTGTAAGGTAGCACAGGAGGCAGGTTTTCCCCCGGGAGTCCTCAACCTCATCCACGGGGGGAGGACGGTCAATAAGGAAATATTATCCCAACCGCAGGTGAAGGGTGTGGGTTTTATAGGCTCCAATCGGGCAGGCCATGAGCTCTTTGAACTTTGCGGGAAACTGAAGAAGACCTCCTCCATCAATGGCAACGGGAAGAATCATGTGGTCATTATGCCTGACGCCGATCTTGATTCTGGCATTCAGTGGCTCCTCAGGGGATGTTTTGGCATGTCGGGGCAGCGCTGCCTCGGGACAGATAACGTGGTGATTATTGGCCATATCTATGATGAAGTGAAAGAGAGGTTTAAAGAAGCGGCCTCGAGAATGAGACTTGGTTACGGGCTGGACACTGAAACGGAGCTGGGTCCGATGGCCACCCGGGCAGGGAAGGAAAAGGTGGTCAGATGGATTGAAACATCATTGTCTGAAGGGGCAAAGATGGTTCTTGATGGAAGAGGGGTGAAGGTCAAGGGCTACTCCAGAGGTTATTTCCTTGGTCCCACAATCCTTGAAAATGTTGACGTGGATATGCCTATGGCGAAAGAAGAGGCTTTTGGTCCGGTGTCCGCTCTGATCCGATGTGAAAACCTCGATCAGGCCATCGAGTGGATTAATACGAAGACCCATCTCGGTCATACCGCATGCATTATGACAAGGGATGGGAGGAACGCCCGAAAGTTTATCAGAGAGGTTAATGTGGGGAATGTGGGGGTCAATGTAGGGGTGGCACAACCTTATGCCTTCTTCCCCCTTGGATCGAGAAGAGAATCCTTTGCTGGAACAGCCAAATCACGAATGGCCTCCATGAGGCTGTTTATGGATGAGAAGACGGTCGTGACGAGGTGGGTTTAAGTGATCCATTTTGTTTTAAATGGGAAAGAGATCGAGGTGGAGGTTCCCCAGAACTGGACCCTTCTGCGTCTCCTTCGAGAAAAGCTTAGACTGACCGGAACAAAAGAGGGATGCGGGATTGGCGAATGCGGGGCCTGCACAGTACTACTCGACGGAATGCCTGTGAATGCCTGCCTCATCCTGGTCCCCAAAGTGGAAGGAAGGAAAGTGGAGACCGTTGAAGGTCTTGGAAGCGGTGAGTCCCTTCATCCTTTACAAAAATCATTTATTGACCATGGGGCCGTTCAGTGCGGTTTTTGTACACCGGGGATGCTGATGTCTTCGAAGGCTCTTTTGGATAAGAACCCCCATCCCAGCCGGGAGGAGATCAAAGAGGCCATTTCAGGCAACCTCTGCCGGTGTACCGGTTATCAGCAGATCATCGAGGCCATTGAAAAAGCGTCGGAGGTTTGAGGATCGGTCGTATCGACCTTGAGGTAAGAGGCAAAAGATTTTCTGCGTTAAACGAAGTGCTCCTCTTCCCTCCAACCTTAAACAGACTTTTATGATTCCTCCTTTTAACTATAGAGTTCCTACGACCCTTCAAGAGGCCTGCGGTCTCATGTGGGATTTCAGGGAAAAGGCGAAGGTGATTGCAGGCGGAACAGATCTGGTCATCTCCCTCCGAAAAGGAAGCCTGAGACCTGAGGCCCTGATGGATATCACCCGCATTCCTGAGCTTCAAAGGGTGGAAGAGAGGGATGGGATCGTTTCCATCGGAGGGGCTGTGACCCATTCGGAGATCGCCTCCTCCCTCCTTATCAAAGAATACGGGAGGGTATTATCGGATGCCGCCTCTGAGATAGGTTCCCCCCAGATCAGAAGTATTGGAACGATCGGAGGAAATATTGTGAATGGTTCTCCTGCTGCGGATTTGCTTCCACCCCTGATGGTGCTGGAGGCCGTGGGAAGAGTGGTTTCGAAAGAAAGGGAAAGAGAGGTTCCCGTCGGTCAACTTTTTAAAGGCCCCTATCGAACAGAGCTTCAACCTGATGAGATTTTGACTCATATTTATTTTAAGAAACTTCCTCCCAGTACGAGAAGTGCTTTTATCCGGTTAACCCGGAGAGAGGGGATGGCCATTGCGAGGATGAGCGTGGCTACTCTGCTTCAAAGGGAAGGAGATTTTATGAGGGATGTCCGAATCTCTGTCGGAGCGGTCACTCCCGCGCCTCAGAGGATGACGGAGGCAGAGTCCTTGTTAAAGGATCAATTATTTGATGAAACCAGGCTGAAGATGGCTGCCCGGAAGGTTTCCGAGGAGATGATTTCACATAGCGGCCTACGCCCCTCCACATCCTATAAAGCACCGGTGGTGGAGGCTTTAGTGATCAGGGCTTTGCGAAAGGCTTTTGGGAATTTGCGATGAATCAGGTTGGAATGGATATCCCAAGGGTGGATGCCCTGGAGAAGGTTTTGGGTGAATCCAGGTATGGAGCTGATTTTTCGGCTATCGAACCCCTCCATCTAAAGGTTGTCCGGAGTCCGAAACGACACGCCAGGATCATCAGGATCGAGACAGGGGACGCCCTCCGGGTTGAGGGGGTGGAAAGGATCTTTACAGCGAAGGATATCCCGGGAAGAAATTTAATCGGAATCATCTCAAAGGATCAACCTGTCCTGGCCACAGACCGGGTAAGGTATGCGGGCGATCCGGTGGCACTCATTGCGGCAAGGACGATCGAAGCCGCGGAAGAGGCCGCCCGGAAGGTGATCGTGATTTATGAGGACCTTCCCTATATCAATTGTCCGGAAGATGGTCTTAAACCCTTCGCCCCTCTCATTCATGAAAAGGGAAACCTGCTCCTGGAGTTCAATCTCATGAAAGGGGATATCCTGACGGGATTTAAAGAGGCTGAGGTCATCGTCGAAGAAACCTACACGACGACCTGGATTGATCATGCTTACCTGGAGCCTGATGCAGGACTTGCCTTCTGGGATGAGGAGGGTCAAGTGACCGTGATCTGCCCGACCCAGAATGTCCATTACGACCAGAAGGAGGTGGCTTCCTTTCTCTCCTTACCGCTGGAGAAGGTGAGGATCATCCAGCCCACCACAGGCGGAGCGTTTGGGGGAAGGCTCGACATTACCCTTCAATGCCTTTTAGCCCTTGCCGCTTTTCATCTGAGGAGACCGGTCAGGATCGTTTATCCTCGCGAAGAAGTTTTTCAGGTCATTTCAAAGCGTCATCCTGTAAAGATTCATTATCGAAGCGGCGCTAAAAAAGATGGGAAACTCACTGCCGTGGAGGTTGACATTTTAAGCGATACAGGGGCCTATGCCTCTTATGGAGCGACCGTTGCTATCCGGGCCGCTGTTCACGCCACCGGACCCTACCAGGTTCCCCATGTGAAGGTACGAAGCCGGATGGCCTATACCAATAACCCGTGGTCAGGCGCAATGCGGGGATTTGGAGTCCCTCAAGTCGCATTCGCCCATGAATCCCAGATGGACCTTCTTGCCCGGGCCTTGAAGATGGACCCTATTGAAATCCGGAATAGGAATGGACTCTGCATTGGAGGGGAGACAAGCACAGGTCAGACCCTGACGGCAAGCGTTGGAATAGGAGAGACATTAAAAAGGATTGAGGAGTTGAGGGATAAACTTCCTTTTTCCAAAACGGATCCGGAGAGACCGTATATCCGAAGGGGCATTGGCATTGGCTCCATGTGGTATGGGATCGGAAACACGGGGATTCCCAATCCCTCAACAGCTCAGGTGGAGATTGGTCCCAATGGGGAGGTCAGGCTTTACACCGGAGTGGCGGACATCGGACAGGGCTCTGATACAGTGCTCCTCCAGGTTGCCTCCGAAGCCTTAGGAGTTTCTCTAAAAGAGATTCGTCTTATTCGTGCGGATACAGCTGTGACCACAGATGCAGGCGCGACCTCAGCGAGCCGTCAGACCTATATTACAGGAAATGCCATTCTCCAGGCGGTGAAAAGACTGAAACAGGAAATCCTCAAAGAGGCAAGCGTCCTTCTCGACGAGAATGAAAAGGACCTCTATATCGAAGGGGGTGAGGTGAAACACCGATTAAAACTCTGTATTTCTTTACCGATCAGCGAGGTTGCAAGGAGAAAGGGCAGGGTCATCAGGGCCGAGGGGTATTTTGATCCGGAGACGACTAAACTTGATCCGAGGACAGGGCAGGGAATTCCTTATGCCGCCTATGCCTTTGCCACCCATCTGGCGGAAGTGGAAGTGGATACAGAGACGGGAAAAGTTAAAGTCATCCGAATCGTTGCCTGCCATGATGTGGGAAAGGCGATCAACCCTAAGAATGTGATCGGCCAGATCACAGGCGGTATTGCCATGGGATTGGGGTTTGCCCTGATGGAGGAATACAAACCCGGAGAAAAAACCTCATTTGTGAATTACCTCCTTCCCACATCAAAGGATATTCCTGAGGTGATTCCCATTCTCGTTGAGGATGAGGAGCCGACCGGTCCTTTTGGGGCCAAAGGAGTGGGGGAACCCGCACTCATCCCTTCAGCCCCGGCGATTTTAAATGCCATTGCGGATGCGATCGGAGAGAGGATCTATCATCTTCCAGCGAATCTGGAGAGAGTCTTGGAAGCAGTACGGAAAAGATGAATAAAAATTCGAAGCATCAAATACCAATAATCAAATAAATCCCAATCTCCAATAACCAAACTGAGAATAAAATTATTTTTTAGTTTAGAAATTGGAATTTGGTCATTGGTGATTATTTGGAGCTTGGGATTTGGTTATTGGAATTTATTTTTTCAGGAGGATCAACATGGCAAAACTGATGATCAAAAATATTGGCACATTGGTTTCGGGAAACATTTCTAACCCCATTTTGAATGCGGACACCCTCCTCATCGAGGGTGGATTGGTTCAAGGGGTTGGAAAGGAAAAGGACCTTGATATCAAAGGAGTCGATCAGGTGTTGGATATCGGGGGGATGACGATCACTCCCGGGATGATCGATTCTCATTGCCATCCTGTACTTGGAGATTTTACCCCGAGGCAGAAGATGCTCGATTACATCGAATCCTCCCTCCACGGAGGGGTGACCACAGTGATCTCGGCAGGAGAAGTCCACCTTCCAGGGAGGCCGAAAGATGTTGCGGGAACGAAGGCATTAGCCATTCTTGCTGCGAAGTCATTTGCCAGCGCCAGGCCTGGGGGGGTGAAAGTTCTGGGAGGCAGCCTGATTCTTGAACCGGGGCTTCAGGAGAAGGATTTTGAGGAGTTGGCAAAGGAAGGCGTCCGGGTCGTCGGGGAGATTGGCCTGGGAGGGGTGAAGAGTCCAAAGGATGCAGCTCCTATGGTGAAATGGGCGAAGAAATACGGAATGGTGGTCATGATGCATACAGGAGGGACTTCCATACCCGGAAGCACGACCGTCCCCGCTCAGGATGTGATCGCCACTGATCCGGATATTGTCTCCCATATCAATGGAGGTCCGACGGCCGTATCCATTAAAGAGGCGGAGAAATTGATTCGAAATACCTCCCTGACCCTGGAGATTGTTCATTGCGGCAATTCAAAGATGATCGTGGAGGTGATGAGGATTGTAAAGGAGGTAAAAGCCTATTCCCGGATCATTATCGGAAATGATGCTCCCTCGGGAACAGGTGTGATCCCTCTGGGGATTCTCAGGGTGATTAATTTTCTTGCCTCCCTTTGTGGGGTGAGACCCGAAGAGGCCGTTGCCATGGCCACCGGCAATACGGCACGGGTCTATCGTCTCAACAGAGGGGTGATTGAAGTTGGCAGAGAGGCGGATCTCGTCATCATGGATGCTCCGATGGGCTCAGTGGGTAAGGATACCCTCTCAGCCATTGAGGCAGGGGATATCCCTGGCATTGCCGGTATTTTGATCGATGGCCAGATGAAGATCGGAGTGAGCCGGAATACGCCACCCCCCAATCGAAAGATCGTCAGTGGTAAACCTTAAGAATGGGTTCCCGGGGTCAAGGATTCAAGGGGTCAAGTAAAAAAGTTTATAAGCAAAGTAACTGATTCAATGTATTCTTTATAACTTGAACCCGTGAACCCTCGAATCCTTGAATCCTAAAGGATTTAAACCATGATTGTTGACCGAAAAACCTGTATCGGTTGCGGAGAATGCGTGGAGACATGTCCTCTTCAGGCCATCTCCATGGTGAAAGAGCGCGGGAAGAAGAAAGCCTCTATCTCTGAGCTCTGTGTGGACTGCAAGGCCTGCTTAAAGGTCTGTCCGAAGGAGGCCATATCCCAGGGGCCACCACTCGGAGAAGGGGGGATGAAATGCCTCTCTTGCCCGATCCAATGCTATATCCAGGAGGATCATACAGGGGCCTGTCAAAGATTTATCAATCGAGGCGGGGAGCTGATTCGTAATATTGCACTCCAACGGAATGAGGATGTGAAGGAGATCGTTGGAGAGGATTATGAAGAAGCCATCCGGAAGCCCTTGATTACAGGTATTGGCGCAGGAACCACGTATCCCGATACCAAACCCGCTCCCTATATTGTCCAATCAAAAATAGATGGAATTGATGTCGTCACAGTCGTCACCGAGGCGCCATTGAGTTACAGCGGGATCAAGGTGAAGATCGATACCGATATGAACCTCGGCAGGGAAGGGGCCCCTATTTTTATGAGAAAGAAGAAGGTCGGTCATCTCTGTACAGAAGAATACGGTTCTAAAATTCTGTCATTGGGAGGAGTTGACCTTTTAACCGGAAAAGACGGTTTTGCAGTCGCAAGGGTGATTACGGACATCGCCAACCGGAAGGAAGTACGCCTTAAAGTGGGAGATGGGGCTGAATTGGTTCTTCGGGTAGGGGAGGCTCCTATTGTGGAAGGAGTAAAGGGGAAAAGAATGAAGGTGGGTTGCGGCAGTGCCTCAATGGGGCTCTTTGGAAGATATTTTCTGGATGCTGCCGACGAGGTGATTGTCCTTGACTCCCACCTGATCGGACTGTTTACCGAACATGCCGCAGGAAGGGAATTGGGCGCAATCTATAGTGGCATTAAATTGAAGGCGAGAAAGTCTACTCCGGGGAGGTATTTTGGCGAACATGGCCAGGGATGGGGTGGAACTTCCATTGAGAATCCCCTCGATATTATCGAGGGGTTTGATCCAAAGATCACAAAACCTGGAATGACCCTCCTCATTACGGAGACCACGGCAGAGCATGCGGCCATGTTCCGCCTTAAAAGAAATGGAAGGTTTGAGGAGATCGGGTTGGCGGCGGAGGCAGAGAGGGCGGTTGAAATGATCGCCTCCACCTGTGAGCCTTCGAGGGTTTCTGCCATCTTTATAGGAGGATCAGGAGGAAGTGCAAGGGCGGGGGTGACCAGGATCCCTGTTAAACTCAATCAGGCGATCCATCAGAATCGGGCCAAATTGACCGTCGGTGGAGCACCCACCTACATCCTGCCAGGAGGTGGGATTACCTTTTTGGTTGATGTGGAAAAGGTCATGGTGAGGGCATTTACCTATGTTCCCACTCCCGCAACCGTTGTCCCTCTTGAATATACGATGAAACTGACCGAGTATTTGGAGATCGGTGGCCATAAAGAGCATATCCGAAAGCTTGAGGAAGTTCTGAAGAAGATAAAAAGATAAATAACCAATACCCAAGGTCCAATCACTAAATAAACTCCAGTAACCAGTGACCAAAATCAAATCATGATGGTTTGCTTATCAAGTTTGGAAATTGGAATTTGGTGATTGGAGCTTATTTGGGATTTGGAGATTGGTTATTGGAATTTAATTGAAAACGATGCAAGTTGCACAAAGGGTTCATAAAACCAGTACCATTCAAACCCTGTCGAACGGGGTTGTTCTCGTGGATTATGGCCCCATCCATATGTTCATCCATGCCTCGGAGGATGGGAAACCTCTTGTGGCTTTGGCAAAAGAAGGCGCTCATCTGGCAATGAAAATTCTTGAGGATTTAGCAAAATTTCTTTCGACCATAAAAAAGAAATCTCAGGAATTAGAAGTTGAAGAGAGATTTCCCGATGTGGTTCGAAGGATGATCGAGGCGACGAAAAGGATGGGGGAGCCGGATTTGACTCCCCTTGCTGCTGTGGCCGGGACAGCCTCTGATGTGGTTGCTGATTTTATGTTCAACCGGGGCGGGTCGAAAATCATCGTAGATAATGGAGGAGATGTTGCCATACGATTGAGGGAAGGAGAGGTGGCAAGAGTAGGAATAAAAACAGAGATTGATGCAAAACAGCCCACCTACCTTGTTTCCATTGATTCCACCATGGGGATTGGTGGTGTGGCGACCAGTGGACTCGGAGGAAGGAGTTTTACCAAAGGTATTGCCTCTTCAGCTACTGCACTCTCAGAGAATGCCGCCCTGGCAGATGCCGCTGCAACGGTTGTAGGAAACTTTACCAATGTTGAGGACCCCAATATCATGAGGTCTCCCGCAGAAAAGATTTATCCTGATACGGATATTGCAGGAGAATGGGTCACTTTAAGTGTGGGCCGAATATCCCGGGAAAAAATAGAAGAGGCCTTAAAGAACGGTCTGTCCAAAGCGGAATCTCTTTGCAGACGAGGTCTGATGAAGAATGCTTTAATTGCGCTGAAGGGGGAAGCAGTCTGGACGGATTCTTTAACGCCATTATTAATAAAATTATAAACCCTAATTTTCTCCCTCTCCCCGAGGAGACTGTATCGTCATGCCATTGCGAGGGAGTGAAATGACCGAAGCAATCTCAAAAGGCATTGATAATCCGGAGATTGCCACGCTCCCTTCGGTTGCTCGCAATGACAACGAAGGAGTTGTGATACAGTCTCAAAAGGAGGAGAAGGGGTAAGGAGAGAGGAGGAGGAACGATGGAAGTACGAAAATATGTGACGATTCTGGAAGAAACGGTGATTGAAGGAGGAAAAAAGGTTGAACAACCAACCCGGAAGGCGGCGGCCATTGCGGTCATCAAAAACCCTTTTTCCGGAAAGTATGTGGAGAAATTGGATGAACTGATCGATATTGGAGAATCCCTGGGCGGAATCCTCGGGAAAAAAGCTGTACAGGCAATGGGGATTCCTCCCCAAAGGGCTGAGAGCTATGGGAAGGCAGCCATTGTCGGTATCAATGGAG
>CAZXMB010000070.1:13567-15186 GCA_964641715.1 uncultured Syntrophaceae bacterium
CCTCCCCAAAGGGCTGAGAGCTATGGGAAGGCAGCCATTGTCGGTATCAATGGAGAGCTTGAGCATGCGGCGGCCATTTTACATCCTAAACTAGGAACACCTTTGAGAGAAGCAGTGGGTGGAGGAAAGGCGATTATTCCTTCTGCAAAGAAGATGGGAGGCCCGGGCACTGAGATCGATGTCCCCATTCATTACAAGGATGCCGCCTTTGTGCGGTCCCATTTCGATGCGATGTCCATTCGAGTACCGGATGCCCCCAGACCGGATGAGATCGTTGTGGCCATTGTGATCACTGACTCCGGGAGACCTCATCCGAGAATCGGTGGACTGAAGAAGGAGGAGGCAAAAAAGGAGGACGGCCTGCGGTAGAGAGGCATCGCCCCCTTTGCAGAAGTAGAGAACGGTTTGAAACTGTTCTCTACAGATTCAAACCTTCCGAATCAAATCGATCATCTCATCGGAAGTGAGGTCTCTTAAAAAGAGAAAAAGGAGATCCGCTGTTTTTTCTATATCGGACCATTTAACCAATTCGCCGGGGGAATGGCTATACCGACGGGGGATGTAAATTCCACCACATGGAATCCCTTTGCCTGCCGTATGAATTGTAGAGGCGTCCGTCCAGGTTCTGAAAATATCCTTCTGGTAAGGAATTTTATTCTTCATGGCTGTATTGATCAGCCTCTGACGGATCTTCTTTGAATAGATCGTTCCCCATCCTAAGGCATTGACATCCATAGAGCGGATGACCGGCCCCTTTCCGCATTCACCGGTGGCCTGCTGAGGAGGAGTCACCGGATCAGAGGCAGGCACCGTATCCACAATAATGGCCATGTCAGGATTGAGAACCTGGGTCGCGACCTTTGCCCCCCTGGAGCCGATCTCTTCCTGAACTGCGGCAACGAGGAAGAGCCGGTAATCCATTTTCTCTGTTTTCATCCTTTGTGCCAAATCGAGGGCAATGGCGCAGCCTGCCCGGTTATCAATGGCTTTGCTGAGGATGGTTTCGTTTCCGATGGTTTGAAAATGGGGATGAAATAGAATAGGGTCTCCAATATCCATCCCCCACTGCCTGACCTCCTGATCGCTTTGCGCCCCCACATCAATCCAGAGATCTGAAATGGAGATGGGTTTTTTAATATCTTCCGGTGTCAGCAGATGCCGGTTCTTTACACCCACGACTCCGGTACAAATTCCCTTCTCCGTTGGGATGTCCACCTTGGTGCT
This sequence comes from uncultured Syntrophaceae bacterium, assembly GCA_964641715.1. Taxonomy (GTDB): domain Bacteria; phylum Desulfobacterota; class BSN033; order BSN033; family UBA1163; genus CAZXMB01. The sequence goes on from CAZXMB010000070.1 coordinate 14,792, forward strand.
GAGAAGGACCCTTTCATCGATCATCCCGTTAAGCTCAAAATAGAGATATCCCTTCGGATCAATATATTTGATCAGCATGCCCACTTCATCGGAATGGACACAGACCATGACCGATCTTTTACCTTTTCCGAGGCTCCCGATGACATTTCCCATGGGGTCCACGGAGACCTCCGGAAGGCTCCCTTTTAATTCTGTGACCATGCATTCGATCACCTTCTCCTCAAATCCGCTTGCCCCCGGGATTTGAGTTAATTTCCGGAAGAGTTCAAACATCCTCTGATTTTTCTTTTCCATTTCTTTGTCCCTCGCCTTTCACTGTTTTTGAGAATGATCCTTATTTTTACGGGAAAGTCGGCTGAATGCCCCGCCTTGTAGGCGGGGATGGAAGCCGACAA
>CAZXMB010000071.1:0-15150 GCA_964641715.1 uncultured Syntrophaceae bacterium
CTACGACGACTAACCTTTAACCTAGATCACACACTGTGATCTTTATACCAGGAGGGTATTATGAGTAGAAAATGGATTATGATCATCCTTCTGGTTTCCATCGGCGGGATGGCCATCTTATTATGGGGATGTCCGCCACCGGTTGTCAGCGTGAGACCCCCTGAACCCCGTGTGGAGGTATATGGGCCATCACCCCATCCAGACGCGGTCTGGATTTCGGGCTATTGGCGGCATCGGGGAGGAGAATGGATCTGGGTCCCGGGACACTGGGAAAGGCGGCCGAGGCCTCATTCTGTCTGGGTTCCCGGTCGCTGGGAGCCGAGAAGAGGGGGCTGGGTCTGGCGACCCGGCCACTGGGAATACCGATAGTCAATCATGAGTTCGGAATTAGGAGTTCGGAGTAGGGGCGATTTATGAATCGCCCCTACAGAATTGGGGGAAAAATGTTCGGTCTGGGCTGGCCAGAGATTCTGGTGATCTTAATAATCCTCTTTTTTCTTTTTGGAGCCAAGAAACTTCCCGCGATCGGTGAAAATCTTGGAAAGACAATCAGGGAATTGAGGACGATTCGCGGTGAGAAGAAATCGGATAAAGGGAAAGAAAGCGGAGGAGAAAAAGGGAATATGCTTTCCGATTTGAAAAAGGAGGTCGAAGAGATTCCGGGTCTGAGGGAAGCCAAAGCGATTAAAGAAACCGCCGATAAGGTAAAAAATATATCGAAACTTTTAAAATAAGATTTGCCTCCTTCCTCCATCCTCATTCTATGTGATTACATTTTTTCCTTCCATTCCGTGTGGAAAATTCCCTCTCGATCGATTCGCCGGTAGGTGTGAGCCCCGAAATAGTCGCGCTGGGCCTGAATCAAATTGGCTGGCAATCGTGAGCTTCGCCAGGAATCGAAATACGCCAAAGAAGCACTCATCGCCGGAACCGGAACGGCCAGCCGGATGGCTGTTTCAACGACATGCCTCCAGACCTCCTGTCGCTGGTGGAGGGCTTCCCGGAAGAAAGGAGCCAAGATCAGATTTAGAAGTTCCGGGTTCTCCCGGTAGGCTCTGGAGACATCATCCAGGAATCGAGCCCGAATGATACATCCACCGCGCCAGATTCGCGCGATTTCGGCCAAGTTTAAATGGTAGTGGTATTCAGAGCTGGCGGCCCGAAGAAGAGCCAACCCTTGGGCATAGGAGCATATTTTCGAGGCATAGAGGGCATCCGCAACTTCTTCAGTCAACACCATTCGGTCAACGGGGTGAGACGAAGAGGACACGGGAAAAGCCGCTGAGGCTTTCTCGCGTTCCCTTTTGAAGACAGAAAGATTTCTTGCCTCCACTGCCGCATTAATCGTCGGAATGGGAATTCCTAAATCGAAGGCATTCTGGCTGGTCCACTTCCCTGTCCCTTTTTGACCGGCGGAATCAAGAATCCTGTCGACCAAGGGTTGACCCGTTTCCCCGTCTATTACTGTAAAGATGTCAGAGGTAATTTCCATCAGATATGAAGAGAGGGGCCCTTTACTCCACCGTGAGAAGGCATGATGGAGCTCTTCGGCAGACAGGCCGAGTCCACGGCGGAGAATATCATAGGCCTCGGCAATGAGTTGCATGTCCCCATATTCAATTGCGTTATGGATCATCTTAACATAATGTCCAGAGCCCCTGGGACCGATATAAGTTCCACAAGGTTCCCCGTCGACCTTTGCGGCAATGGCCTTCACGATAGGTTCAATGAGACCATAGGCCCCGGGAGAACCGCCGGGCATCATGCTCGGCCCTTTGAGAGCTCCTTCCTCCCCGCCCGAAATTCCTGTACCGATGTAAAGATATCCTTTTGATTCAACCTCTTTTGAACGCCGTTCCGTATCTTGAAAAAAAGAATTCCCTCCGTCGATGATGAGATCACCCCGCTCCAGGAGAGGCATGAGTTGAGAGATCATTTCATCGACCGGCGGGCCCGCCTTCACCATAAGGAGAATCTTTCGCGGCCTTCTGAGCGGGGCAACCAGATCTTTCAATGAATAAACAGCCTTAATCTCTTTGCCTGCGGCCTTTTCCTTGATAAAAGCATCCGTAACGGCTCTCGTGCGGTTGTAAATGGCAACCTTGAGACCATTTCGCTCCATATTCAGAACCAGGTTCTGCCCCATGACGGCCAGTCCGATTAACCCAATATCGTAGCGTTCCATAGGCTTGCCTCCATCCTCTCACCTCAACCTTTGACCAGTTTTTCATAAAGCGCTTTCTGACGTTCAATGGCTTTCCGGTAGCGTTCATGATGCCCGGAATCCGGATCAAAGACCGGCCCGACGAAGTCAGGTGCCTCCCTGAGACTCTTAAGAATGCCAAGTGCCTGCAGTGCCAGAAGGGCAGATCCTCTTCCGGAGGCCTCCTGAACCTCTGAAATGGCCACCGGCCGGCCCAGGGTATCGGCCATGATTTGAAGCCAGGAGGGAGAATGAAGCAGAGCCCCGCCCCCTGCAACTATTTGAGGCTCAGATGGCAGGATCTGACGTAAGAGTTCGAACACAATCGCAATCCGATAAGCCACTGCTTCTAAGCCAGCCCTGAGAATGTCGAGAGGGGTTGTGGCCAGAGAAAGGCCATGAATGGTCGCTCGTGTATGGCCCGCCCAGCCAGGAGCTCTTTCCCCGGCCAAGAAGGGAAGAATGGTGAGGCCATGACCATCGGGTTCCATTTTGGCTAAAGCCTGCTCGACTTCTGACCAATTTCGAAGGTTCAGTCTTTCTGTGAGCCACGAGAAGAGACTTCCCCCCTCACTCAATGCCCCTCCCGGGAGAGACCGACGGCTATCCACCCGGTAACACCAGAGGCCTTCAGGGATATGAGAAATCGGAAAGTCAACAACCGCACGAAGGGCACTCGTCGTTCCAACCGTCAGGGCAACCCGTTCAGGAGATATGCACCCGCTTCCGATATTTGCAGCGGCACCGTCCCCTATTGCCGGGAACCAGGGAATATCTTGCAGGGCAGGCCAGCGGCGGGCAAACTCAGGACGGAGTCCCCTCCGGAAATGGCTGGAATCCACAAGAGGAGAGAGCTGGTCCTTCCTGATTGGAAGACCTTCCAGGAGACCTCCGTCCCACACCAGATCATGTCGATTGAGCAGTCCTGACCAAGAAGCAACGGAGTAACTGACAGCGCACTCACCGAATAGTTTTAAGTCCAGATATTCTCCAATCGATATCCACCGGGACACCTGTCTGAAGAGATCGGATTTGGCCTTGGCAAACCACCGAAGATAAGCAGGAAGGTAGCAAGGATGGAAATGACAGCCTGTCCGCTCATGAATGATTGATTCGTCAAACTCTGCTCGAAGCAGAGGGATCTCGCCATAGGCCCGTGTATCTGCATAGGTGGTCACAGGAGTGACGGCCTGGTAAGAGGAATTTACACCGAGGACATTGCCGACAAATGTACAGGAGGCTACCCCTGCAATCCTCCGGCTCAAGGAAGCGGCCTGTTCAATGATCGAGTCGATGCACTTCCAGGTGGAATCGAGAATGAGATCCGAATCAATCTCAGAAGCTCCCTCAGGTGTTGTTTTGATCTGAAGAGGCGTGCGGGCCTCCCTTCCTTCAACGGCACGGCCAAAGCGGTCAAAAAGAGAGGCCCGTATGGCTGAGGTGCCGATGTCGATAGAAAGGATGAATGGGAAATCAGCCCGCTTTGATGTGATGGAGGACATCATTGTAAAATAATAGCATATTTAATTCTAAAGATAAAAATTGGGTCTCGCACTTTTTCATTCCACCCGGAAAGATATCGGGCACAACCATCGCCTGAGACCGGAGGTTAACTCATCCCCCATCATTTCTCCATAACTATTTTGTTGACGATTTTTTCGTTAAAAGATATTCTTTCAATTAAATTTAAATTACATACAAATAGGATCAGGAGGTGAAGAGATGAAGAAGAAAGTAACGCGATTCGATCTTCAGAATATGAAGGGTTCCGGGAAAAAGGCGGTGTGGGTGACGGCCTATGATTACTGGACAGCCCAGTTTGCGGAGCAGGCAGGCATGGATATGATTCTGGTGGGCGATTCTCTCGGGATGTGTATCTACGGTTATGAAGGGACTATTCCCGTCACCATGGATCAGTGCATCTATCATTCAGAGGCGGTGCGGAGGGGTGCCCCCAATACCTTTGTCATCGGGGATATGCCTTTTCTTTCCTATCAGGTCAACATCGACGAGGCTGTTCGAAATGCAGGCCGTTTTTTCAAAGAGGCAAGGGTCGACGCTGTCAAGCTTGAGGGGGGCCGGAGGGTCTGTCCACAGATCAGAGCCATTTGCGATGGAGGGATGCTCATCATGGGCCACATTGGCCTCACCCCACAGAGTTCGGGTCAGCTGGGTGGATTTAAAGCTCAGGGAAGGACAGCCGACGCAGCACTGGAGTTGATCGAGGATGCCAGAGCCCTTCAAAAGGCGGGGGCTTTCTCCCTCCTCGTGGAGGCGGTTCCGCCGGAGGTTTGCAAGATCATTCGAGACGATTTGACCATTCCGGTTTACAGCATTGGAGCCGGGGTTGATGCGGATGGGCAGGTGATGATCTGTAGCGATATTCTGGGAATCTTTCAGGCCTTCACCGCAAAGTTTGTAAAGAAGTACGCAAATCTGGGAGCGGAGATGTTGAGGGCCATGGAGGCTTACGCAGAGGATGTGAGAAAGGGAGCGTTTCCAGAATCCCAGCACACTTACAATATGCTCGAAGGGGAACTGCCGAAATTGAAGGCCGCTCTGAAAAAGTAATATGGAAAGAGACATTCTGGCTATCGACGTTGGGACCACCGCTTTCAAGATAGGCGTCTTCAGCCCTGATCTTGAAAAGAGATATGAGACTTCCAGAGACTATGCGATCAACCTATATGATCGCGGAAAGGCGGATATCGAACCTGAGAAGTGGTGGCTTGCCCTCAAAGATTGCTGTGATGAAATCAAACCCTATCTGTCCAGGGTGGGGGTGGTCTCTTTTTCCGTGACGACCCCTGGATTACTACCCATGGGAGAGGACGGCACAGCTTTGGGCCCTGCCATTCTGATGCTGGACTGCCGCTCTCATAAACAGGCAAGAGAGATACGGCAAGGGGTAGGAGAGGAAAGGTTCCTCAAAGAAACCTGTAACCTGCCAGTCTCGGGTGGCTCCTCTCTCTGTTCCATCTTATGGATTCGCGAAAATCAGCCCCATATCTGGAAGCGGGCAGCCAAATTCGGCCATACCAATACCTATATGGTCAAGCGCTTCACAGGGGAATGGGCTATCGATCCCTCTACGACTTCGATCACAGGTCTTTACAATACCGCCCGGCACGACCTGACCTGGAATCGAAATGTCCTGTCCATAGCAGAGATACCTGAAGAGAAACTTCCCCCGCTGAAGCAGTCTTATCATAAAGCGGGTTCAATCTTACCCGAAACCGCTTCGGAGCTGGGGTTGCCAGAGGATTGTGATGTTCTCTGCGGAGGCAATGATGCCGTCCTGGCTGCCCTCTCAGGAGGATTCACCGCACCCGGAGATATTAATTTCATCTGCGGAACATGTGAGATCACGAATGTGTGTGTGGACAGACCCGTGAGCTCCAGAAATTTTAATGTTCGGTGTCATGTCATTCCTGACCGATGGGTCACCTTCTTTGTCCTCAATACGGGAGGGCTGGCCCTGGAATGGTTTCATTCCGTATTCTGCCGGGAGATGACCACCGACCAATTTTATAATGACTATATTCCAGCGGTTCTTGAAAATTTTCTTAACCACCATGAGACAGAGAGTCTGGAGGCGGATCTGCCCGAATACGTCCCTTATCTTCAGGGATGCCGCTACAGCCTTGAACAGATGACGGCCAGCTTTTCAGGTTTAACTTTGGAGACGACACGCGAGAAGATCCTCCTGGGATTGGTCAGAGGGAATGCGATTTACCACCGTGACCATCTAAGAGAGGTAGCAGGCCTGGTTAAAATAAACAAAATTGTGATGACCACAGGAGGTGGCGCAAAGATCAGGGGTTTCCTGGAGGCGAAGAAGCGATGGGCAGGTGATTTCGAGTTCAGGTATCAAGATCAATCCTCCCTTTTGGGAGCGGCGATGTTAGGTCAGTTTTATCAGACGAAGAGATATAGATAAATTTAGGAGGAAGAAATGAGAGAAATTACCTGGATGAGCATGATGCGGTTAATCGCACGGCCATCGCACTGACAGAAAAAGGGCTCGCCTTTATCGCCGCATGGAACCTGCATCGAAAATAGATCTGTGCAATAAATTCCATCAAAAAATATTCGAAGTTTCTTGGACTGTCATCCTGAACCATACCCTGAACTCGTTTCATGGGTCGTTTTAGGATCTCACCCCACGGGCAAAACGAGATGCTGAACCAAGTTCAGCATGACTCTTGTTTATACGCTCTGCGCTATGCCCTATGCGTCTTTATCTTGGAAGGTTTTCAAGGATCGGGTTCATAATTTTTTCAATTCGGCTCTTGATTCCCAGGAATTTGAAGTACTCCGCATCGGAGAGGGGTTGTTGAGGAGGGCCCATCCTAAATCCCCTTAATTCAAGAGCGATTTTGAAACCCAGAGGAAAAGGAGGAGAGAACAGAGCTCGAATGAGCAGGAGGAGGGAGAACTGAAGGTCTCTGGCCTTTTCATAATTCCCTTCCTGCCAGGCCTTATAAATTCCGACCATCACCTCCGGCAGGATACCCGCCGTAGCGGTCATACATCCCTTTGCCCCAACCATCAGAGCAGGGAAAAGGATCTCTTCACGGCCGACGAGGATAGAGAGATCCTCTCCGATTAATCGGATCTTATCCATGTAGTGGAGAAGGTCAACCATGCTCCCGCTGGAATCCTTCATGGCCACGACATTCTTCTTCCGGGAGAGACGTTTGACCACATCATAACTGATCGGAGTGGCGAAGAGGGGGATATTGTAAAGGATGACAGGGATATCGACGGCATCGCTGATCGTCTCAAAATGGCGCTCCATATTCTCCTGACTGATGGGGTAATAGTAGGGGGGAGCGACGACGACAGCTTCGCAGCCAATCTCCTGAGCTTTCCGGGCGAGGAAAATACATTCCTTAGGACGGGTGGAAGCAATTCCAGGTGTAACCGGAACTCTTCCCCTGGCTTGATCGTGGATAATCCGCATGAGGAAGGCTTTTTCTTCCAGATCGAGGTGGACGAATTCCCCCACCGAACTGATGGGGAAGAGTCCATGAACTCCCTTGTCAATTGCGAAATCGACCATCTCCCGGACCACGGTCTCATTGATCGCCCCGTCTTCGAAAGGGGTCATCATTGCCACATAAATTCCTTCGGGTTTAAACATCGGGCGCTCCTTATATTGCCTAAATATCGAAATCCGAATATCGAAATCCGAAACAAATCCGAATTTCGAATGATTCAATTTCCTAAACGTTATCGAGTTTGAAGTTTTGAATTTTGGTCATTCGTAATTGTTTCGAATTTCGGATTTCGTGCTTCGTATTTAAGGAAGCATCAGTTTTTTTAATGTCTCTGGTGTTGGCACTCCTTTCTCATCCCATCCTCTTATAAAATAGTATTCTTTCAACAGGGTCTCCAAATCAACCAACCGGCCCCGGGCAGGTCCGTCTTTCAGGGGTTCGGTGAGGAAACGTTGAGGTAGTTTATCATCGGCCTTCGTCAGGCCTTCCCTTAAATTGAAAAGCCTCACGAGGTTATTGATGCGTTCCCCACTTTGGAGGATTTCCTCAGAAGAGGCGAAGGATTCGATGCCGGTCACGGAGTGGAGGAAATGGACGATGTGCCTCAGGCTCAGAGAGAAGATGGTGAAGAGGCACGTGACAGAGGAGTTGATGACCGTAAATAGATCCTGTTGATTCTTTACAAACTCTGCCTTGAACTCGATGGAAAAGGGATCGATCCGTTCCTCCGGAGAAAGGAGCTCTGCTCCAATCGGCCATGAGCGGAGGTGACAGGCCCCTCGGTCACTCGTGGCATAGGCCAGGGCCATCCCCGTTGAGCCTCTCGGATCATAGGCAGGCATCTCCAGGCCCTTTACATGGATGGCGAAAGATTCTGCTCCCCTCCCAACTTCCTGAGCGATTCTTTTGACTCCCTCTCCCCAGAGAAGGGCCGGTCCCTCTCTGCGGCCAATGAGATGAATGGCGCGAATCATCCCTTCATTATCTCCGAATTCCAAAGGGAAGCCGATATCGGACTCCTCCAGAACCTCTTTTTCCATGCACTCCATCAGAAATCCGATCACATTTCCCGTGGAGATGGCATCGAGTCCGTAAAGGTCACAGAGATATTCAGCCTTGATGATCGATGGGATATCTGCGTTTTCGCAATGGGCTCCGAAACTCCAGACATTCTCATATTCCGGACCTTCGACAAACGCCCCTTTGTACTTCCCCTCTTTAACTTTAGAAATTTTGCTGCAATAGATGGGGCATCCATAGCAGGCCTTGTTTCTGACATAAAATTCTCTAATCTCTTCTTCATTCAGAGCGGAGCGGCCATGAAAGATGCCTTTCTGAAAGTTCCTTACCGGATGAACCCCAGCTTCGTTCATACAGGAAAGGATGGTGTTCGTTCCATATTTCTGACGGCCTCCTCCTGAGTCCGGATGGATGGCTATCTCATTGAAGGCTTCCCGGCAGGCCTTCATGAAGGATTCCGGATAGGCAATCGTGATAGGGCAGTGCCCTCTGACGGCAATCGCCTTAAGATTCTTCGACCCCATCACGGCACCTGCACCGCCTCTCCCAAAGGCCCTCATCTCAGAGATGATACTCGCAAAACGAACCCTCTTCTCTCCCGCCTCACCAATACAGGCAACCCTGGACTCCTCTCCAAATTTATCCTTAATCCAACGATGAGTTGAAAAGGTATCTTTTCTCCAGAGAAAATCCGCCTCCCCGAGTTGAACCTTTTCGTCATCAACCAGAAGCATCACAGGAGAAGGGGCCTTCCCCTTTATGACGATCGCATCGATTCCGGCCATCTTCATCTCCGGCCCAAAAGATCCCCCGCAGTTGGCATCGAGCCAGAAACCGGTTGCAGGGCTCTTGGTCGAAACGATGCACCGACCGCTGCCAGGGGCAAGAGTCCCGGTTAAGGGGCCGGTAGCAAAGATCAACAGGTTTTCAGGTCCGAACGGGTCACATCCCAGGGGGAGATGATCGTAAAGGTATTTTGCTCCGAGGCCTTTTCCACCGATGTATTTTGTTGCCAGGTCCGGATCTAAAGAGGTTCGTTTCACCCTTCCCTGGGTTAGATCGACTTCTAATATTTTCCCGGCGTAGCCACCGAACTCCGCTTTCATCCTATTTCGTCCTGATGATTGATTTCGTCGGACACCATTTGACACACTGAAATTCTCCCTGGCAGGTATCGCAGAAGAAAGGAAATTTTTTCGAGTTCTCCGTCTGGATTCCTCCGTAAGGGCAGGCTTCCCTGCAGAGGAGGCAACCGGTGCACTTCTCCTCATCGATTCGGAGATAGCCGTCCCAGGATAGGGCTCCTTCCGGGCAACCACCGATACAGGGCTTAGGTTCGCAGGCAAGACAGAGGTGGATTCTTTCCTCCTCAGGCCAGGCGGACTGGATACGGATTCTGGATTGTTTGGGTGCGATGGAGCCTTCGTGAGCGAAGGAACAGATGATCTCACAGATTCTGCAACCGGTACATAAATTAGGTATGGTTTTGATCATAACAGTTTTCGTCGGATAGGGACCTTTCCAAAATCTTGATCGTTAATTCATTAAATTCGAAATCCGAATATCGAAGCTCGAAACAAATCCAAAATTCGATTTTCCAAAAAAATTATATCTCCCTCTCCCTTGTTGGGAGAGGGTTGGGGTGAGGGTGAGTTTTCCTGTTTCGGTCATTCGAATTTGTTTCGAAATTCGGATTTCGTGCTTCGTATTTATGTTTTTAAAAAGATGGTCCAATGCGATTGATGGCAAATTCCCGGTGTCCCCAGATTTCGCTCTTCGTCAATTTCCCATTGGCGACCCTGAAGACTTCACGAAAGATTTTTTCGCCGATCTCCTGAACGGTTTTATCCCCGGTGATGATCTCACCGGCATTGATATCCATATTATCCCTCATCTTCGAATAGAGAGGGGAATTGGTAGCGATCTTAATCACCGGAGCAATCGGTGAACCCAATGGATTCCCCCGACCTGTGGTGAAGGCGATCATCTGGGTACCTCCGGCGATAAGACCTGTTACGGATTCGGCATCATGGCCGGGTGTATCCATGAGGACCAATCCCTTTTTCGTGGGCGTCTCGGCATATTCGAGAACCTCCATGATTTTGCCTGTCCCACCTTTCATCACACATCCTAATGATTTCTCTTCGAGTGTGGTGATCCCCCCCTCATAATTCCCCGGAGCCGGATTTGCCTTTCCGATATCGAGACCGAGATCGAGTGCCCGCATCTCCGTTCGTCTCACAATTTTTAGAATCTTCTCCCTGACCTTTTTGTTGATCGCCCTTCTCGCCAGGAGGTGTTCGGCTCCAATGCTCTCGGTTGTCTCTGAGAGAATGATGGTTCCGCCTTCCCTGACAAGAAGGTCACTCGTGACACCGAGGGCAGGATTGGCCGAAAGCCCGGAGCAGGCATCCGATCCCCCGCACTCCACTCCGAGAATCAATGAATCGGGTTTTGCCTTTTCCCTCCTGGGACGGGAGGCGTAAGAGACCATCTCCCTGGCGATTTTTATTCCCTCTTTTATTGTCTTGGGACTTCCCCCAACTTCCTGAATGATAAGGTTTTTAACCGGTTTCCCGGATTCGGCGATCCTCGATGCAATCATGGGAGAATTAACCACCTCGCATCCCAGGCCGATGACCAGAACGGCTGCCACATTGGGATTCTTTCCAACACCAGCCAATGTCCTCGCTGTCTGTTCCGCATCAAAAGCCAACTGGGCACAACCATGTTGATGGGGAATAGAAATGGTCCCTGCCACTTTCCGGGCAATGGCATTACAGACTTCGTTGGCACAGGCCACGGAAGGAAGGATGACTACGTGATTTCTGACCCCCACCTTTCCGTCCGCCCTCTTAAAGCCGAGAAAGTTCATCTTCCTTACCCTCAATTTTAATGTTTACCCTTTTTTTCCTCGTTCACCCACCACATTATGGACATGAACTAATTCTCCGGGTTCAATGGATCGAATTGCTTTGCCGATCCTCTCACCATATTTGATCACAGGACTTCCCTTAGGTATTTTCCGGATCGAGATCTTATGAGCAAAGGGTATTAACTCTTTCGCAATGATCCTCCCTTCTTTTAAGAAGGGGAGAAGGGTTCCCGGAGGTATGGGAGATTTTGCAGTGGCCACATTGTCCTTTGGATGGTTCAGAATGATTTTTTTAAAAAATTTCTTTTTCATAGTTGACAACTATACAAGAATTTTTTGTTAAAATCTACATATTTTTAGAACCGGATAAAGATCGTTGATTTGGAGGAGAATATCTGGTAGGATTCTTTCGATTCTTTTCTTTAAGAGAGGTGAGAACCATGGCGATTGAGCAGAAGGCAAAACAGTTTCGTGAAAATTGGCAGCAGATCGACGCCCTGAGATGTGGGATGGATTGGGTCGAGGAGGATCTGGAGAGGCCTCAGATTCTGATTGATGATGTCTTTGGCCATAGCCATCCCGGTAGTTTTCATTTAGACTCCCTTTCTCATGAAATCTCGAAGGGCGTTTATCAAAAAGGGGGAAAACCTTCGGAGTTTCATATCACGGATATATGCGACGGATGGGCGATGGGCCATGATGGGATGAACTACATCCTCCTCTCCCGGGAGATCATCTGCGAGATGGTGGAGGTCCATGCCTCTGTTCTTCCATGGGATGGTATGGTCCTTGTCTCCTCTTGCGATAAAGCCATTCCCGCTCATCTGATGGCCTCTGCCAGGATCAATGTCCCCGCCCTCCATCTCCCCGGTGGAAGTGCACGGATTGGACCGGATATGACCAGCTCCGTCAAAAGCGGTGAGATGACCTCGGGATATAAACTGAAGAGATTTTCAAAAGAGGAGATGAGATCCTCCATTCTTTCATGTGACCCGAGCTGCGGAGCCTGCCAGTTCATGGGGACCGCCAGCACGATGCAGTGTATGTCGGAAGCCTTGGGTATGGCCCTCCCCGGTTCGGCCCTGGTCCCAACGACCCTCCAGGAAATCCGCCGCTATGCCCGAAAAGCAGGGCAGAAGGTTCTGGAACTGGCGGAGAGGGGGATCAAGGTCTCCGACGTCCTGAACCGGCAGGCCTTTCTCAACGCCATTAAGGTTCATGCCGCTATTGGAGGATCAACCAACGCTTTAATCCACCTTCCGGCGATTGCCCATGAATTGAATATTGAGATCTCATATGACGATTTTGAAAAGGCCAATGAGACCGTTCCCTACCTCACCAATATTCAACCGAGTGGCAGCTTCTTAACAGAACTCCTCTGGTTTTCAGGAGGAGTGCCCAGAGTGCAGTGGGAGATCCGGGATCTCCTTGATCTCGACGTGATGACCGTGACGGGAAAAACACTGAAGGAGAATCTGGAAGATCTGAAACGGGAAGGGTTTTTTGAGAGGGCGGAGGGATGGCTCCGTAATTACAAAGTTCATCGCACGGAGGTGATTCGTGAGGCGAAGCAAAACAGCCCGAGAGGATCTATTGCCATCCTCAAGGGAAACCTGGCTCCGGAAGGGGCAGTGGTGAAATTCTCGGCCGTGATCAAGGAGATGATGGTCCATGAAGGGTCTGCTGCTGTCTTCGATCAGGAAGAGGAGGCCTTGAAAGCCATTCTGGAAAAAAGAATCAAGCCAGGAGATGTGATCATTATCCGCTACGAAGGTCCTCGAGGAACGGGAATGCCTGAAATGCTTGCGACAACCGAAGCATTGATCACTGACCCCGTTCTTTCAAAAACAACTGCATTGATCACCGACGGGAGGTATTCCGGAGCCACAAGAGGCCCTTGTATCGGCCATGTCTGCCCGGAAGCCGCTCGGGGAGGACCGATTGCCCTGATCGAGGATGGAGATCTCATCCGGATCGACATTCCCCAAAGAAGATTAGAGATTATTGGATTAAAGGGCGCAAAAATGACTCCTGAGAAGGTTGATAGGGCCTTGAGCGAAAGGAGAAAGAATTGGAAAATGCCAAAGTTCCCTCAAAGATCAGGCGTCCTGAAAAGATATCTCCAATCCGCTGCACCTGCGTATAAGGGAGCTTATACGGAGTATTAAATCTATACAAAGAGAGAAAGAGCGATGAAGATGCACGATCCGTCCTTTAATGATCCCATTATTCAACAAGCCGAACCCATCACCCTGATCCTTCCTTTTATGATGGATGTCCTCCGATTTGCAGGGATTAAGACGACACGGGATGAAGTCGTCAACCGGTTGATGACCGGAGCCCCTCGTATCGCAATCATTCATGGTGGAGCGGACCATCCTGCACAGGTTACCGATCAGGAATTCGTCAGGAAGGCGGTCCGGAGTCTATGGGGAAGAAATGCTCTTCCATTTCCAATGGTCGATCCAGGAGTCTGCGATGGGATCACCCAGGGGCACATCGGCATGAGTTATGTCCTCCTCTCCAGAAACCTTGCGAGCCTCAATGTGATTACTCAGTGCGAGGCCCATGGATATCAGGGAGCCCTGGTGCTCACGAGTTGTGATAAACGGCCAGCCGGAGAGGTCGCAGGGCTCGTTCAGCTTGACCTTGCCCGAAGAAGAAAGGGGATGAAGCCCTTCTATGCAGTCTTTCTTCCCGCTCACCTCATGCCTGACCGTTACCTGCCCTCCTACCTTAAAGAGGAGTTTATGGAGATCCGGAGAGGTGTTAAAGAGCAGGCCATCAAAAAAGAGATCTCCGATCTTCTCAAAATGAAATTAAAATGCAATAACTACGCTATGTATCAAAAGCTGATCGATACACTCATAGCCCAGGGGAACATTGGTGAAAAGAAAGGAGATGATCTTAAGTTCGAGATCGTGAAGTACTGCTGTATTAAGAGCGGCACATGTGCCTTTACCTCTCTTGGAACAGGGTGTACGAGTAAATTTGTTCTGGCAGGCCTCGGCCTCGTTCCTTCAGGAATGGAATTGCTTGACCGACCCCATAATCAGGCCCAGATTGACTCAGCCGTGGAAATCCTTCTGAATTTGTTTAAAGGAGAGGTTTCTGAAAAATCTGTCGCGCCACTGGTCCGTCAGAATCTTAAGAATGCCATTGTTGTTTGGAGCGCTGTCGGGGGGTCCACCAATTGGGTACTTCATTTTCCTTACATAGCTTCCTCGCTGGGTATTTCCATTACTCCCCAAGAGATAGCAAACATTGGAACGAAAACACCCCTATTGATGAAGTCCGATGCGATTAGGAATAAGGATGTACTGACTCTCGCCAAGGAGATTTCTGAGGGAAAAAGCTCAGGCATCGATACACTCATGAAGGTACTTTTTCGAATGGATCTCGCAAAGGATGCAGATACGGTTGATGGAAGGTGGCTTGAGAGAATTAGAAAGGCAAAGGAAGCCAACAATCATATCCTCCACGCCTCTCCTCTCAGAAGTCGCAGTGGTATTGTGGAAATCCATGGAAATTTCTGCAGGAGTGCCATTTTTAAATTGGCCGGACTGGAAGAAGAGGCGATTCATTCATTTAATGATAAAATCTATTTTGCCGTCTTCTATCAAGGCCAGGAGGCTGTCCAGAAAGAGCTTTTGGGTGGTGAGGCCGTCCTGAGGAAATTGAAACAGAGATTGGCTAAAGAAGATCTTCTTAAAACCCTCTCTTATAATTTCCCGGAGAGCTTCCGGGGAGAAAATGGGCTTCAAAAGCTTAGCCAGAGTTCTCTCTTTGATCGACTGGTTCGGGAAAGAAAGATTCGAATTCTCGTGGTTATAGCGGCAGAGGGTCCTCGAGCCGATGGCATGCCGGAGAGATCTCTGTAACCACCAATGGCATCAGCATCTATGCGGCTGCCAAGAAAGATTTTCCGGAGATTGCAAAAGACACGAACCATGTGAATATGCCTATCGGGCCATTGAAGAAGCCTTCGGAACTTCACCTCTTCAACCAGGCGTTCATTTTCAAATACAGCAAGTTCCCCAAAGCCTGTA